>NZ_FQVB01000019.1 GCF_900129305.1 Desulfacinum infernum DSM 9756 | reverse complement strand
GTCCTTGCTTACCATCTGCTGTGCGTCATCCAGAGGACGCTTCGCGAAAGCGGAATTCGTCACCACTGGGCCACCTTGCGAACGCATCTGAGTGGCCAAGTGCGGGTGACCACCAGCATGGTCAATGACAAAGGGCAGGTCATTCACATACGACACACGTCCGAGCCGGAACCGGTTCACGTGAAAATTTACAATGCTCTCGGGCTCCCGGTACGGCCATTAAGGAGGCTGACCGTCATCGAATGAAAAATTTGTAGTGTAGAATTTGAAAGCACTCTACAACAAAATCAGTAACTTACACACAAAAGTGACAAACTTGGGTTAGGCCATTGAGTACCGCCTGCCATCTCAAGGGGTTGCGTCGGCCCTTTCCCGCCGGGCTGAAGCCCCGCGGCTGCATCCTCCCAATAGGGAATGAAGGCGTCCCCCCACTGGAATCCGGCGGACACCTGCGAGGGCATAAGTTGCGCGCGGCGGTCGTCAAACTCTTCACGGATGGACCGGATGCGGTCCAGCGCACGGAAAAAGGCGTCCACGACTTCCGGGTCGAAATGGCCACCCCGTTCACGACCGATCACTTCCAACGATTTTTCCAATGAGTAGGGTTCCTTGTAGGGCCGGCGCGATGTGAGGGCGTCGAAGACGTCCGCCACGGCCACGATACGCCCTTCCAGGGGGATCTCGTTTCCTTTCAGTCCCCGCGGGTAGCCGGTTCCGTTCCATTTCTCGTGGTGTGTCAGGGCGATCACCTCCCCCATGCGGACATAGGCCGTGCGGCCCCCTTCCAGGATCCTGGCGCCGATCAGGGTGTGCTTTTTCATGATTTCCCGCTCATGGTCGGTGAGCCGGCCCGGTTTCAGCAGGATATGATCCGGAATGCCGATCTTACCGATGTCGTGCATGGGGGCGGCGTGAAGCATACTTTCCACGAAGTCGGATCCCAGGCCCATGGCCTCGGCCACCGCGGCGCTGTAGCGACTCATTCTCCATATGTGCATGCCGGTTTCTTCATCCCTGTATTCCGCCGCCCGGCACAGGCGGAGGATCGTTTCCTCGCTCACCGCCTTGAGGTGCTCCAGAGCTTCCCGGAGCTCCCGGGTGCGTTCTTCCACGGTCTTTTCAAGCCGCAGGTTGTAGCGCCGCAGGTGGTCGTGGTAGGCCTTCACCTTGAGAAGGGAGCGCACCCGGGCCCGCAATTCTGCATAATCGAAGGGCTTGCTCAGAAAGTCGTCCGCTCCCTCCTCCAGAGCTTCCACCCGCGTGCGGCTGTCGTCCATCCCGGTCACCATGACCACCGGGATATGCTTCACCACCGCGTCGGCTTTCACGCGGCGAAGGACTTCCAAGCCGTCCAAACCCGGCATGGCCAGGTCCAACAGAATGAGATCCGGAGGATTTTCCCGGACACGACGCCACGCGTCCAGACCGTCTTCCGCCGTGACGACTTCGTAGCCCAGCGGCTCCAACAGCTTTCTCAATAGGTCCAAGTAGCGCTTTTCATCGTCCGCAACCAGAATCACCGGCATGGCATCCTCCCGCGGGGCTTCCACCAGGATTCGCCCCCGTGCGTGGACCTCCCCTCAAGAGATCTATCGGCAGTCGATGAACCGTTCTTGAACCCAAAACGCCGGCAACAAAAAACCGGCCTCCGAAGAGACCGGTTGGATGATGATTGGGTTGGTGGGCCGTGCTGGACTCGAACCAGCGACTCTCTGCTTAAAAGGCAGATACTCTACCAACTGAGTTAACGGCCCATGCGTTCCGATGGTCCCGCCTTGGCAAAGACCGGGGTTTCCTAACACGATCCCCCGGGTGTGTCAAGGCGCAATTCCCGACTTCTCGGACATTCCAAGGCTTCGGAATCATTGATCTATGGGGGCCAGGACCCCGTTTTTCAGGGCCGCCAGGCTGTAGGTGCGCCTCACGTTGCCTCCCTCGTCGAGCTGAAAGGACCCCCCCACCCATGTGCCGGAGGGGGCCGTCGGTTCCCCCGATAGAAGCTTGGCGGAAAACTCCCGTCGCGATTGGGTGGTGCGCCGGACGAGATCGGTGATCCAGCGGGCGCAGTCGTAACCCACCAGAGCCAGCCACCCGGGTTCCTTCCAGTAGGCTCTCCGGTAGGCTTCACGAAACGCCGTGTCGGATGCGGTGCCGGGGCGCCACTCCATGGGAAGGACGAAGCGAACCCGATCCACGGCTCCCGCCAGAAGATCCCGCGCATAATCCGCGGCGAAGGTGTGCGGCACGAAGTAAAGGCCCCTGTACCCGGCCGATTCCAGGGCCGCCACGATATCCGCCGCCCAGGCGGGGGATCCGGCAAGCATGATCTTCTTCGAGCTCTTCAGCACGTCTTCAGGCGGGAGGGTCCCCGGAGTCAGGACCAGGCGATGCACGGAAAGGCCGACCTTTCCCGCTTCATCCCGGAAATGGGAAGAAAAGAAGGTCCCGTACGGGCTTTCTTCCTCCAGGATGGTGACGGGGCTCTTGCCGTAACGGGCGCCGATCAGGCGCGCCGTCTCGCGCGCCTCCGCCTCGTCGGAACCCAGGAAGGGCAGCACCCGTCCATCCCTTGCCAGTTTCTGGTGGGTGTTGGCCACGGACACCACCAGGACCCCTGCCCGGGCGGCCCGGGAGGACACCTCTTCCAGCCGGTCCAGAGGAAGGTGAACCAGCAGGGCATAGACCGCCGGATCCTGCACCATCTCGCCCAGCTTGTCGCGGAAGGCCGGGTCCCCCCCCCATCCGTCCAGGAACTCCAGCTTGGGGATTCCGTCCGGAGGCGCCTCCTTCACGGCCAGTTGCATGCCGTGACGAAGCATCCGTCCCTGCCCGGCGAAGGGGCCGCTCAAGGGCAAGACCGCAACGATCTTCTTCCGCTGGGAAACCGGCTCCGGCTTCTCCTGCGTCGCTTCAGGGCCTACCACCGCCTTGGGAACAGAATTTTCCTGGGACGGCGGGACCGTTGAGAGCGGCTCATGGGTTCCATCGGGGGGTGCAGGCGATTCCGGCATCAGCCACCACCAGCCCAACGCCGCCAGAACGACCAGAGGGAGAACCCGACGGCCCCAGCGCCGTTTCGGGCGCGCCCACAAATCGGTTCTTCGGCCCCTCATGAGTGATCCTCTCCGCGCCTGGACCGTTCCCGGAACAGAAGTCGAAGGGGGGTCTTGTCCATCCCGAAGGCCTCCCGGAACTGGTTGGTGAGAAATCTTTGGTAGGAAAAGTGCACCTTGTCCGGGTAGTTGCAAAAGAGCACGAAGGTGGGTGGACGGGTGGACGGCTGGGTGGCGTAGTAGAACTTGAGGCGCCTGCCGGACACCAGGGGCGGCTCGTGCTTTTCCAGGGCTTCCGCGAGGACCCGGTTCACCGTCCCGGTATTCACCCGCAGGTTATATTGGCCGAAGACCTCCAGGACCGTGGGAAGCAGCCGGGAAATGCGCTTACCCTTCAGGGCGCTGATGGTGAGAATGGGCGCAAAGGGGAGAAAACGGAACCGATCCCGAAGATCCTGCATGAAGAGGCGGATTCTTTTGGGATCCTTTTCGAAGGCGTCCCACTTGTTCACCGCGATCACGCAGCCCCGCCCCTTTTCCTGAATGTAGCCCCCGATGTGCAGATCCTGGTCGGTCACCCCCTCCACGGCGTCCAGGACCAGCACGGCCACGTGGCTTCGGTCGATGCTGTCCAGCGCCTTGATGACGCTTAGTTTTTCCAGCTTCTCCCGGGTCTTGCCCTTTCGCCGGATGCCCGCGGTGTCGATGAGCACAAAGCGTCGTCCTCCCGCTTCCAGCGGGGTGTCCACCGCGTCCCGGGTCGTTCCCGGGATGGGACTGACGATCACCCGCTGTTCGCCCAGAAGGGCATTGACCAGCGTGGATTTGCCGGCGTTGGGGCGCCCCACCACGGAAACCCGAACGGGTGGATCCGGATCATCCTGGTCATCCTCCCACTCTTCGGGAAGAGAAGCCACCACGTCATCCAGAAGCTCCCGCACCCCGTAGCCATGGGCCGCACTCACGCTGTAGATCCGATCCAGCCCCAGGCCGAAGAACTCCGCGGCATGCACTTCCTGCTCCCGCCCGTCCACCTTGTTCACGGCGTAAAAGACCGGCTTTTGGGAGCGCCGCAGGAGATGCACCAGCTCTTCATCCCCGGGATGCAGGCCCGCTTTGGCATCGGCCAAGAAGATGATGGCATCCGCTTCGTCCAGGGCCAGGAGCACCTGACGGCGGGTCTGTTCCGCAAACGTGGTGGCGTCGCCGCTCAGGTATCCTCCCGTATCCATGAGGATGAAGCGTCTTCCTTCGTATTCCACGGGAGCCGACAGGCGGTCCCGGGTCACGCCGGGGAAGTCGTCCACCAGGGCGTGGCGTCTCCTGCAGATCCTGTTGAAAAGGGTGGACTTGCCCACGTTGGGCCGTCCCACGATGGCAACAACGGACATGGTTTATTTCTCCAAACCGACCGGGGCGTCGAGACGCCCCGGGTTTCGCTTCACACTGTCACAAACCGTCATCACAATCCCGACCGATCCGGTTCTTCCTTCCATCGTGTGGGATTTGAAACGACAACCCAATGGTCCTGGTCGTCCGGGCACAGCCCATCATGCATGAAAGAACCTGCACCCAGGCGCTGTCCGCCCTGTGGGAGCGCCGCAAGGCGCGGTGAGCCGGGTGTCGCCATGGAACGGCCGGCGGCCCGTTTCGCGGCTTTCGCCGCTCCCACGGATCGTTCGTGCCGCATTGTTACCGCCGGACCGGCGGGCGGGAATAAACCCCGCTCCAACCCGGGGGCTCCATGCGCCTTTCCAGGGGCGGGCTTCGCGCCCGCTGGACTGACGGAGATTCGGGCCATGCTCAAGGCCCCTAGAGCCTGTCCGACAATGGCTCGCCGAGACAAGAGCCCGGGCTGTGGCCCCTCTTTTCGTAGCCGCGGGGCTTCAGCCCCGCGGAAAGGGCCATCGCAACTTCATGAAGCGACAGGAAATACGCGACGGCCCATCCAACGTTCGGGGGTCCTTCCGCAGCCCTTAAGGGCTGCGCTACGAGGAAAGAGATCACCCGCGACGTTTTCGGACGGCCTCCTAGGCCCCGTTTCATCACAGCAGGAGGCGGCTGACGGCTCGCCGCGTCATGGGCGGGAAAGCGTGCCCCGATGCGCGTTCCGCCTCCACATCGTCTTTGAGCACCCGGCATTCGTCCGCTTCGAAGATGCGGCACGGATTGGGCCGCCGGGGATGGATGGCGCAGCCGCTTCGGCCGCGGGTCCTGTCTTCCAGAAGGAACGGGCAGAACCGGTGTCCCGGCCCCAGGCCGTTTTGAAAGAGCTCTTGCCATGCGTCCGGGAGTGGGGGGGTGCCGGAAAAATCCGGATATCCGCCGGCGATCTCGCAGCACAATCCGCAATGCTCGCAGTAGGATTCGATGTCTTCCCTTTCCCGGCCGGAAGGAACGCCGCTTTGCGTTCCTTGTGCGTCCCCGGTCCTTCCGTTCAGTTCGTTCATCAGATGGGCAAACCAGCCGGCTCTCTGGCAAACCACGCCCGCAAGATACACCTTTTTCAGCCGAACCGGCACCGGAGTCCGATCTTCACGGATCAGCAGGGCCAGATTTCTCGCCAGGAAGGTGAGGGGAAACCGCGGGTGGCGAAGGATGCGCCGCCAGCCGCACACCGATCTGCGAGCCATCCCGCCTGAACGTCGTCTCGAATGCATCAACGGAGCCAGTCTGTCAAGCAAGGGAACGGGCCAGGTGGGGGTTGTTGATTTCCGCTTCCGACGGGCGGATATAGCTGGGAACGAGGTCCACCGGATCCGAGGGGGCTCCCGCCGCCATTTTCCGCAAAGCGATCCGGCCCACGTTCCCGGCCCGGATTCCGTGATAGCCCGGGCCCGGGTCCACCAGCTTGTCCCCGAGAATCTCCCGCAGTCGGGATCGATACTGCAGCCACCCATCTCCGCAGACGAAAACAGGTTCGTTCACCCATTGGGCCACCGCCTCGGGGGCGAACACCGCGGCGGGGCGCTCCTCGCTGAGCACCCCCGGTGCGCCGGGCCGGTAGAGCGCCGCGTAGATCTCCTTTTTGCGGGCATCCACCATGGGACAGACCGGGAGGGAAGCGGTCGCAAGCGGCTCGGCCAAGGCCTCCAGGGTGGAAACCCCGTAGAGCGGCTTTCCCAGGGCCCACGCCATGGCCTTCAGGGTGCTCAAACCGATGCGAATGCCGGTGAAGCTGCCGGGACCCACCGTGACAGCGAAGGCGTCCACCTCCTCCAGATCCCAGCCGGCGTCGGCCAGGATGCGGTCCACGCCCGCAAGAAGCCTCCGGTTGTGCGTCCGGGCGGACACCAGGGTCCACTCGGCCACCACGCGGTCTTCCGTGCACAGGGCCACGCTGCCGGATGTGGTGGACGTGTCCACCGCCAGGATTTTCATGCGCCCGGTCCCTCCCTGACAGTCTACGGCATTGGAATTCCCTGGCCCTTGGGCAGGAGGCGCATGATGTCGTTGTAGAAGACGAACACCATGAGCAGGATCAGAACGAACAACCCCACCTTCTGAGCCATCTCCATCTTCCGCACGCTGATGGGGCGCCCCAGCAGGGCTTCCAGCAGGAAGAAGAAGATGTGTCCGCCGTCCAGAACCGGGATGGGCAGCAGGTTCAGGATGGCCAGGTTGATGCTGATGAGCCCCATGAAGTGGAGAAAGTTCATGAGGCCTTCCTGGGCCTGCTGTCCCGCCATCTGGGCGATCAGGATGGGACCGCCCAGTGTTTCCATGGGGAGCACCCTCTGGATCAGCTTCACGATGGTCAGAAAGAAGAGCTTGCTCAACGTCCAGGTCTGTCCCAGGCTGTAATAGAGCGCCAGGAAGGGATTGACCCGCTCCACCTCGTAGGAGCCCGAAGCCGTGATCCCGATGATGGGCCGCTGGATCGGTTCGCCGAAGATGTTCTTCACTTCCCGGACCTGCGGCGTCACCCGGAAGTGCAGCACCTCGCCTTCCCGCTCCACCACCACGTCCAGCGGTCCCAGGCCTTCCTGCTGGATCGTCTCAGACAGGGCGTCCCAGTCCGCCAGCTCCCTTCCGTTGATGGAAAGCACCTTGTCGCCGGGCTGCAGCCCCGCCTCGGCGGCGGGGGAATCCGGAGTGACGGTACCGATTTCCGTGGTGAGATGGGGCAGGCCGAAAACCCCGAAGACCACGGCGAAAAGGGCCACGGCCAGGATCACGTTGGAAAGCGGGCCCGCCAGCACGATGGCGAGGCGCTTTTTGACCGGCTGGTGGGAAAAGCTTCGCTCCTTCTCCGCCTCCGCCACTTCCTCTTCGGGATCTTCTCCCAGCATCTTCACGTAGCCGCCCAACGGCACCAGCGACACGCAGTAGTCGGTCTCACCCCGGCGGATGCCGAACACCCGGGGACCGAACCCCAGGGAAAAGCGCAGCACGGTCACTCCGGCCCTCCGGGCCACCAGGAAGTGCCCCAGTTCGTGGACGAAGATCAAAACCCCCAGCACCACGGCTGTGGACAGGATCGTGGTCAGCAAAACAAAGTCCTCCTTCTTCGAAACACTCGCACCCGCCGGATCATCGCGCCTTGCGGCGCTCCCACAGGTATCGGTTGGTTGATCGTCCTACTATAGGGCCTGGGCGCGACGATTGCACGCTCTCCCAACCACGAATTCCCGCGCCTTTTCCCGCGCCCAGCCGTCGGCGCTCAGGATTCTTTCCACGCTGTCGGCCGGCTCCACCTGGTGGATGCCCATCACCTCCTCGATGAGCCGTGGGATGTCCATGAATCCCAAGGCCCCTTCCAGAAAGGCCTGAACGGCCACCTCGTTGGCCGCATTGAGCACGGCCGGCAGGGTTCCCCCGGTGCCGGCCGCTTCGTAGGCCAACCGCAGGCACGGGAAGGCCTCCGGGTCCGGCCGATGGAAGGTCAGGGTCCCCAGGTCGAACAGATCGAGCGCCGGGGCCGACACCGGAAGCCGATCGGGATAAGACAACGCATAGGCGATGGGAATTTTCATGTCCGGCACGCCCAACTGGGCAATGACCGACCCGTCCACGTATTCCACCATGGAGTGGACGATGCTTTCCGGATGGATGTGCACGTGGATGGCTTCCACGGGTACCTGAAACAGCCAGTGCGCCTCGATGACCTCCAGCCCCTTGTTCATGAGGGTGGCCGAATCGATGGTGATCTTGGGGCCCATGGCCCAGTTGGGGTGTCGCAGAGCCGCTTCCGGGGTCACCGATTCCAGCCTCTGGGCGGTGCTTCCGAAGAACGGGCCGCCGGAAGCCGTGAGCAGGATCCGTTTGAGCGCCTTTCGGGAATTGCCCTGCAGGGCCTGGAAGATGGCGCTGTGCTCGCTGTCCACGGGAAGGAGATGCACCCCCCGGCGTTCCACCCGTTCCATGACCACCTGGCCGGCGATGACCAGCGTTTCCTTGTTGGCCAGGGCGACGTCCTTTCCCGCCTCGATGGCCGCCAAGGTGGGCAGCAGTCCGGCAGCCCCCACGATGGCGGACACCACCATGCGGGCGGACTCCAGGGTGGCCACGCGGCGGTACCCTTCCTCTCCCCACACGATCTCCGGGCGGGGATCGTCCGGTCCCAGAAGGTTTTCCAGATTCTCCACCGCCTTTTCGTCCAGAACGGCCGCGCAACGGGGCCGGAAGGATCGGATCTGGTCCGCCAGAAGCCGCACATTGCGCCCGGCGGCCAGGCCCACCACCTGGAACCTGTCGGGAAATTGGCGCACCACCTCCAGGGTGCTGACTCCGATGGACCCGGTACTTCCGAGAATGCTCAGCCTTTTCATGTCACCTGCATCTGCGCAAGACTTCTTCACACCGACTCATATCAGCCCCCATCATGGAGGACCCGTGACAACGAAGGATGAAACGCACCTTTGGGAAGCAAGCCCCTGTAGGGGCGAATGATTATTCGCCCCTACAAGCCGCGGGCGCGAACGGGACGAGAGCGCGTTTCATATTAACGCTCATGGCGAGGCACGCCACCCCGCAGGCATGAAAACATAAAAGACTTCTTGGCGTCCATTCGCGTTCATCCGCGGCTCTTTTCTTTTTAAAGCCTTTCGGCAAAAAACCAAGTGATGGGAAAGGCGAAAAGCAGGCTGTCCAACCTGTCCAGCAGCCCACCGTGGCCCGGGAGCAGGTTGCTGGAATCCTTCACGCCGGCCATGCGCTTGAGAAGGGACTCCATCAAGTCCCCCACCTGGCCCACCAGTTCCACCACTGCGGAAAGAAACAGAAAGTGGAAAACCGCAGCGCCGCTCTCCCGCAGGAACGCGAGCCCGAACAGCGTTCCCACAAACATGGCGGCCGCCAGCCCTCCCATGGATCCCTCGATGGTTTTCTTGGGACTCACCGCCTCGTAGAGCTTCCTTCGGCCGAACCTCCGGCCCGTGTAGAACGCGCCCGTATCGCCGGCCACGATCACCACCAGAACGTAGAAGACCCAGGCCCTCCCGTGGGGCAGCGCCCCCAGCAGCAGGACGAAACTCAACAAGAAGCAAACATAGGTCCAGCCGCCCAAGCTGATCATGCCCCGAACCAGAGCGGGTCGGGAGAGAGGAGGGCGGGCCAGATGGGCAAAGAGCATCAGGAACACGCTCACCGCAGCCGCCGCCAGCAGCCCCGAAGATCCCAGGGCGTAAGCGGCCACGGGAAAGAGGGCCCCCGTGCCCAGGCTGAAGACCAGCCACTCTTTGGGGACCGTCCCTTCCTGCGCCATGTTTTCGTATTCCCACAGGCCCACGCAGGCCGCCGCGGTCACCGCGGCGGCCCACAGCCACAGGGGCCCGTACGCCAGCAGGGCGATGAGCGGCACGGCCAAACCCAGCCCCGTCACCCATCGCTTGGCATGTGAACTCCATTGAGACATCGCCGCCCCATTCGACAATTGAAGGATTAGGAGTTGGGAGGAATTGAGGATCGCAGTTGTTCGCTGGTTTTTCCGAACCGCCGCTCCCGCCTTTGATAGTCCAACAGCGCCTCGATGAATTGCGGCTCCCGAAAGTCCGGCCAGAGGGTTTCGGTGATGTAGATCTCCGCATAGGCCAGCTGCCACAGCAGGAAGTTGCTCACTCGGCACTCGCCGCTGGTGCGGATGAGCAGATCCAATTCCGGCGTATCGGCGGTGAAGAGGTGCTTTTCGAAGGCTTCTTGGGTCAGATCCGAAGGGTTGCATCGGCCGGCCCGCACGTCCTCGGCGAAGAGCGCGGCGGCCCGCAGAATCTCCTGGCGCCCGCCGTAGTTCAAGGCCAAGTTGACGGTGAGCTTGTCGAATCCGGCCGTTTCCCGGATCAGGGATGCAAATTCGGCGTACACGTCTTCCGGAATCCCTTCCGGGTCGCCGAAATGGCGCACGCGGATCCTGTTTTCCAGCAGCTTGGGCCGTTCGGAACGGATAAAGCGGCGGAGAAGCTGCCAGAGCGCCTGCACCTCATGCTTGGGCCTCTGCCAGTTCTCCTTGGAAAAGGCGTAGAGGGTCAGATGGGGGATGCCGATGCGGCGGGCGGTTTCGATGACGGCCCGGACGGATTCCGCCCCCTCCTCGTGGCCAGCCACCCGGTTGAGGAGCCGCTTTTGGGCCCAGCGGCCGTTGCCATCCATGATGATGGCCACGTGGCGGGGCAGTCGGTTCGGGTCAAGACGATCCATGGCATCTTCTTAGATCTCGAGGATCTCTTTTTCCTTGGCCGCGCTCAGCTCATCGATCTTCTTGATGAACTCGTCCGTGATCTTCTGGACCTCTTCCTGGCCCTTGAACTGCTCGTCCTCGGAGATCTCTTTCTCTTTCTTCAGGTCCTTGATCATCTCGTTGGCATCGCGGCGGATGTTGCGGACCGCCACCTTGGCCTCTTCGGCCATCTTCTTCACGAGCTTGACCAGCTCCCTGCGCCGTTCTTCGGTGAGAGGTGGCACGTTGATGCGGATCACCTTCCCGTCGTTCATGGGGGTGAGCCCCAGTTCGGACTTCAGGATGGCCTTTTCCACCTCACCGATGCAGCTCTGGTCCCACGGCTGGATCATGATGGTGCGCGGTTCGGGAATGGTGAGCGTGGCCAGTTGGTTGAGGGGCGTGGGAGTCCCGTAATATTCGACCTTGATGCCGTCCACCAAGGCCACGGAGGCCCGCCCCGTCCTCAGGCGTTTGAACTCCTTGTCCAGGTTGCCGAGGGCTTTCTGCATCCTGTCTCTTGCATCCGCGTAGACGTCATTCAGCATCGGCACCTCCCTCCACCAACGTTCCCACGGTTTTCCCCATGATCACCTTGCGGATGTTTCCGCTCTTTCTCAAATTGAAGACAATCACCGGAAGGTTATGATCCCGGGCCATGGAGATGGCGGTGGCATCCATGACCTTGAGATTCTTTTGCAACACTTCGGTGAAGGTCACCCGGTCGTATTTTCGGGCCTTGGAATCCTTCATGGGATCCGAATCGTAGACGCCGTCCACCTTGGTGGCCTTCAGCAGCACCGAGGCTCCAATCTCCACCGCCCGCAGCGCCGCCGCCGTATCGGTGGTGAAAAATGGAAGCCCCGTCCCGGCGGCGAAGATGACGATCCGTCCCTTTTCCAGGTGGCGGATGGCACGGCGACGGATATAGGGCTCGGCCACTTCCTTCATATCGATGGCCGACTGGACCCGCGTGGTCACGCCGCGCTTTTCCAGGGCCTGTTGCAGAGCCAGGGCGTTCATCACCGTGGCCAGCATGCCCATGTAGTCGGCCGTGGCCCGGTCCATGCCCTTGGACGCGGCGGATACGCCGCGGAAGATGTTGCCGCCCCCGATCACCAGCGCCATTTCCACGCCCAGGTGGTGCACCTGGGCGATCTCTTCGGCGATCTCTTCGATCACGCGGGGCTCGATTCCGTAGTTGCCGTCGCCCATCAGGGCCTCGCCGCTCAGCTTAAGCAGCACACGGCGGTAAATCGGGGCATCTTTGGCCACAGCAAAGCATCCTTCCTTCCGTCAGGCAAGCACAGAATCACGGCTCACGCCGCTCCCACACCCGTTCCCGGACCGCCCGCCAAGAGCATGTCCGACCATGGCTCTCCGACACAAGAGCCCGGGCTATGGCCGCTCTTTCCGTAGCCGCGGGGCTTCAGCCCCGCGGAGAAGGATCATGGTAACCCCTTGAAGGCGCAAGCCGTATGCGATGGCCTAGCCGACGGCGTGGGACTCCTTCGCAGCTACGAGAAAAGAGATCATCCGCGGCGTTCCCGGGCAAGTTCCTAAGCGCCCAACTGGTAGCGCACGAAGCGGCGGATCACGATGCGTTCGCCCGTCTTGGCCACCAGCTCGTTCAGGTAGTCCTCGATGGTCTTGTCCGGATCCTTGACGAAGGCCTGTTCCATCAGGACGTTTTCCTCATAGAACTTGCGCAAGCGGCCTTCCACCATTTTTTCCACGATATGATCCGGCTTGCCCGACTCCTTGGCCTGCTCCACGAAAATGGCGCGCTCCCGCTCCACCACGTCCTGGGGCACGTCCTCGCGGGTAATGCCCAGGGGGTTGGTGGCGGCGATCTGCATGGCCACGTCCTTCACGAAGGTCTGGAAGTCTTCGCTTCGCGCCGCGAAATCGGTTTCGCAGTTTACCTCCACCAGCACGCCGATCTTGCCGCCCGCATGGATGTAGGCCTGCACGGCGCCTTCGCTGGCTTCCTTGCCGGCGCGTTTCATGGCGGTGGCCAGCCCCTTCTTGCGGAGCAGGTCCACGGCCTTTTCCATGTCCCCACCGGTCTCCTGCAGGGCTTTCTTGCAGTCCATCATGCCGGCATTGGTCTTTTCACGCAGTTCCCGAACCATGGCAGCTGTAATTTCCAACGGTCTCCTCCTTGTCCCTTTTCACACCAACGGCGGATGGTGCATCCGCCGCCGGGTATTCCTTCAGGTTGTAGCAAATTCTGCTGATTACTCGGCATCCCGGGGTGCCGCCTCGGGAGCCGGAGCCGCCTCCACCGGGTTGACGATTTCCACCTCGGGGCCGCCTTCCTCTTCCTGGAGCAGCTTGCCTGCAGGCACTTCTTCCAGTCCTTCCGGTTCCTTGTCGCCGGCGGCCTGACGGGACTCTTCAAACTGCTGGCGCCCTTCCACACAGGCATCGGCGATACGGGTGGTAATGAGCTTAATGGCCCGGATGGCGTCGTCGTTGCCGGGGATGGGATAGTCGATCACGTCCGGATCGCAGTTGGTGTCAATAATGGCCACCACCGGGATTCCCAGGCGATTGGCCTCGGCCACGGCGATCTTTTCCTTTTGCGGGTCCACCACGTAGACCGCGCCGGGAAGGCGGGTCATGTTCTTGATGCCGCCCAGATTCCGTTCCAGCTTTTCCCGTTCGCGGGCCAGGCGCAGCACTTCCTTTTTGGGGAAACGGTTGACACTGCCGTCTTCGAACATGGCGTCCAGCTCTTTGAGGCGGTCGATGCGGAGCTTGATGGTCTTGAAATTGGTGAGCATGCCGCCCAGCCAGCGGTGATTGACATAAAACATGCCGCACCGCTCGGCCTGTTCCCGGATCGTGTCCTGGGCCTGGCGCTTGGTTCCCACGAAAAGGACGTTTTCCCCGGCCGCCGTCACGTCCACCACGAACTTGTAGGCCGTCCGGAAAAGCTTGACCGTGCGCTGCAGGTCGATAATGTAGATTCCGTTGCGGGCCCCGAAGATGTAGGGTTTCATCTTGGGGTTCCAGCGGCGGGTCTGGTGCCCGAAATGGACACCGGCTTCAAGAAGCTGCTTCATGGTAACAACCGACATACAAAAACCTCCTTCTGGTTTGCCCTCCATCCCGCGATGCACCCGGCCCCGGCGGCTCAGGCACCAAAAGGTTCGCGGAATGTGCGGTTTGGGTTGAACCGAGGTTCCATAGCACAGGGCATGTCCCCCATGCAACAGGGAAATGAGAAAGAGAGGAAAACTCCCATGCGCCCATTTGCCGAGGACTTGGAAATGCTGGTCCGGGAAGCCGGAACCGCCATCCTGGAAATCTACCGATCGGACTTCGCCGTCACCACCAAGGAGGACCGTACGCCGCTCACCCTGGCCGACCGGAAATCCCACGAGATCCTGAGTACAGGATTGGAGCGGATCACCCCGGATATTCCCGTCCTTTCCGAGGAAGGAAAAAGCATCACCTACGAAATCCGCAAGGGTTGGAAACGCTTCTGGCTGGTGGATCCCCTGGACGGCACCAAGGAGTTCATCAAGAGAAACGGAGAATTCACCATCAACGTGGCGCTGATCGAAGACGGCGCCCCCGTCTTCGGCATAGTGTACGTGCCCGATGCGGACCGGTTGTTCGTGGGCGACGTGGAAACCGGCGCCTTCGAAAAGGCGGGCAGGGAAACACGGCCGCTGAAGATCAAGGCGCCCGAACCGGATAGGCCGCTGGTCGTCGTGGCCACCCGATCCCATCCCACGCCGGCCATGGAATCCTTCTTCAACCTCCTCCCCCCCCACGAAAGGCTGCCGCGGGGAAGCGCACTCAAGTTCTGCGCCGTGGCCGCCGGCGAAGCGGATTTCTATCCCCGGTTCGGCCCCACCTGGGAATGGGATACGGGAGCCGGACACGCCGTGGTGGCGGCCGCCGGCGGCGTGGTGGTGGACCCTGCGGGCAGGGAAATCACCTACAACAAGCAAGACCTGGTCAACGGCTACTTTCTGGCGGCACCCGGCCTGGAATGGCTGCGCGAGACGGGAATCCTGGACGCCGCCGCCCGGGTGAGTGATGAGTGATGAGTGATGAGTGATGAGTGACGGGTGACGGGTGATGAGGGATGGGGGAGAAGCACGTTCTTGGACGCCCCGTCTTTTGGAAAGAGGGGGGCGCTGGATCGGCGTGGCAATTGCCTTTGACAACGGGTTCCGGGCTGTGGTAGCAGGTATCTTGGATGATCGTAGTGCGTGGAGAGTCTACATGAAACATGGATCTAGAATGGCAGCGTGTGGGCGCGTCCCGAATGGGATGTGGTGGTGGCAGGCTTGGATGTGAGCCTGCCCACCGGTAAGCCCTTCCGATAAGGCAACAAGAACCGTGGGTGAGGCGGATCCCCCACGGTTCTTTCGTTTCGACAAAAAAGGCCGCGGGGTGAAAGCCCCGCGGCCTTTTTTGTCAAGCCGGATCGATAGAAACGGATCAAAGGAGGAGACATGGAACAGATTAAGGTTTTTCTGGACGAATCGGAGATGCCCCGCCAGTGGTACAACATTCTGGCCGACCTGCCCACCCCCATGCGCCCACCCCTGCACCCGGCCACGGGTGAGCCCGTAAAGCCGGAAGACCTGGCGCCCGTCTTTCCCATGAACCTGATCGAGCAGGAAATGTCCACGGACCGGTGGATCGAAATCCCCGAACCGGTTTTGGAAAAGTATGCCATCTGGCGGCCCACGCCCCTCTATCGGGCCCGGAACCTGGAAAAGGCCCTGGGAACGCCCGCCAAGATTTTCTATAAGAACGAGGGCGTGAGCCCCCCGGGATCCCACAAGCCCAACACGGCCGTGGCTCAGGCCTACTACAACAAGATCTTCGGGATCAAGCGCCTGGCCACGGAAACGGGAGCGGGCCAGTGGGGAAGCGCTCTGAGCATGGCCTGCCAGATGTTCGGGCTGGAATGCCGCGTCTATATGGTGAAGGTGAGCTACAACCAGAAGCCCTATCGGCGTTTGATGATGCAGACGTGGGGCGCCGAGTGCATCCCCAGCCCCAGCAACCGCACGGAAGCCGGCAGGAAGATCCTGGCCCAGGATCCCGACTCTCCCGGCAGCCTGGGGATCGCCATCAGCGAAGCCATCGAAGACGCCGTGGGCGACCCCGAAGCCCGCTATTCCCTGGGAAGCGTCCTGAACCACGTGCTGCTCCACCAGACCATCATCGGGCTGGAAGCCCAAAAACAGATGGAAAAGCTGGGGCTCTACCCCGACGTGGTGCTGGGATGCGCCGGGGGCGGATCCAACTTCGCCGGGCTGTGCCTGCCCTTCGTGCGCGATAAGATCCACGGCAAGGACGTGACAGTGGTGGCCGCCGAACCCACCAGCTGTCCCACCCTCACCCGGGGTCCCTTCCGCTACGACTTCGGCGACACGGCCATGACCACCCCGCTGCTTCCCATGCACACCCTGGGCCACGACTTCGTGCCGGCTCCCATCCACGCCGGAGGCCTTCGCTACCACGGCATGGCCCCCATCGTGAGTCATCTCCTGGAAGAAAGACTCATCGAAGCCCGGGCCTTCGATCAGATCGAAACGTTCACGGCCGGGGTGCAGTGGGCCCGCGCGGAAGGCTTCATTCCGGCTCCCGAAACGACCCACGCCATCGCCGCCGTGGTGCAGGAAGCCCTGCGGGCCAAGGAGGAAGGGAAGGAAAAGGTGATTCTTTTCAATTGGAGCGGCCACGGCTACGTGGATCTGGCGAGCTACGACGCCTTCCTGTCGGGCAAGCTCACCCGTTACGAACTTCCCGACGAGGAGATCCAGCGGGCACTGGCCAGCACGGAGGCATTTCCCAAGCCGTAACGACCGGTCGCGGGCTCATGGCGCCTCTCGGCATTCCCACGACGTGGCTGTAGGGGCGAATGCTGATTCGCCCCTACGGGTCCAGCCTCGCCGGGAGCCCTCCGTGCCCTCCGCGATCTCTGTGAGAGACCGTTTCACCCTCCGCGATCTCCGCGAGAGGCCCCCTTCTCCACCCGGTTATGGGGGATGCCGCATGACATTTGAACAATTGATGGAAAAACTGGACGCTCTGGAGGCGCGATGCCCCAAGCTGGGCCATCAGGTTTCCTTCGGCTACTGCCGCCGGGAGAACGGAAATCTTCCTTGTTCTCGAACGCCGGCCTGCTGGCAACACAGGTTCCATGCCGAAGCGGTGCTTCGCCGTCTGCTCACCCCGGAAGAGTGGGACGCTGCCTTTTCCAAGGCCCCCAAGCCCCGGGTGGATTCGCTCCTGGAAGCCATCGAAGCGGCCAAGACCCGCCGATCGGCTTCCCCTTGATGCGTAATGGCGGGGGGCCTGTTGAGGTCCTTTTGCGGGAGCGCCGCCGGGCGCGACGAGCTCGGGCTGACCGCACCTCCGCGGAATGGCCGGCTCCTTTTCGCGGCTTTCGCCGCTCCCACAGGTGTTGATTGGAGCTACCCTCGTTCCTGCGGAATAACCGAAAGGAGCACATTCCATGGAAAAGTCGCCCAGCAAATTCCTTCGGATCCGGATGATAGGCCTTGCGCTTCTCCTTGCGGTGGCAGCCGGTTTCGTTCCCGGGACGGCCGCCGCCTACGACCTGTAGCGCAGCCCTTTAGGGCTGCGGAAGCCCCCCGAACTTTGCTGGGCCATAAGGCTTGCTGCCCATGATGTCATGGGGTTCAGACGGCACTTTCCCGCGGGGCTGAAGCCCCGCGGCTACGAAGTGAACGAAAATTCCCTTGCCTCATGAGCCGGAAGAACCTTGTCGGAAAAGCTGCCAGTGGGCAGTGTGGAAACAGCCAGCCGCCGGGGGTCATGAAGCGATGAGGGAAACCGCTCCCAGGCACAAGGCCACTCCCAGCCACTGGGACCCCGACACCCGCTCCTTGAGAAGCACGGCGGCCAGGACCACCGTGGCCGCCGGATACATGGACGTGAGCACGGCCGCCACGTCCAGCCGGGAATATTGTTGGGCCATCATGTAAAAGACGTTCCCGCCCGCATCCAGGACTCCCGCCAGGAGAGCCGCCGGGCTCTTGGACGGGGAAGGAATCCCCTGGCGAAGCAGCACCACCATGACGAGGCCCAGGAGGAGCGAGGCGGCCTTGGCCACCACCAGCGGCGCAAAAAGGCCCGAGGAATCCGCCTGGGCGATACAGACGAAGTAGCTTCCGAACCCGACCCCCGCGGCCAGCCCGGCCCCCAAGCCTTTCAAGCCCAGGCCTTCTCCGTTGGCGGCCGTTCGCGCCACAAGCCAGATCCCCAGCCCCCCCAGCACAAAGCCCGCATAGGTTTTGCCGCCGGGCGCCCCTTCCAGAAAGGTTCCGAAGATCACGGGGAACAGGGCGCCCACCACGGCGCTGCTGGGAGCCACCACGGCGGCACTGCCGATGGCCAGGCCGTGATAGAGGGCGGCGATCCCGAGGGCTCCCAGGGATCCCGCGGCAAAGGCCCACAAGGTGTCCTTCATGACGGGAAAGGATTCCCCATAGAGCCACGCACAAGAAACCAAGACGACCAGGGCCGCCACGGTTCCCAGAATCAAGGCCTGAAAGGAGCTGATCCTCCGGGACGCCACCCCGCCGCTGAAATCCGAACTTCCCCAACTGAGCGCTGCCAGCAATCCGCATCCCACTCCCAACGACGAAAAGGCCTCCAAAATTTTTCCACTCCTTCCGGGCTCTTCGGCCCTGGGCTCTTACTGCGTCCGCTTCATTTGGCCCGTTTTTCCGGCGGGACGTATTCGCAATCCATGCGCCCGCAATAGTCGCCCACGTATTCGGCCTTGGGCCGATACAGGGCGGGCTTTCCCTGGGCCTCTCCGAACTTTTCCTCGATGATGTGCGCGCACCAGCCGGCGATGCGAGACACCGCGAAAATGCAGGTCATGAGATCGCCCGGAAAGCCCAGGATGTGATACACGGACGCGCTGTAAAAGTCCACGTTGGGTTGGATGCCCGTCTTGCCCCGCCGCTGAAGTTCCTCCATGGCCGCTCTTTCGATGGCCTCCGTCATCTCGGGCCACTTCTTCTGACCCGTCTTTTCGCCCAGCTGGAACGCCAACTCCTTGAGGATCCGGGCCCGTGGATCCAGCGTCTTGTAAACGGCATGGCCCATGCCCATGATCCGTTCCTTGCGGTCCAGACGCTCCCGGACCCAGGCGGCGATGTCCGTCACGCCGTCCCGATCGATCTTTTGGAGCATCTCCATGACCCGGGCGTTGGCACCACCGTGCAGCTCCCCGGAAAGCGCCCCCACGCCGGCCGCCACCCCGGCGTACATGTGGGCTCGGGTGGACACCACTTCCCGGCATGCGAAGGTGGAGGCGTTGAAGGTGTGGTCCGCGTGGAGGATGAGGCAAACATCCATGACGCGCGCCGTCTCTTCATCCGGCTTTTTGCCAAAGACCTGCCACAGGAAGTTTCCGGCATGGGTCAACGCGTCGTCGGGCGGCGGCAGCTCCAGGCCCCTGCGGATCCGGTGCCAGGCGGCCACCACCGCGGGAACCCGGGCGATCAGACGGATCGCCTTGGCCACGTTGCCTTCTCGAGTTTCGTCGGCCAGGTCCGGGTCCGCCATGGCCAAGAGGGGTATGGACGCCTGGAGCGCATCCATGGGGTGCGCCTCACGGGGCCATGTTTTCATGGCCTCGATCACGAAGGCGGGCAGATCCCGAAACTCTCGAATCTTTGCCTCAAAGGATTCCAGCTCTTGGGAAGTGGGCAGGAATTCGTGGAGCAGGAGATAGGCCGTCTCGGGAAAGGTGGAATTACGGGCCAGATCTTCGATCTTGTACCCTCGGTAGATGAGAACCCCCCGTTCTCCGTCGATGTAACTGATCTTGGTGTCGGCTACCGTGATGCCGCGAAGGCCGATGTTTTTCGTCCGTACCGTCTGCTCCGCCATGGTGCGCCTCCCTTTTTCGTGATCCGTGATCCGTTAGCCGTAATCCGTAATCCGTTAGCCGTGATTCGTGGTTCGTAATTCGTGGTCCGCGAATTGATTCTTCCCCTTTTTCAGAGGGGGGCCGGGGGGATTGCGCATAGATTGCACGCCCTAACCTTCTCCTGAATTGGACGGTTCTTTCTAATGGACAGCTCCTGAAGGGCGGGCGTAAAGCCCGCCCCTACAAAAAGCCCCGGACCCATTGGGTACGGGCGGGGTTTATCCCCGCCCGCTAATCACGCGGTGTAAGAGACACCCGAAGAAAAAATCGCTCAGATTAGGCTTCTCTCTTTCTTCAAGGCTCCGGCGAGTGAAAAGCGACATTCCCCGAACCACCCCCATCACCCATCACTCGTCACCCATCACCCGTCACTCCTCACCCCAAATACCGCTCCGCCCAGGCGGCGAGGACCCGGCCGGCATAGCGGGCATCTTCTTTCCTGGAAAGCAAATGATCCGCCGAATCCAGGGACACAAAACTTTTTGGATGGCGAGCCGCCTTGAAGATCCTTTCGGCGTTTCCGATCCCCACCACCTGGTCCGTGGGCGAATGAAGAATCAGCAGGGCCTTTCCCAAGTCGGCCAGGTTTTTCGCCACGGCCTCTTCATCCATTTGCTCCAGGAACGGCTTGCCGATCCGAATCCGCCGGCCAGCCAGTACGATTTCCGCCGTCCCCTCCCTTTCGATGGTCTCCGAAACGCCGGCGAACAGCCGGGTCACGTGGTTGGGGCTGTAGGGCGCTCCGATCACGGCCACGGCGCGGCAGGATTCCACAAACCGAGCAGCCTGCAGCCCCGCCGCCCCGCCCAGGGAATGGCCGACGAGCAGCGCGGGCGGAAGCCCTTCCTCTCCCATAAAACGGGCGGCATCCACCACGTCGTCCACGTGGGAAACGAAGCCGGTTCCGGCAAAATCCCCGCCGCTTTCGCCCAGTCCCGTGAAGTCGAACCGAAAGACGCCATAGCCGGCATCCGTCAGCATCTTGGAAAGATGCACCGCCACGCCCAGATTCTTGGAGCAGGTGAAGCAATGGGCAAAAAGGACCGCCGCCTTGAGCCGACCCCGGGAGGGAGTGTCCAGGCGGGCGGAGAGATTCACCCCTTTTCGGTTCTGAAACGTTCGAGGTTCCGTCTTCATGTTTTTTCCGTCCACTTTACGGCGGGGCGGCCCGGGCCGCCGTCACGGCGGCAATGGAAGCCGCCCCCGCCCGTTTGAGTATCCGGGCGCATTCGCTCAAGGTGGTCCCGGTGGTGAAGACGTCATCGATGAGGACCACCTTCTTCCCATCCACCAAGTGCACAGAAGCGGCCCGGAAGGCTCCCCGCACGTTTCCCAGCCTTTCTTCGCGGGAGAGGCGGGTCTGGGGCCGGGTCCTACGGTGCCTTAGCAGGACTCTCTCTACCTTCCGGCCCGTCTTCCGGGCGAGTCTTCCCGCAAGCACGGACGATTGATTGAAGCCGCGCTGTCGCAGCCTGTGCGTGTGAAGGGGTACGGGCACCAGAAGGTCCGCTTCCAGGAGAATCTGCCGAGTTTCGGGGTTGAACAGGATCAGCCCGGCCAGGGCTTCGGCCCAGGGGAGGCTTCCATGAAACTTGAGTTCCAGGACACCCTTGCGGACCGCCTCTTCGTACAGGGCCGCCGAGCGTGCCCGATCGAAATGGAAGTGCCCCTGCAGGCACTCGCCGCAGAGGTGATCCGGCATGGCTGCCGTGGCCGGAAAGGGGCGCCCGCAGCCGGGACACAGGGGAGAGGCCACAAGGCGGATTCGGCCCAGACAGGGTCGGCACCACCCCGCCGCGGCAAAGTCTTCGCAGGCGGCACCACACCCGGCACACACCGGAGGAAGGATCCAGTCCGAAATACGCCTGAGAAGCCTCCCGACGCCCGCCATGATAACACTCCGTCCATGCCGCAGCCGCCCATTCATGTTCCTTGTCCGTTTTCTTTTTCCCTAACCCCCTCACGTTGGCCCCGTGACAACGAAGGACGAAACGCGCCTTTGAGAGGCAGGCTCCTGGAGGGGCGAATGACCCCTACATTCCCCTTTCACGAACGGGACGAGGTAGCCTTTCGGATGAACCCCCATCACGCGGCGCGAGACAACAAAGAATGAAAGTCTCGTGGATATGGCTCGTTATAGAGACTTTCCTACAAAATGATGACTCCTCGGCCCCGTACGGTGTGACGGGCATAAAGCCCGCCCTTGCGAAGGCAAACGAACCTGTTGGGCAGGAGCGGAGTTTATCCACGCCTGCTGAGCTCCAGCAGGCACCATTCCCCGTCGTCCCGACGATCCCGGCCCCCCAAACCCAGGGCTTCGTAGGCGTCCAACACCCTTTGCGCCTGTTCCCCCAGGATGCCGCTCAAAGCCAGGCGCCCCCCTTTTCTCACCTTGGCCGCCAGCCGCGGCGCCATAGCGATGAGGGGATCCGCCTGAATGTTGGCCACCACCAGGTCGAAATCCCCTTCCACGTCTTCCACCGAGCCGAGCATCAAGGCCACGTCGGCCGTCGGGTTGGCCGCCAGGTTCTCCCGGGCCACTTCGACGGCTTCCGGGTCGTTGTCCACGGCCACCACGGGTCGGCATCCCAGCAGTGCCGCTCCCATGGCCAGGATTCCCGAACCGGTTCCCACGTCCAGAAGGCTGAGGGGCCCCTGCGCATCGCCCCGGTCGCACACGTCTTCCAGCCATCGAAGGCAAAGGCGCGTAGTTTCGTGATGTCCCGTTCCGAAGGCCCGGCCGGGGTCGATCCACAGAACCCGGTCTCCGGGGTCGGGATGGTAGGTTTCCCAGGTGGGAGCCACAACGAACCGCCTCCCCACCCGAAGAGGCTTGAAGGCTTCCTTCCAACGGGCGTTCCAGTCCTGGTCGGGGCAAAAGTCCACCTGCACATCGGGTCTTACGGGCAGGCCCAGGGTTTCGGCCCAATGGCCGAGAAACCGCTCCAGGTTCTCCCGCCATCCGGCCCCGTGGGTTTGGGGCGAAAGGTAGAGCACCAGCTCGTTGTCACGGATTTCCACACCGCCTTGGAACATCCCGGCAAGGGCTCCCGCCAGCTCGTCCGTCCACGCCGGATCGCAGGAAATCCGGACCACCCACCATCCTTTTTCCATTTTGAAGATACCTCCGTACTCTCACGATCTTTCCAACCGAGCTCCATGATGATAAGGTCGGCTTTCATACATTTCTTCACCCTATCAAAAGGAACGGATTTCGTGGAGGTTTTCAATGGCCGTTGTGGCGATTATCCCCGCCCGCTATGCATCCACCCGTTTCCCGGGCAAACCCCTGGCCCTCCTGCTGGGAAAACCGATGATCCAGAGAGTCTACGAGCGGGTTCGCCAGTGCCAGGATCTGGACCGCGTGGTGGTGGCCACCGACGACGAACGCATCCGGGAAGCGGTATCTTCCTTCGGAGGCGAAGTGGTGCTGACTAGGGCGGATCATCCCAGCGGAACGGATCGGTTGGCGGAAGCCGCGGACATACTGGGCCTCCAGGAGGACGACCTGGTGGTGAACATCCAGGGGGACGAGCCGGACGTAACGCCCGAGATGATCGAAGCTCTGATCGCGGAAGCGAGCCGCCCGCCCGCCCCGCCCATGGCCACCCTCGCTTTTCCGTCCAACTCGGCGGATGAGTACGCAGATCCCAACGTGGTCAAGGTGGTTCGGAACGCGCACGGAAACGCCCTCTATTTTTCGCGCGCCCCCATTCCGCATCGGAGGGACGAGGCAAACGAGCCGACAGCCTTCCTGAAGCATCTGGGCATGTACGCCTACCGGAAGGAATTCCTCTGCCGCTTTACCCAACTGACTCCCACTGCGCTGGAACAGGCGGAAAAGCTGGAACAACTGAGGGCCCTGGAGCACGGATACACCATTCGGGTGGGCCTTTCGCCCCGCGAGACGGTGGGGGTGGACACCCCGGAAGACCTGAAGCGGCTGGAAGAGCGCCTCGGGGCCTGATCCGCCGACCGGTCATGGCAAGGCGCCCCCATGGATGAAAGAGCGAGTCCCAATAGGTTCGCTCGATTTTGTCCGCCTTCATTCGCGGATCCCAATTACCCCGAGGGAACGACGGCGGGACGGTGGGCAAGTCGGTTGATGAGATGCAGCGCGAGCGTTATAAGTGTAGAGATCGCGCGCGTCATGGCCGACTCGGCAGGAGGTGGACGGTGACAACCCGGTGTTCTTTCGTGGTCTTTGTCTGGGCGTTCGTGTGCCTGGCGTGGGGAGTGATCCCCGCCGGAGCACAGGAGCCGGGATTCACCCAAGAGGACCGGGAGCGCCTCCTTCGTCTGGAAGCGGTCCTTACCACCTTCATGCATCAGACGGACAAGCGCTTTGAAGATCTCCGCCGGGACATGAACATGCGGTTTGAGGAAATGCGCATGGATGTGGACCAGCGGATCGGAGATCTTCGGGAGGACGTGAACAAACGCTTCGAACAAGTAGATAAGCGCTTCGAGCAGATAGACAAACGCTTCGAGCAGTTCAGCGAACACATGGGCTCGATAGTGCATCTCATGGTGGGAATTATCGGGGCTTTTACGGCGATTACGGCGGCCGTGATCGGCTTTGCCCTGTGGGACCGCAGGACCATGATCCGGCCTTTCGAAACACGCATCAGGCCGCTGGAAGACGATGCGGAAAGACTCCGCAAGCTCCTGGACGCCCTCCGGAAACTCGCCGAAAAGGACAAGGAACTGGCGGAAGTCCTGCGTTCTTTCACGCTGCTGTGATTGCAGGCTTTCCGCTTCCCACCCCATCCCGCTTGCACTGGCCGCATTTATCGTTACAATTGCGTGATTTTGAACCTGCGACGAAACGGCAACCCATTCCGATCGAGAGGTACGCATGACGGCTCCATGGAAACGCCCCCGCGCCCTGCTGGTCCTGGAGGACGGCACGGTTTTTAGAGGCTATGCGTTCGCTTCGGCCGAACAAGGCCGCGCCCTGGGAGAAGTGGTCTTCAACACGGCCATGACCGGCTACCAGGAAGTCCTCACCGATCCGTCCTACAAGGGACAGATCGTCACCATGACTTATCCCCTCACGGGCAACTACGGAATCAACGACGAGGACATGGAATCGGCCGCCATCCAGGTGGAGGCCTTCATCGTAAAGGAATATCAGGACTTTCCCAGCAACTGGCGAAGCCGCAAGCCCCTGGCTCGGTTCCTGGAAGAGCACGGAGTTCTGGGCATCGAAGGCATCGACACCCGCCGTCTGACACGGCACATCCGCCTGGCGGGAGCCATGCGGGGCGTGATCGCCACGGACACGGATAACGTTCAGGAGCTCTTGGATCAGGTGCGCGCCTTTCCCGGACTCACCGGCGTGGACATGGTCCGGAAGGTCACCTGCGCCCGGCCCTACCGTTGGGAAAACGGACCGCAGCCCGAAGCGGCGTGGCGGGAAGACCATCCGGGGTTCCGGGTGGCCGCCATGGACTTCGGAGTCAAGTACAACATCCTTCGGAACCTGGAGCGTTCCGGCTGCCAGGTACTGGTCTTTCCCGCCACGGCGACGCCCGAAGAGATCCTGGCCTCTGACCCGGACGGGATCTTCCTTTCCAACGGGCCGGGGGATCCGGCGGCGGTGACCTACGGCATCGAGACGGTGCGAAACCTCTTGGGAAAGAAACCCCTGTTCGGCATCTGCCTGGGCCACCAGCTCATGGGACTGGCCCTGGGAGGACGCACCTTCAAGCTCAAGTTCGGCCATCGCGGCGCCAACCAGCCGGTCAAGGACCTGACCACCGGGCGCGTGGAGGTCACGAGTCAGAACCACGGCTTCTGCGTGGACTTGGAGTCCATGAAGAACGTGCCGGTCCGCCTGACCCACATCAACCTGAACGACAACACGCTGGAGGGCATGGAGCATCTGGAGGTACCCGCCTTCAGCGTCCAGTATCATCCCGAGGCGGCCCCCGGTCCCCACGACGCCGTCTATCTCTTCGACCGTTTTGTAGAGCTCATCCGGAAGGACAAGGGACTCCAGGACTAGGACCCAACCCAGCGGAGCGAACACCTCATGCCCAAACGCACGGACATCCAAAAGATTCTCGTCATCGGTTCCGGCCCCATCGTCATCGGCCAGGCGTGCGAATTCGACTACTCCGGCACCCAGGCGTGCAAGGCCCTTCGCGAGGAAGGCTACGAAATCGTCCTGATCAACAGCAACCCGGCCACCATCATGACCGACCCGGAAACGGCGGACCGCACCTACATCGAACCCATCACGGCGGAAGCGGTGGCCAAGGTGATTCGACGGGAACGCCCCGATGCGCTGCTGCCCACCCTGGGAGGACAAACGGGGTTGAACACGGCCATCAAGCTGGCCGAAATGGGAGTATTGGAAGAATACGGCGTGGAGATGATCGGAGCCCGGGTGGACGCGATCCGCAAGGCCGAAGACCGGGCTCTCTTCCGGGAGGCCATGGCCCGCATCGGGCTGAAGGTCCCGCGAAGCGGCATCGCCAACAACGAACAGGAAGCCCTGGCCATCGCCGAGGAGATCGGATTTCCCATCATCTCGCGCCCCGCGTTCACGCTGGGCGGTACGGGAGGCGGGGTGGCCTACAACCGGGAGGAGCTGGTGGAACTGGCCCGGGCAGGCTTGGATGCCAGCATGATCCACCAGATCATGCTGGAAGAGTCGGTGTTGGGATGGAAAGAGTTCGAGCTGGAAGTGATGCGCGACCACATGGACAACGTGGTGATCATCTGTTCCATCGAGAACATGGATCCCATGGGCGTCCACACGGGCGATTCCATCACGGTGGCCCCGGCCCAGACCCTGACTGACGCTGAATACCAGCGGATGCGCGACGCCGCCATCGCGATCTTGAGGGAGATCGGCGTGGAGACGGGAGGGTCCAACGTCCAGTTCGCCATCAACCCGGAAAACGGGGACATGGTGGTGATCGAGATGAACCCCCGCGTGTCGCGGTCTTCGGCCCTGGCTTCCAAGGCCACGGGATTTCCCATCGCCAAGATCGCCGCCAAGCTGGCCGTGGGCTTTTCCCTGGACGAACTGGCCAACGACATCACCCGGGAAACCAAGGCGTCCTTCGAGCCCACCATCGACTATGTGGTGACCAAGGTGCCCCGGTTCACCTTCGAAAAGTTTCCCAACACCGAAGATCTTCTCACCACGTCCATGAAGTCGGTGGGGGAAACCATGGCCATCGGCCGCACCTTCAAGGAATCCCTCCAGAAGGCCGTCCGCTCCCTGGAGATCGGTCGCTACGGCTTCACCGATCCGGATCCGGTGGTCTCCCCGGAACGGATCGAGGAGCTGAAACAAAGCCTGCGCCGACCCAATTCCAAGCGCCTCTTCCAGATCGCCGAAGCCCTGAAGCTGGGGCTCGACGTGGACGAGATTTATCGGCTCACCTGGATCGACCCCTGGTTCCTCCATCACATCCGGGAGATCGTGCTCATGGAGGAAGCGATCCGGACGGAGGACCTCCTGAAGGATCCGGCCAAGCTTCGCCTGGCCAAATCGTGGGGCTTTTCGGACATCCGCCTGGGGCAGCTCACGGGAACCGACGAGGAAACGATCCGCCGGAAACGGCTGGAATGGGGCATCCGCCCCGTCTACAAGCTGGTGGACACCTGCGCCGCCGAATTCGAAGCCTACACTCCCTACTTCTATTCCACCTACGAGGAGGAAGACGAGGCTCGGCCCACCGACCGCCGCAAGGTGGCCATCCTGGGCGGCGGACCCAACCGGATCGGCCAGGGCATCGAATTCGACTACTGCTGCGTCCATGCAAGCTTCGCCCTGCGCGAGATGGGCATTGAGTCCATCATGGTCAATTCCAACCCGGAGACGGTTTCCACGGACTACGACACGTCCGACAAGCTCTATTTCGAACCCCTGACCCGTGAGGACGTGCTGCACATCCTGGAAACGGAAAGACCGGAAGGGCTCATCGTCCAGTTCGGAGGCCAGACCCCCCTGAACCTGGCCGTACCTCTGGAAAAGGCCGGAGCCCGAATCATCGGGACCAGCCCGGACGCCATCGATCTGGCCGAAGACCGCAAACGGTTCCAGAAGCTCTTGCAGGACCTGGGCCTCAAGCAGCCCCGGAACGCCACGGCCTTCACGGCGGACGAAGCCGCCCGGGCGGCCCGCGAGATCGGCTATCCGGTGGTGGTCCGCCCCTCCTACGTGCTGGGAGGCCGGGCCATGGAAATCGTTTACGATGAGGAGATGCTGCGGGAATTCATGAAGACGGCCGTGGAGGTTTCCCCTGGGCATCCCATCCTGATCGACCAGTTCCTGGAAGATGCCATCGAGCTGGACGTGGATGCGGTCTGTGACGGGGAACTCACCGTGATCGGCGGGATCATGGAGCACATCGAAGCGGCGGGCATCCATTCCGGGGACAGCGCCTGCGTGCTGCCACCCATCAGCTTGTCCCGGGAGGTCCAGGAGGAGATCAAGCGCCAGACCCGGCTGCTGGCCCACGGCCTCAAGGTAGTGGGCCTCATGAACGTGCAGTTCGCCATCCAGAAAGGGGAAATCTACATCCTGGAGGTGAATCCCCGGGCGTCCCGAACCGTTCCTTTCGTGAGCAAGGCCATCGGGGTGCCCCTGGCCAAGATCGCCACCAAGGTGATGATGGGCCGCAAACTTAGCGAACTGGGATTCACCGAGGAAGTGGAACCCAAGCACCTTTCGGTCAAGGAAGCGGTCTTCCCCTTTTCGCGGTTTCCCAACGTGGATATTCTGCTGGGTCCGGAAATGAAATCCACCGGAGAAGTGATGGGCATCGGCTCCACCTTCGGCATCGCCTACGCCAAGGCCCAGGCGGCTTCCGGCTATGACCTTCCCCGGTCCGGAACGGTTTTCGTGAGCGTCCACGATCGGGACAAGCCCAGGGCGGTGGAGGTGGCCCGGAAATTTGCGGATATGGGCTTTCAGATCATCGCCACGGCCGGAACCTGCCGGTTCCTGGAAGAACACGGGGTCCCGTCCACCCTGGTCTTCAAGCTCAGCGAGGGACGGCCCCACGTGGTGGACTACATCAAAAACAAGCAGGTGCAAATGGTGATCAACACGTCGTTGGGGAAGCGGACCTTCTCCGACGCCTACCTCATCCGGCGGACCACGCTCCTCTACAACATCCCCTATGCCACGACCATCGCCGGGGCCAAGGCCATGGCAGAGGCCGTGGAGCAACTGCAGCACGGAGACTGGGACGTGAGAACGATCCAGGAATATCACGAGGACTCCAGAAAATGATCTCACCCCTTCCCAACCACCCAACAGGCTACACGCCCAGCAAACGAGAAGAGTGCGGCGTCTTCGGAGTGTACGGGCATGCGGAAGCCGCCAAGCTGGCCTACTTCGGACTCTACGCACTCCAGCACCGCGGACAGGAAAGCGCCGGGATCACCAGTTCCGACGGCTGCCAGATCTACGATTACAAGCACATGGGTCTGGTCTATGAGGTCTTCAAGGAAGAAACCCTGAAGGAGCTCAAAGGGGACCTGGCCATCGGCCACGTGCGCTATTCCACCACCGGGGCGTCCCGCCTGGCCAACGCCCAGCCCTTCGTGGTGCTCCACAAGGGCGAATACTATTGCATGGCCCATAACGGCAACCTGGTCAACGCCGCCTCCATTCGACGGGAACTGGAACGGGAAGGGACCATCTTTCAGTCCACCATGGATACGGAAGTGATCGTCCACCTGCTGGCCCGGAATCTGGGCTACGGACTGGAAGAGGCTCTGGCGCGGGCCCTGGGGCGGGTGCAGGGGGCCTTTTCCATTGTGATGTGCACCCGGGACAAGCTCATCGGGGCCCGGGACCCCCGGGGGTTCCGCCCCCTCTGTTTGGGCGAGCTGAACGGCGCCTACGTCTTGTCCTCGGAAACCTGCGCCCTGGACCTGATCGAAGCCACCTACATTCGAGACGTGGAACCGGGCGAGATCGTCATCATCGACCGCAACGGTCTGCGTTCCTTCAAGCCTTTCGAGAGGGTGCGTCCGGCCCACTGCATCTTCGAATTTATTTATTTCGCCCGCCCGGACAGCATCATCTTCGGGCAGAACGTGTACGCATTCCGGAAGCGCCTGGGGCATCTCATGGCCCGGGAAAACCATCCGGACGCCGATCTCGTCATGCCCTTTCCCGATTCGGGGAACTACGCGGCCCTGGGATTCGCGGAAGAATCCCGCATCCCGCTGGAAATGGGCGTCATCCGAAACCATTACGTGGGACGCACGTTCATCCAGCCGTCCCAGACCATGCGGGATTTCGGCGTGCGCATCAAGCTGAACCCGGTCCGCGAGATCCTGAAAGGCAAGCGGGTCGTCATCGTGGAAGATTCCATCATCCGGGGAACCACCACCCGAACCCGGATCAAGACCCTCCGGGAAGCGGGCGCCCGGGAGGTCCACATGGTGGTGAGTTGCCCTCCCCACAAGCATCCGTGCCCTTATGGCATCGACTTTTCCACCAAAGGGGAACTGATCGCCGCCCAACATTCCGTTGAGGAAATCCGCGACTTTATCGGCCTGGACTCCCTGTCCTATCTTTCCCTGGAAGGCCTCCTCCAAGGCGCCCAGGCCCCCCTGGAGGCCCATCCCTATTGCGTGGCGTGCTTCAACGGAGACTATCCCGTGGCCTTTACCGAAGAATTTAGAAAAGACTGCTTTGAAAGCCTTTAGGACATCGAGGAATCATGGAAACACAAGCTGCACAGGAATTACCGGCCAAGCCGGCTCTCCCGTTGAGCCGTAAGGATCTGGTGCGCATCGCCAAGGATGTGCTCCACATCGAGGCCGAAGGCATTCTCACCTTGATCGAACATGTGGACGAGTCGTTCGCCCAGGCCGTGGAGATGATCCTGGAATCCAAGGGCCGGGTGATCGTCACCGGCGTGGGAAAATCCGGGATCGTGGGCCGAAAGATCGTCGCCACCCTCAGCAGTACCGGCACCCCGGCCCTTTTCCTTCATCCCGTGGAAGCCATGCACGGCGATCTGGGCATGGTGCGCCCGGAGGATATCGTTCTGGCCCTTTCCAACAGCGGCGAGACGGACGAAATCAACTTCATCCTGCCGAGCCTCCGGGCCATGGGAACAAAGATCCTGGCCTTCACGGGCAACCTCCATTCCACTTTGGCCGAACACAGCGATCTGGCCATCTATACGGGCGTTCCCCGGGAAGCATGCCCCCTGGGGCTGGCTCCCACGGCCAGTTCCACCGCCATGCTCGCCATGGGGGACGCTCTCGCCGTGGCACTCATCAAAGCGCGCGATTTCAAGGCCCGGGACTTCCGCCGGTTCCACCCCGGAGGTCAATTGGGGCGCCAACTCCAGGCCCGCGTCTCGGATCTCATGCGCTGCGGGGATGCCGTCCCCGTGGTCAATCCCCAATGTACCCTGATCGACGCGGTGCGACATATATCCAGGAAAGGACTGGGGGCCACTCTGGTCGCCGACGGCGCGGGGGCGCTCGTGGGCATCCTGACGGACGGAGATCTTCGACGGGCCATCGAGAATTTGGGCACCCTGGACGGAAGGACTGTGGGGGACGTCATGACGCGATCGCCGAGAACGATCCCACCCGACATCAAGGTGGGAGAGGCCATCGAGATCATGGAAAAACACCTGGTCACCGTACTGCCCGTCACCGACGCCCACAACCGTATCCTGGGGATCCTGCACCTGCACGACCTGCTGGGAAAGGGACGCATCCGCTTTTCCACCTGAGGGGGGACCATGGCCGGCTGCCAAATCCGGGGACTTCTTTGCCGACTCTTTATCCCGAAAGACTGGGAAGCGATCCGGTGGAGAGCGTTCCTGGGTTCTCTCGCCCCCTATGCGGACGGGTTTGTCATCGATCCGCCCTTTTGGGATCCGGTGCGGTGCGGCCCCTGCTTGCAACCTCTGGATCTGGAAGTCATGGAAAAAATCCTCGGGCTGTTGCCCGCCGACCGCCCCCTGCTCGTGCGCATCACCGGCAAGGACCGCCAAGAAACCGCTTCCCACCTGCAGCGGCTGGACCAAAAACTGAAATCCACCGATCAGTACGACCAGGTGGTCTGGCTCGACACGCCTCTGGCTTACCATAGCAACCGCGGTCTGCCGGACGTGCTCCACCAGCTGGCCTCCCTGACGAGGCGTCCCTTTGCCCTGGAAAACGATCCGGACCGGGTGCGCCCCTTCAAGACGTGGACAAGCCACGTGAATCTTCGGACCAGCGTATTGAAACAGCTGGCGGAAAACCCGCGCCTCATCGCACTCATCCAGCACGGATCGCTCCGGCGCTCCCTGAACTACGCCAAGGCCGTGGTGAGACGTAGGGACTTTTGCCTTCTGGACGGCGACGAGGCCGGCTTTTTGGACTATCCCAGTACCACCGGCGTCGTGTCCGCTTCGTCCAACGTCACGGCCCCCGTCTGGGCCGCTCTCCTGGAAAGAAAAAGCCTGAGCGCCCGCGCTGAAAACATGGACACCTACATGGAAGCCATGGGGATTCTGCAGGAATGCCTGCGGATCCTACCCCCCCATCCGACCGATACCCTTGCGGGGATGCTCCATGCCATGGGATACTTGACGGCGGCCCCCGTTCTGAGCGAGGAAGCCCGGTCGCGGTTGCACCGCTTTTTGGATCATCTGCCGAACGCATGTATTCACAACTGCTGACATTCATCGTCGCGCTGCTCCTGTTTTCCATCCAGGAGCCCGGGCGCGAAAGCCTCCGCCCCCCCGTCCAGACCCTCTTTCTGGGCGCGGCGGTTTTCGCCGTCTTCGTTCTGCTGTGCGCCTGGTCCTTCCGGGCGCTGCTCCGAAGGCTCCATCGCGGAGATCCCCCTTCCCTCATCTCCCTGCGCTATCACAGGACCCTGTCACGACTGCCTATTCTCGCCCTGGGGGTTCTGGCCTTCGACGTGTACGTTTTGGACATCAAGTTCTTTCTGCAGCACCTTCCGGGATTTCAGCGCTTCTTCACCGTTTCGGGCATGGTGGGACTGGGCCTCTATCTGTTGCACCTGACCGTGGTCTGGTACTGGGCCTATCCGGTGCATCAGGCCATCTACCGTTCCGAAACCAGCCGAAGTTCCTTTCTGAAAGGACACTTGTCCTTTTACAGCGCCCTGCTCATTCCTTGGTTTCTCATTGCCCTGGTTTCCGACCTGCTTCAGTTCGTGAGGATCCCCCAGGTGTTTCAATCGGAACCGGGTCAGATCGTCCTGTATGGTTTTGTTTTCTGCCTCTTTCTCTGCTTTTCACCCTACCTGGTGGTGCGGTTCTGGGGCTGCGAGCCCCTTCCCCGCTCGCCGGTCCGAAGCGAATTGGAAGATTTTTGCCGGCGGCGCGGCTTTCGGCTGGGAGATTTCCTCTTGTGGCCCCTCTACGGTGGAGACCATTTGACGGCGGCCGTTCTGGGGGTTTTGCCGAAACTTCGCTACATTCTCTTCACCCGCGGACTTCTTCAGCTTCTCAGCGTCGAAGAGCTCAAGGCCGTGGTGTCCCACGAGATGGGCCACGTCAAACGCCTCCACGCCATCTTCTACCTGTGCCTTTTCATCGCCTACGCCGTGGTGTCCTACGCCTTTCAGGACATCATCCTGCTTCTGTTGCTCAGACAGAAGACGGTCCTGGCATGGGCCACCTCGGCCAACCCCCTGGATCACTCGCTGTTCGCCATGACCTACAGCCTTCCGGTCTTGGTCATGCTGATCCTCTATTTCCGCTATCTCTTCGGCTACTTTATGCGCAATTGCGAGCGCCAGGCCGATCTCTTCGCCTTGCAGGTGGTGGGGCATCCCTTCACGTTGGTGTCCTCGCTTCAGAAGATCGCCTTTCACAGCGGTCAGATCGAAGATCTGCCCAGCTGGCACCACTTCAGCATTCGCCAGAGGATCCATACCCTCTTGGCCGCTCATGAAGATCCTCGGCTGATCGCGGCACACAATCGCAAGCTGCTGCGATCGGCGGTGATCTTCTTCGCCGCCCTGGGGGTCCTCAGCTCCCTCGGCATCCGCTTCCAGCAGTCCGTCACCGTTCAGGGATGGCGCCACGAGGTCCGGCTCCACATCCTGGAAAAAGAGCTCCACCTCGAGCCCCGAAACCCCGATCTTTATATGGCCTACAGCGGCGTGCTCCTGGAAAAGAAGCGATTCAGCGACGCGGCCGTGGTGCTGGAAAGGGCGCTGAAGTTCGCTCCCGACCATCCGGGGATCCTCAACAACCTGGCCTGGCTCTACGCCACCGCTCCGCCTCCCTACAACAAGCCCAAGGAGGCCCTGGATCTGGCTCTGAAGGCCGCCACCCTCAAACCGGACCCCTACATTCTGGACACTCTGGCTGAAGCCTACTTCATCAACGGCCGGATCCGCGACGCCCTTGTCATCATCCGCCAGGCCATCGCCCAGAAACCGTCCAACCTGGACTACTACCTGGAGCAGGAAAGGAGATTTCTGGAGGCCCTGGAGAAAGAAGAGCAGGGTGGGTCCCGCTCAAAGCCGGGCACTTAGGAGGCTACCCAGGAGGCTGTCCGACAACCCGACAAACCGTCACTTCCGCGCAGGGATGACCGCGTTTCTCGTAGCGCAGCCCTTTAGGGCTGCGGAGGAATCCCCAGACCTGGTGTGGGCCTTCGGGTATTCCATGTCACTTCATGGGCTTACGATGACCCTTTCACGCGGGGCTGAAGCCCCGCGGCTACGAAAGAAAGTAAATCCCTTGTCGGGCAAGGAAAAAGAACCGTTCTCAGACAAGCTCCTTGGAGGCTGCCCTACAACCCTGCAAACCGTCACTTCCGCGCAAGGGGGAGTCGCCAGCTGGGTGAACGCTGAATGGGACGATTCTTTCCCGTGGTGCGGTCCTGAAGGGCGGGTGGTAAGCCCGCCTTTACATGAACGCATTGCCTCGGGGGATAGGGGCGGGGTTTATCCCCCCCTTTGTGCAGTGATAAGGAACGGAGTGTACACCAGGAAAGCAAAAGCCCCCTCCCGTTCGGGAAGGGGCTTCGTCGCATTGGGGAGAGCTTTGCGACGGCTCTCAATGAAGAACTCGATCAGAAACGACTGATGATGGCAAACAGGTGGGCCACTTCGGACAAGGGGGCATTGATGTTGGCCCTGTGGTTGGCGATGAAGCCGTCCAGATCCCCATCCAGAACGATCCACGGATCCATTTCCTCCACGCGGTGCAGCTCATGGAGGATCTCGTCCATGATGTCCACGGCGTCGATGGTGACCAGCTGATCCTTGAAGCCCACGCGGGCCACCTTGAGGATCTCGTACATCACGTGGGCCACCCCTTTGGCATAGTAGAAGTAGTCGTCCACCTCGAAGAAGCTCACCGGGCTCCCGTCGCCGTGGCGGTCGATGATGAGGCTTTTGTTCACATTGCCTAGTAGGTCCCCGTAGGAGGTAATGAGCGACATGAAGTTGTCCACCCGATAGTAGAAGCTCCGCCTTCCCGTCTTGAGCTTTTCGAGAAACTTCTTCAAGTGCTCCACGGCTTCCGAGTAGGAACTTTCGGCGGAAGGGAACCAAAAGAGGGTGGCCTTGTTCATGAAAAGGTTGAGGGCGTTTTCCAAGTCTCTGTCATAGGTGTCCGCCTCTCCCATCCGGGTCAGGCTGTCCTTGAGGCGCAGGGTGGTAAAGCGCATGGCCTCCAAGACGCCCAGCTGGTAGTTGTTGATATTGTCCGTGAAACGCCCCAGGATGAGATCGTTGGGGCGCCAACCCAGAAAGCGCCCGTTGAGTTCGTGTTCCATGAGATTGATCATGGTCTCCACGAAGGTGACACCCGGCGTGGGAGAGATTTCCGGCAGGTGCACCCCCTCTTCTTCCCCATGCAGAGCCTCTGCCAACGGTGCATGGGCGGCGGGGGCTCCCGGTTTTTCTTCCCCGTGGCTTGGCAGGAGCGGAGTGGCCGGGACGCCGTGGGGTGCCGGTTCCCGGATGGGTGTGAGGCTCGTGCCCTTGCCCGCACTCTGGGCCGCCGTCTTTCCGTGGGGCGCAGGGGCGGCAGGCTGCACCCAATCGGGCTGAGGCGCCCCATGGCCTTCGGGCGACGCTTTCTGCGGTGCCTGGGAGGTGGTCCCGTGGTCCTGCGGGGTCATGGCGCCGGAGGGTCGCTGCCCCGACGGTTCCAAGGAATGCTTTTGCAGGGCCAGCGCCTGGTGGGGCCCTGTGGAGAGCAACCAGAAAAGAACGGCCACGCCCGCCGCCACAACGGCGATTCGTCTCAGGCGCCCACATGAACATCCAAAAGGCAGTTGCCTCTGTCGGACCATTTTCTGCTCCTTCTTTCCCAAAGCCTATCGCGATTCACCATAATACGTGGCACACGAATCCTTGGATTCCCAAGCAGACACGCTGTGGACCCAGCGGTGGTCTCCATTGACGCGCGCGGACAGATTTTCGAAAAGAAACCGGGCGATGTATTCGGAGGAAGGATTGCGTTCTTTAAAATAAGGCAGGTCGTTCAGATATTGGTGATCGACGAGCTGCAAGACATCCCGAGTGGCCTGTTTCAGCTCACCGAAATCCAGCAGTACGCCCGCATCATCCAACCGATCACCCCGCACGACCACTTCCACCTTCCAGTTGTGGCCGTGGAGGTTTTCACATCGACCGCGGAAATTCCTCAGGTTGTGAGCAGCAGCGAAATCACTGACGATCTTCACTTCGTACATGGGCGTTCTCATCTTTCCGTGAAAGCGGCAACCGGTGCGAGCAGCTAAAAAACCATTTTCCTTCGAACAGTTATGTCCATTAAACTCGATGGCCCTTTCTTTGTCAATCGCCATCGCCGCGACTGATTTTGCCTATTGACAGGTGGGCCAAGATTATCTAGATATAGCGGCGCTGTGGCGGTGTAGCTCAGTTGGTCAGAGCATGCGGCTCATATCCGCAGCGTCCGGGGTTCAAGTCCCTGCACCGCCACCACACCAAGATCAGCTAATGGGGTCGCCCTTGGGGGGCGACCCCATTTTTTTGTTGAAAACCGAGAGATTATCCATTATTAGCCAAGAAACTGGACGGAACGATCGGACCTTCCACCGCCCCCAAGCGATGATCGACGATGGACAACGAGGAAAGAAAGGACGAATCATGACCCTGACCAAGGCTCACATCGTGGAGAATCTCTTTGCGGAAAACGTCTTCACCAAAGCCGAGTCCGCCCAGATCATCGAGACCCTTTTCGAAATCATCAAGCAGACCTTGGAGGACGGCGAGGACGTTCTCATCAGCGGTTTCGGCAAGTTCAGCGTCAAGGCCAAGAACCAGAGGCGCGGAAGGAACCCCCAGACCGGAGAGCCCATCATCCTTCCCCCCCGCCGCGTGGTGACCTTCAAGTGTTCCGGTGTGCTTCGCGAAAAGATCAACCATGGTTCTTAGGGGCCGTTCGCTGCTCCGAAAAGGAGGCTGGAGTCCTCCGCTTTCGGAAATTCATGGTCCCCGCTTGCCCGGGAGTGACGAGATCAAAGGCGTTGTGAATCACTGGGCCCTGAAACCCCGCCGGCAGGCGACCTGACTTTTGTCCCCCATACACGAGGTCCCATGAATGCTGACGTGCTGACCGTCGAAAGACGCGAGGGAGGCCTCGCCGCATGCACCCCGTCCGCACCTCTTGTGATCAGCACCAGCCGCTGGTACCACGAAGCCTTCACCCAGCTCCTGTCGGATCCCCATGTGCGAACCATCGTGTTGGACATGACAACGGTTTCGACCCTGGACAGCGCCGGAGCCGCCGTTCTCAAAAACTTGCAAAAGACCTGCCGGGCCCGTGGAATCTCCTTGGAATTGACCCGCTTGGAAGACCAGGTGGAATCCTTCCTGCGGTTTAGCGGATTCTTCGAGGAACCGCCTCCGCCTCCACCAGCGACATCCGCAAAACGTCCTCCGATTGTCGAACGGGTGGGAGCCGGCGCCGTGGAGCTGTGGAAGGATACCCGGGATCTCATCCAATTCATCGGCAGCGTGACGGTGGCCGTGGGCCCGTGTTGTCTGAATCCCAAGCGGTTCCGCCCCCGAGAGATCCTCTACTACGTGCAACGCTCCGGATCGGAGGCCGTGCCCATCGTCTTCCTGGTCAGCTTTCTCATGGGCCTGATCATGGCCTTCCAGGCGGCCGTGCAGCTTCGCCAGTTCGGGGCCAACATCTTCGTGGCGGACCTGGTGAGTCTGGCCCTGACCCGTGAGCTGGGCCCCCTCATGACGGCCATCATCCTGGCCGGACGCTCCGCGGCGGCCTTCGCCGCGGAAATCGGCACCATGAAGGTGAACGAAGAAGTGGACGCCCTGACCGTCATGGGCTTCAACGTGACGGAATTTCTCATCATGCCCAAGGTGATGGCCCTCGCCGTGAGCGGGCCGCTGCTGACCATCTTCGCCAACGCTTCGGGCATTGTGGGCGGGATCGTGGTGGGAGTGCTCAGCCTGGACCTCACGCCCGCCAGCTTCATCACGGAAGTCTGGCAGATCCTGACCGTGGGGGACGTGGCCGGGGGGCTGGTGAAGAGCTTCGCCTTCGCCCTGGTCGTGGCCTTGGTGGGATGCTTCCGGGGTCTTCAAACGGAACGTACCGCCGACAGCGTGGGGCGCATGACCACCTCGGCCGTGGTCACATCCATCTTTCTCATCATTTTGACCGATGCCGTCTTCACCGTCCTTTTCCATGTCTTTTCGTGGTAGTGTGAGAAGGTGCGATCCATGAAAGACGAAAAGGCCCCTGCGCAGCCGGAACAGGCGATTGTTCGGACCGAAAACCTGACCGTCGGTTACGGCGGCACCCCCATCCTGAAAGGGGTGACCTTCCACGTGGCGGAAGGGGAGATCGTCACCATCCTGGGTGGGAGCGGCTGCGGCAAGAGTACGCTTCTCAAGGCCCTGATCGGGTTGCTGCCCCCCCTGGAGGGTTCCGTTTGGGTGGCGGGGTACAACATCGCGGGACCTGACAGGGAAACGGCACTGGAAGCGGCCCGGAAGAAGATCGGGGTGCTTTTCCAATCGGGAGCCCTGTTGGGGTCCTTCACCCTGGCGGACAATGTGGCCCTGCCGCTGACGGAGTTCACCGATCTTCCCGGCGCCCTGATCGAGGAGATCGTCCATACGAAGCTGGAGGCGGTGGGGCTGGCCGATTACGCCCACTACATGCCCATGGAATTGAGCGGCGGAATGAGAAAGCGTGCGGCCCTTGCCAGGGCCATGGCCCTGGATCCCCAGATCCTCTTCTGCGACGAGCCCTCGGCCGGCCTGGATCCGGTGACCGCGGCGGAACTGGACAGCCTGCTGCTCAACCTGAACGAGGCTCTGGGCATCACCATGGTGGTGATCACCCACGAACTGGCCAGCATCCTGACCATCAGCAGACGATCCATCATGCTGGACAAGGAAGCCAAGGGAATCATCGCCCAGGGTTCTCCCCGGGATCTCATGGAAAGGAGCGAAGATCCCAAGGTTCGCGCCTTTTTTCACCGTAACCCGGAACTGCTGCACACCGCGGCGAAAGCGGCCAGCCCGTGAAAGGAGGAGGCTCTCTGTGGGACGGCCCGTAAACACCTTCAAGATCGGCCTTTTTGTGATCCTGTGCGGAGGCCTCGGCCTCGTGGCGCTCATCTGGCTGGGCGCTTCCCACTTCTTTGAAGAGAAAGCCACCTACGTCACCTATTTCGCCGAATCCGTCAAAGGGCTCCAGCAGGACGCCATCGTGAACTACCGTGGAGTGGCCGTGGGACGGGTCGCCTCGGTGGAGCTGGCCCCCGACGGCCGGCTGATCCAGGTGGTCATGCATCTGCGCCCCGACTTCCCGGTGGACGACACGTTGGCCATTCGACTGCGGGAACAGGGACTCACCGGCCTCAGGTTCCTGGAAATCGACACGGCACCGGCGGACGTGGACCGAGCCACCCCCTCTCTGGATTTCACCCCCCCCTACCCGCTCATCCGCTCCTACCCCTCCGAGATCGAGCAGTTGAAGGGAGCCTTCGAGAGCATCTACACGAAAATCGTCTCCCTGGATCTGGAAGGGCTCACCGAAAGATGGAAGCAAGTGGGGGAAACCGTCAACCGAATCTTCGGAGGCACGGATCTTGAAACCACGTTGAGAAACGTTCGGGAAGACACCGAACGCCTCAAGGTGCTGCTGGACCGGGCCGACAGAGTGCTGGGAGAGGAGGACTTGAAGGAGATTGTTCAGAATACGCGGAAAGCCACCCAGAGCCTTCGTATCCTGGCCGGTCTCGTGGAAAAATCCGCCTCCCGGGGCGATCTGCAGGGTGGCTTCCGCGACCTGGGCGCTACCGTGGCGGCCGCTCGCCGCGCCGCCGAAACCCTGTCGAAACACTTGGAGGAGATACCGCCCGGTACCCTCCAGCATACCTCCCGGGACATGCAGGCACTGTTGCAGGACAGCCGCGCCATGGTGTCTCAGTGGCGGACGGGAACCAACGAGACCCTGGTTCTGCTCAACCAGAACCTCTATTCCCTGAGGCTGCTCTTGGATCAGCTGGTGGTGCTGGCCAGAACCCTCAAGGAAGAACCCAATCGGGTGCTTTTCACCACCAACCCCCAGGATCCCTTCGAGGAAAAGAAGAAATGATGCGGCAATCCATGATCAGGCTCGCGGCTCTATCCGGGGTCTTGGTTCTCATGGCGAGCTGTGCGCCCCTTTTCCACCCGTCGGCCCCGCCCACCTACTACGCCCTGAACGTGCCGGCTCTCCAGAACCTTCCCTGCCCCCGAAAAGAGGCCTCCCTGTGCGTCTGGCCCTTCGCAGCCTCCCAGCCTTACGACCGCACCGAGATGGTCATCTCCTCCAATGCCTACCAGATGCTCTTCTCGTCTCAGCACCGCTGGATCGCCGCCCCCGGCGAGATGCTGGCGGAGCAGATCGCCACGGCTCTTTCCGCTGGCGGCCCCTTTCAAACGGTGGTCATGCCCGGAAATCCCGCCGCCCCGCCCTCCTGGAACCTGTCGGGACATATCCACCGCTTCGCCCTGTCGAGGAATTCCGACAAGGTGAACGCCGAGTTGGATGTGAGGGTGGTCTTGTGGGAAGAGGGCACTCACCGGGAGGTTCGGTTCCAAAAGACGTATCGGATGAAGGAAGAAGTACAAGGGACGGTGAGGCCCGAGCTTTTTGCCGAGGCCATGAGCCGGGCGCTGGGGCGGCTGGTGGAGCAGTTGGCCCGGGACCTGTGCGCGGCCGTGGCCGGCCCCCGGCCCCATTCTCCCCCCTGACCTTAGGAGCTTGCCTGACAATGGCTCGCCGACTTACAAGGCCGAGGAATTTTGGCCCTCCTCGTAGCCGCGGGGCTTCAGCCCCGCGGTAAAGGACCATCGTACCCCCTGAAAGTGATAGGAACTATACCCGATGGCCTATCCGACGGCGGGGGGTTCCTCCGCAGCCCTAAAGGGCTGCGCTACGAGAAAAGAGGTCGTCCGCAGCATTCTCAGACAGGCTCTAGGAGGCTGTCCGAGGTCTCCGCAAACCGTCACTCCAGCGCAAGCGGGAGTCCATAGGTTCCCGGAAATCCTGGATCCCCGCTTTTGCGGAGATGACGAATGGGCGTTAAACGGCGCAAATCTGCCGTTCTCAGACATGCTCTAGGAGCTTGCCCGACAAAGCTTCTTCGGATCAAGAGGCCGGGGCTTCAGCCATCCAGGCAACGGGTTTCGATGCGCCGAGCCACGTGTTCCATCCGCTTCTTGAGATGGCTGTTCTTTCGCCCCAATTCCTGGTCCACCTTCTTGATGGCGTAGATGACGGTGCTGTGGCTGCGGCCGAATGCCTGGGCGATGGCGTTGAGCGATTCGGAGGTGTATTTCCGGCATAGATACATGGCCAGTTGCCGGGCTTCCGAGACCTTCTTGTTGCGGGCCTTGGAGCGCAGCTCCTCCATGCTCACCCCGAAGCTTGTGCAGACGGCTTCCGCGACGTGAGGAATATCCAAAGAAGGAAGGTAATCCAACATGGCCTGGGTGACCTCCCGGGCCAGATCCATAGAAATGGGCCTGCCCAGAATGCTGCTCTTGGCAAGCATCCCCACCAGGCAACTTTCCAGCCGGCGAACGTCGGACGTGATGCGGTCCGCCAGGAACTCCACCACATCCATGGGCAGTTCCACGCCGTCGTAGGCCGCCTTTCGGCGGATGATCTCCTTACGGGTGGCGAAATCGGGCCGCTCAATGGGTGCCACAAGGACCCCTCCCAATCGGGATCTCAGTTCATGGTTCAGCTTGGGGATGTCGTTGGGGGCCGTCTTGCCGGTACAGATGATGCGCCGCCCCCGGTCCAGGAGCTCGTCCAGGGTGTAGACCAGTTCGTCCTGGATCTTCTTCTTGCCGCTGAAAAACTCCACCTTTTCCAGCAACAGGACATCACACCCGTCCCGGTATCGGCTCTTGAAGTCTTCGATGCGGTCCCTCTTGAGCGCCCGGATCATCTCATTGGCGAACTGCTCGGCCGTGACATACCGCACGCGGATGGCCGGCTGGCTGGTCATCAACAGGTTCCCCACGGCATGGGTCAGGTGGCTTTTGCCCAACCCGGGATCCGCCATGAGGTAGACCGACTGGTTGTACAGGCTTTGCTGCCCCGCCATGGCCAGGCAGGTGGCGTAGGCGAAATGATTGGAGCGCCCGACCACGAACTGATCGAACGTGAACCTGGGATTGAAAGGAGACCGGAGCTTCTGGCCCACATCCCTGAAGGACAGCTGCCGAGGCCCCTGGTGCGCATCCTCGGGGATCTGCCAATCGTCGGCCTCCTCTCTTTCCAGGAGAGGATCTTCGGAGACCAGCTCCAAGCGCACCTGTTCCAACTGCGGAAACCGGTCCCGCCCCAGTGTCAGGATTCTCGAAACGAGATGGTTCCGAACCCAGTCTCTGTGCAGGGAATTTCTGCATCCCAGGATCAAGACCTGCCCATCGAATTGCAAGAAACGGAGCGTGGCGACCCACAAATCGTATTGCCCTCGCGAAAGACCCTCCTTCAGCCTTTCCTGTACCGCTTCCCATTCTTTGAGCATCCTGTCCATGGTCCTCCGAGATCGCTTCGAGTTTCCCGTAACCGCCCACAAAGCACCGCCGGACCGCCCCACATTCGCGAAAGACACGAAGAACTTTCGGGGTGGCGGCACGGAACCTGGCCAAGGGCGAATGAGCCAAGAGTTGTCAGCAAGTGCGGGAGAAGGAAAAACCGCCGGCCGTGCACCCAAGGAACCCGGAAGCGCCGGCACGGTGATGTCATAGATAGGCGGATTGCCGTTCACCGTCAAAGTCACTCTGGCTGAATTTGGACTCCTTTCCCCATCTCCGCCCTGGGGATGTTTCTGCTTTTGATGCAGGGATGTTACAGTCAAGGCTCATTCAACTACTTGACTCTTCAGACTCTTTAGGTCCTGGGCTTTTCAATCGGAATATCGAGTTGTTGTTCCCCCACTCGCTCGAATCGCAACATTAGAATTCCCCTTGGAACTCCTGTTTTCTCTCCCATTTGCACTTTTTCGACGATTAGGTGACAAGCGTGGGGGAACAGCTCCTCCCGCATTGAATAATCAATTCTTTATGGTAGGGTAGGCGAAAGAGGAAATTCGAAGCTAAGGAGGTCCAGGTTCGTGGGTGCGATCCCCTCTGTGGCTCAATGCTTGGAATTGTTGGAGAAGGCCCAGGTGCCTCCCCACATCAGGGAACACAGTCGAAAAGTGGCATTGGTGGGGGAAGTGTTGGCCTCGCACCTCAACCGGAACAGCCACCGCGTGAACGTGGATCTGGTGCGGGCAGGCGGACTCCTACACGACATCGCCAAGGGGCTCTCCCTGCAGACGGGGGAAAATCACGCCCAACTCGGTTACTCCCTCTTGTGCAGCTGGGGATGGGACCAGGTCGCTCCCATCGTGCGGGACCACACTCTGATGGATCCCGCCATGGCCCGAGGACCCGTCACCGAGTCCGTCCTGGTCAACTACGCCGATAAGCGAGTGAAACACGACCACATCGTGGGGCTGGAAGAGCGTTTCGAAGACCTGATCCTGCGGTACGGCAGGACAGAGGCGATCCGGGAAGATCTCAGGCGCCGCTTGGAACTTTATCGGATCCTGGAGGGGAGGATCTTCTCCCACACCCCGCTGGTCCCGGAAGAGCTACCCCGATTCGTGAATTCAAGAGATCTGTTGGGCACCCTGGGCCGGGACCTGGCATGCCCGGAGATGTCCATTTACTGAAGATGCCCGGGGCCACGGCTGTGTGCCCCGCAGGGAGAACAGCCATATATTTGTTCATCATGTCCTCAAGGGAAGGAACGTCATGAGTGGAAGAAAGCTCCGGATCGCCCTCTTGGCGGGGGGCGTTTCCGCCGAACGGGAGGTTTCACTCAAGAGCGCGCAGCAGGTCTACGAGGCGCTGGACAAGACCAGGTACGAAGTCCTCCGATACGATCCGAGGGACGATTTGCCACGGATCGTCCAAGAGGCTTCCGACATTGACGTGGCACTGGTGATCCTCCACGGCCGGCTGGGAGAAGACGGAGCCATCCAGGGCTTCCTGGAATGCCTGGGCATCCCCTACCATGGAAGCGGGGTCCTGGGCAGCGCCGTCGCCATGAACAAGATCGTCAGCAAGCACCTTTACCAGCAGGCCGGACTGCCCGTCGCGCCCTACATCGTTGCGGACCGGAAGGCACCTCCGTCGTCGCTCCAAGAGCTTGTGGATTCCCTGGGACTGCCCCTGGTCGTCAAGCCGGAGCACGAAGGATCCAGCATCGGCCTGAGCATCGTGAAGAAGGAAGGGGATCTTGCGGGCGCGCTGGAGAAGGCCTGGCGTTACGACAGGAGGTGCCTGGTGGAAAAGTTCGTCGCGGGCACGGAAATCACGGCGGGGGTCCTGGGCAACCATGACCTGGAAGCCCTTCCCTTGGTGGAAATCATCCCCGGGGAGGGCTATGAATTTTTCGACTACGACGCCAAGTACACTCCGGGAGCCACCCGGGAGATTTGCCCGGCCCGGGTACCCGAGGATATCAAGCGCAGGGCTCAGGATTATGCCCTCCGCGCCCACAGGGCCCTGTGCTGCCGCGGCTACAGCCGAACGGACATGATCGTTTCCCGCGAAGGGGAAATCGTGGTGCTGGAGACCAACACGATCCCGGGGATGACCGAGACGAGCCTCTACCCCCAGGCCGCAGCGGCCGCCGGAATCAGCTTCAGTCGGCTCCTGGACCGGCTCATTGAACTGGCCTTGGAAAAGGATTAGAGGCGATTCCTGCCCCCGGCAAGGCTCAGGACGCCTTCTTCTTGGTGAAATTCCCTCGGGGCGCGCCCACGTTGTCGAAGGCAGAATTGAAATTCCGGTACAGGGAGTGGTAATCGCGGATGCGGTGCCACTTCTTGATGTAGCCCTCGGGCAATTCCTCCACGAGCTCAATGCCGTCCCACTGCCTGGGATTGGGGAAGGCGTAATAGGGAAGATCCTTGGGGAGCCCCCGGACAAAGACCACCTGGGGCGTGGTCCATTCCAGATGCGCCAGAAAGAGCCGGTGCATACCGTCGTTGATGATAGGGACCACCCTCCCGTTCCGCTCCACGGACTCTTCCACGATGGGCGGGAGCACATCGATGGGCCCTTCCGCCCCTTCCACCCACACCTTGAGATAGCCGTTCAGGCGGAAAAGATCGTATCCGAAACGCTCCAGTTCCCACTTGAGATGCCGGACCTTCTGGAGTTCCTGGACCAGCACGTAGCGCTGGGCCGGGTACATGTCTTCCGTGGACATCTCCTCCAAGCTGATGGCCGCCTCTTTGTACACCAGCACCTCGGGGCGCTTGAGCAGCGTCACCCGGCGCAGCCGCTCCAGAAGATCCTCGGCTCCAAAATGATCGACCCTGATAACGCGAACATCCATGGCGTATGTATGCTCCCAAAACAGCAAAGCCCGCTGGTGGCGGGCTTTGCCTGAAGCTTGGGGGGGTGGCCCCCAAAAAATGGATGATGGCTCATGGTGGCGAGGCCCAGAATCGAACTGGGGACACGAGGATTTTCAGTCCACTGCTCTACCGACTGAGCTACCTCGCCGAAACCGAGGGCGAAATTACAGGATCGCCCGTGAGGTTGTCAAGCACTTTATGGGAAAGGGCTCCCGGGCCACTACTTCTCGTCCTCTTCATCTTCGTCCGGCTCCAGGATCAGACCATCTTCCAGCTCCAGGACGAGCCCCGCCTCTTCCGGCAAAACCTCCACTCGCCCGGAGGCACTGCTCTGTTCGGCCTCATCGTCGTCCATGGTCTCGTCCTCGGAGATTTCGTCAAACTCTCCCAGATCCAGTTCCAGAGGCGCACCCTCTTCTTCCGGAGCCCTCTGTTCATCCACACTTTCCAGCACGAATTCCTGAACGGCAACCCCTTGATCGTCCTCCTCCAAGACCACCACCGTGTCTTCGCCTTCATCCGGCTCGTCAGGCCCCTCGATCCGATCCATCAGCTCCTCCGCCGACTCCAGCTCCCGGCGAAGCTTGTCCAGGCTCTCCTCGGCCAGTTGGTCTTCATCGTCCAATTCATAGACCACCTCGCCTTCCTCTTCGGCTTCGTCCATCGGTTCGATGCCCAGACTCAACTCGTTCTCGGAAAAGGAAGCCGCCGTGTCCTGCACATCAGCTTCCTCCAGGGCCCCCAAGTCCAGAACCAGCTCATCTCCGTCAGCGGCTCCCAGCGAGACTTCCGGAGCGGCGTCGACCTCTGGTTCGGGCAGAACCACCTCCTGCTGATCCTCTTCGTCCAGCAACTCCAGCGTCAGTTCCCCGTCGGTCTCCGAAGCTTGGGCCGCCAGGTCGATCTCGTCGATCACGTCCAGGGAAATCTCCTGGGCTTCGTCGGACAGGGCCTCCTCGGGCTGAGGAACATAGGGACTGGTCAGGGCCTCGATGGCCTTGGCTACAAACGCCGGCACTTCCGGGCGAAAATCGAACAGATTGAGTTCCCGGCGCACGGCGCCGAGATCCGTTCCACACTTCTTGCAAGCATCCAGATAGTCAAAGCTCACAAAGCCGCACTTGCTGCATCGCATGGCCCTATCCTCGTCTTTACGGGTTCATGGTATGGCTCTGTTCGCCCCAGAGCAGCTGCACGCCAGCAGCCATGGCAACGCACGCCGTCTCGAATCTCAGGATGTGCGGCCCGAGGGACACCGGGATGAATCCTCGATCTCGAAACATTGCCACCTCCCCGGGCTCCCATCCCCCTTCCGGCCCCACCGCACAGACCAGGTGTCGCGCCATGGGATGGGCCCGCCATACCGAAAGAAGGCTCCGGCGGGGTTGTGCCTCGAAAGCCAGCAATCCCAAGAATCCAGGGGCACCTTGCCGACCGACGATCTCCAGCAAGTGCCGAGGCGAATCCACCACATCCAGGTCCGGCAGCCACGCCCTTCCACACTGGCACAGGGCTTCCCGAGCGATCTTGATATAGCGCGAAATCCTTTTCTCCTTCCGTTCTCCCTCCAGGGCGTATTGGCTCCGTCCAGCACGGAAGCACAGAAGGCGGGTCACCCCCAGTTCCACCGCCTGCCGGATCACCGCATCCATCCGGTCGGACTTGGCCAGAGGCACAGCCAGGCAGATGTCCAGCGGGGGCGGAGCCGTGACGTGCCAGCTCTCGGGGACAACCACGGCCTGTCCGCCGCGGCACTCCTCGATGTGCGCCGTCGTCGACAAACCCCGACCATTGCAGACCTCAACCCGGGCGCCGGGGCCCATCCGCAGCACGCGCAGAAGGTGGTGGGACGTCTTCTCGTCCAGAAGAATCTCGTCCTGGCCTTCCCTTAAATCCTCTTGAAAAAACCTTCTCCGCGTCACCGGGTCCGTGTGTCCGTGATCCGTAATCCGTGATCCGAAAGCTGTGATCCGTTAGCCGTGGCCTGTTGTCTGTCGGCTGCAGCCGGCCCATCTCCCTCTTCCGGAGGGAAACGGGAAGACTACCCGGACAAAAGACCAAAATACCATCGAACCCAACCCTTGCCCCAGAAAAGATAACAGAGGGCCGCCAGGGACAGGAAGGGCCCGAAGGGGATGCGTGCGGCCATTCCCTGGCCCCGACGGAGCATCACCGCCAGGCCGACCACCGTCCCCACCACGGAAGACAGGAAAATGGTGAAAAGAACCCCCTGCCAGCCCGTAAAGGCCCCGATCATGGCGAGCAATTTGATATCCCCGCCGCCCAAGCCGTCCTGTTTCCGGAGCACCTGGTAGGCCCAGGCCACAGCGTAGAAAAGGCCGCCTCCCAAAAGCACGCCCAACACCGAGTCGAACCAGGTGATGTGGCTTCCCACGAAGGACGCCGCCAGCCCCACTGCCAGCCCGGACAACGACAAGACGTCCGGAATGAGATAGGTATCCAGGTCGATGAAGGCGATGAGAACCAGCAGGGCCGCAAAGACAAAGAAGACGAAAAAGGAAACCCCCAGGCCGAACTGCCGGTAGAGCAGAAACACCAGGACGCCTGTGAGCAACTCCACCAGCGGGTATCTCAGCGATATGCGCGCCTTGCACTGCCGGCATCGTCCCCGGAGCAGCACGTAGCTCAGGAGCGGCAGGTTGTCGTACCAGGCGATGCCCGATCCGCAGGAGGGACACCTGGATCCCGGGAACACGATGGACTCTCCCCGGGGCAGCCGGTGGATCACCACGTTGAAAAAACTCCCCAGGCAGCACCCCAGAGCGAAAAAGAAGAAATGGAAGATGGACTCCATATCCCCGTGATCCTTCGTTCCCGCAACGCCCCGTCTCAGGTGTCGCTGAACTTGTAACCACACCCCGGCCGGGCGCAGGTGTAGGTCCGGTCGCCTTTCTTGCTCACCCTTTCCACCATGGCCGGGGATCCGCATTGAGCGCAGGTGATGGCAACCGGCCGGCTCCACAAAACCAGATCGCAGTCCGGATAGCGGTTGCACCCGTAGAACTTCCGGCCTCGCTTGCTGAATCGCTCCACCAGCTCCCCGTCGCATCCTTCCCGGGGGCAGGCAATGCCCATGCCGATGGCCTTGGTGTTCTTACACTTGGGATAGCCGCTGCACGCCAGAAATTCACCGAACCGTCCCTGCTTGACCACCATGGGACGGCCGCACTTCTCGCAGAGTTCCGTGGTGGTTTCCTGCTCCACCAGCCGGATGGCCCCTTTCTCATCCCTTTCGTAGTTGGAAGAGAAAGTGCAGTTCGGATAGCCCGTGCAGGCCAAAAACGGTCCGTTTCGGCTGAAGCGGATATGGAGCGGCTTTCCGCACTTGGGGCACGACAGCCCCGTGGGGAGTCCCGCCACTCGCAGGTTGAGCATATCCCTTTGCGCTTCCGTGAGCGTCTTCTGAAAGCGGCTGTAGAACTCCTCCAACACCCGGATGTAGGGAGAGGCGCCCTGCTCCACCTCGTCCAGGCTCTTTTCCATCTTGGCCGTGAATTCCACGTCCACGATATCCGGAAAGTGCTGGACCAGCAGGTCGTTGATGATGAATCCCAGTTCCGTGGGCGTCAGTTGCCGGCGGTTCTGCTTCACGTACTCCCGATCCACGATGGTGGACAGAATACTGGCGTAGGTGCTGGGCCTGCCGATCCCCTTCTCCTCCAGTTCGCGTATCAGGCTGGCTTCCGTGTAGCGGGGAGGAGGCTGGGTGAAGTGCTGCTTGGGGATGAGCTTCTTGAGATCCACCACTTCCCCTTCTTTCAGATCAGGCAGACGACTTTGAGCTTCCTCGTCCTCCTTGTCCCCCTCGTCCGTGCCTTCGGTATAGAGCACCATGAAGCCCGGGAATTCGATGACGGACCCTGTCGCCCGAAAGACATAGCTCATGCCGGACGCTGCCGTAGCCCCTTTCTTCGCGTCCTGGTCCTGAGCTGCGGCCTCGATATCCACCGCCGTCTGGAAGATGCGGGCCGGCGCCATCTGGCAGGCCACGAATCGCTTCCAGATCAAGGTGTAGAGGGCCAACTCGTCGCGACCCAGGTAGTCTTTGACCGATTCCGGAGTCCGAAAAACGTCCGTGGGTCGTATGGCCTCGTGGGCGTCCTGGGCCGCCGACTTGGTCTTGTAGACCACAGGGCGTCCCGGCAGATACTCCTTGCCGTAGGTCTCCTGGATGTGCCGGCGGACCGCCTGGACCGCTTCATCGGCCAGGCGGGTGGAGTCCGTGCGCATGTAGGTGATGAGGCCCACCGCCCCTTCGTCTCCAAGTTCCACACCTTCGTAGAGCCTTTGGGCCACCCGCATGGTCTTCTTGGCGGGAAAGCGGAGCTTGCGGGCCGCCTCCTGCTGCAGGGTGCTGGTGATGAAGGGAGGCGGCGCCTTGCGTTGCCGGCGTTTCTTTTCGACCTTCTGAACGCGGAAGATCCGGCCCTGCACCGCCTGGACGATGGCCGAGGCCTCTTCCTCGTTGGGAATTTCCGCCTTTTTCTTCCCGCACCGCCACAGCTTGGCCAGAAAATCCTGAGGGCCCCCGCGGGCCTCCTCGGCAGACCGCTTGGCCAGACGGGCCGTAATGGACCAGTACTCCTGGGGCTCGAACCGCTGGATCTCCCGCTCCCGTTCACACACCAGCCTCAGGGCCACCGACTGAACCCGGCCGGCGCTCAGCCCCCGTCGCACCTTCTCCCACAGAATCGGCGAAATGAGGTACCCCACCAGGCGATCCAGGATCCGGCGGGCCTGCTGGGCATCGTAGAGGTACCGATTCAGTTGCCCCGGGCGCTGCAGGGCTTCCTTGATGGCCTTGTGGGTCAGTTCATAGAACAGAACGCGGTGAACCGGCTTGCCGTTGGCCTTCAGTTCTTCCGCAATGTGCCACGCGATGGCCTCTCCCTCCCGGTCCGGGTCGGGCCCCAGGTAGATGGCGTCCGCTTTGGCGGCGGCCTCGCTCAACTCCTTCAGGACCTTTTTCTTGCCCCGGATCACCTGATATTCGGGCTTGAACTGGTTTTCCACGTCGATGCCGAGCTTGGTCTTCGGCAGATCCTTCACATGCCCTACGGACGCCTTGACGATGAAATCCTTGCCCAGGTACCGGTTGAGTGTTCTCGCCTTGGTCGGACTCTCTACGATCAGCAGTGACTTGGCCATTCATCCCTCGATAAGTTTTCTCTCAGTACTCTTTTCGGCACGGTCGGCCGTTTTCTTGAAACCAATTAAAGGCGCACAAAATACTTGCCGGGCAGTTGGCGCACAAGGCCTTTCATCTCCAGGTCCAAAAGAAGTGCCATGGTTTGGGCCGCACCAAGAGAGCACTCCCGGCAGATCCGGTCCACATGGCACGGCTCCTCCGAAAGAACGGCAAGGATCCGTTGGTGTTCCTCGGACAGATTCGGCTCGCCGTCGTCCCGGCCTCCTTCCCCCGCCGCCCCTGCCGCCACGTCCGACATGGACCAGCTGGGCCGAACCATGGGCGCGATCTCTTCCAGGATGTCTTCGGCCGATTCCACCAGCTTGGCCCCCTGGCGCAAAAGCCGGTGCGGTCCGGAACTCCTGAAATGCCGCGCGAGCCCAGGCACGGCGAACACCTCCCGCCCCTGCTCCAGGGCGAGCCGGGCCGTGATGAGCGACCCGCTGCGGTCGGCCGCCTCCACCACCACCACGCCCAGCGAAAGGCCGCTGATGATGCGATTTCGCATGGGGAAATGGCCGGCCAGCGGCGGCGTGCCCAGCGGAAACTCGCTGACCAGGAGACCCTTTTCGACAATCCTCCGGCGAAGATCCCGGTTCGGCTTGGGATAAACCACATCCAGCCCGCAGCCCAGAACGGCGATGGTGCGTCCCCCCGCCTTGAGGGCCCCACGGTGGGCCGCGCTGTCGATTCCCATGGCGAAACCGCTCACCACGGTCACGCCCCGTCGTCCCAGGTCCGCGCAGAGCTTTTCCGTGAAGAGGAGACCCATGGGCGAGGCGAACCGGGACCCCACCACCGCCACCGCCACCAGGTCCTTGGGCTCCGGCAGGCCGGTCACGTAAAGCACGGGTGGGGGGTCGGGGATTGCCTTGAGATTCTCCGGGTAATCCTCATCGCCCAGACAGACGATCCCCCAGCCCCGGCGCCGCAGCGCCTCCCATTCCTCCTCCACGGGCCGCAGGGTGCGCTTTCGGCTCAACGCCTCTTTCGCCTCGCGCCGAAGCCCCGGAACCGTTTCCAGATCCCGGCCTCCGGCACGCACCACCGCCTCCGGGGATCCGAAACGCTCCAAAAGGCGGAGCATGGAACGAGCCCCCAGTCCGGGCGTAAGCCTCAAGGTGAGCCAGGCTCTTGTCGTTTCGTCCAGTTCGGTTCTCGTCACGAAGGCTTCCTTGATCCGTTCCCGATGGCAGTGTTAGTTATAGCCCCCTTGAGCATTTGTCAAATCCGGACACCGGAGGCCGACGCCCCGCATGGAGGACCGATGAACGCACCGGCGAAAAAACCCGAACTCCTGGCCCCGGGAGGCACCCTGGAAAAGGTGCGCGTCGCCTTGCGCTACGGCGCCGACGCGGTCTATGTGGGAGGCACCCGGTTCAGTCTCCGGGCCCAGGCGGGAAACCTGGATGACGAGGAGCTGGCCCAGGCCGTGCACCTGGCCCGCCGCCGGGGAAAGAAGCTCTATTGGGCACTCAACGTCTTTCCCCATCCGCCGGAACTTCCGGATCTGGAAAGGGCCGTTGCCTACGCGGCCGAAATCGGAGTGGACGGACTCATCGTGAGCGATCCCGGGGTGATTGAGCTGGCCCGGCGGATAGCTCCCCATGTACCCCTGCATCTGAGCACCCAGGCCAACACCACCAACGCGGCCGGCGCCCGGTTCTGGGCCCGGAACGGCATCCGTCGCATCAACCTGGCCCGTGAGCTCAACTGGGAAGAGATTCTCGCCGTGCGGCAAACGGTGGGCGTGGAATTGGAGCTCTTCGTTCACGGCGCCCTGTGCGTGTCCTATTCGGGAAGGTGCCTTTTGAGCGCCTTTCTCAACCGGCGCGGAGCCAACCGGGGTTTTTGCACACAACCGTGTCGATGGCGCTACCATTTGATGGAGGAAAAGAGGCCGGGCGAATTCTTCGCCGTGGAAGAGGACGGGCGGGGGACCTACATCTTCAATTCCCGCGACCTGTGTCTGCTCCCCAAGCTGCAGGAAGTGTTGCGCCTGGGGGCGGACGCCTTGAAGATCGAAGGGCGCATGAAGGGCGCCCACTACGTGGCCACGGTGGTTCGTGCCTATCGGCTGGCCATCGACCGGTATTTTGAAGATCCGGAAGGTTTCGTGGCGGACCCCGCCTGGATGGAGGAGCTTCGGAAAGTGAGCCACCGGCCTTACACCTACGGGCTCATGTTTCCGGACGACGCCTTCCAGGAGGCCCACGTGGCCCATGAAACCGACTACTGCCGCACCCACACCCTGGCCGGCATCGTCCGGCGCCATCCGGCATCCCACCGGGAACATCCCCAACACGGCGTCCGGGACCGGCTGCCCGTTCTGCTGGAAGCCCGAAGCCCCCTGGTTCGGGGCGTCCGACTGGAATTCTTGTTCCCCGACGGATCTAACAGATTCTTTGAGATAAGGGAGATGCACGATCCCGCAGGTCGGCCCGTGGAAAAGGTCCATCCCAACCAGCGGGTCCAGTTTTTCGTTCCTTTCGACACCTTCCCCGACCAGGTGGTGCGGACAGCGCGCTGAGTCCTCCCGCAGCTCTGAACATCCGTTGAAGGCAAGATCAACACAAGCGTCTGCGCCTGTCCGCCACAGCGCATCCCCATGGAAGGCGGCATGGTCTGCATAACAGGACCGTCCGTTCCGCAACCTCCGAAAAGCCGCAGCCGCCGGGCTCAAGCCCCGCGGCTGCAAACAGGACGGAAAATTCCGGGCACCATCAACGGGAAAGGCTTTCTCCGAGCAGCTCCTGGGAGCGTGTCCTAGAATGGCAAATCCGCCTTGTTCAACGCCGATTCGTCATCCCCGCGAAGCTTGTCCCCGGCTTGAACGGGGAGCGGGGATCCAGGATTCCCGGCAAGTTATGGACTCCCGCTTGCGCGGGAGTGACGGTTTGCGGAGTTGTCGGACAGCTTCCTTGGAGCCTGTCCGACAATGGCTCTCCGAGGCAAGAGCCCGGGCTATGGCCCCTCTTTTCGTAGCCGCGGGGCTTCAGCCCCGCGGAAAGGGCCATCGCAACTTCATGAAGTGATAGGAAATACGCGATGGTCCATCCAACGTTCGGGGGTTCTTCCGCAGCCCTAAAGGGCTGCGCTACGAAAAAAGAGGTCACCCCTGGCGTCTTCAGGCAGGGTCCTAAAGGCGCGCGGCGTAGAACTTGATCGGCTTGTCCGACCCTTGGAGCAGGAGTCGCTCGGTTCCCGTGCCGCTCTCTCCGATGGGCCAGCACAGGCCGTCCACGGTTTCGTAAGAGGCGGGTCCCAGTTCCTTCACGAGCTGGGCGGCTTCCGCAAAGGCGGCGGCCGGTCCCGCGGGAGCCAGATTCTCATGGAGGCGTCTCAGCAGCCCGTTGATGAGGTCGAAGTCCGCCCGGGCCTGCCCCGGAGGCGCCATGACGGGGGAGAGCCTCTGGAACCGGCGCTCGCAGTTGACGGCCGTTCCCTCCTTCTCCATGTAGGCCGCTCCCGGAAGGACCACGTGGGCGAAATCGGCCGCCCGGGTCTTGGCCGTATCCTGGACGATCAGAAGCTGCAGCTTGGCGAGAGCCGATTCCACCTTTCTTTCCGGAAGCCCCAAGCCGAAGGGGTCCAGCCCCACCAGGTAGAGGGCCTTGATCTGTCCCTTGTCGATGGCCTCGAACATGTCGGGCCACGAAAGCCCCGGCTCGCCGGGCACTTCCACGCCCCACAGATTGGAAGCGACCTTCCTGGACGCCGCCTGAGTGGCCGGCCGGAAGCCGGGCAGGTACTTGGGACAGGCGCCGAACTGGACGGCTCCCTGGCCGTTACCCGCCACGCCCATGGCCATCACGCCGCCCCCCGGAACTCCCACGGATCCCAGCAGGGCCTGCAGGGCCACGCACATGCGATAGAAGGTCTCGTCGGCGGGGTCTCCGGCCCGGTCCGCCCCGTAGATGAGGCAGGCGGGTTTCCTGGAGGCGTAGAGCCGGACGGCGTCCCGAAGGGCGTCCTCCGAAAGGCCCGTCTTTTCCGCCACACCAGCCAGGGAGATCTTTTCCAGGCTCCTTTGAAGCTTGTCAAAGTCCTGAGTGTTGGCTTCCACGAAGCCTTCGTCGTAAAGCTTTTCTTCCAGAACCACCTTGAGGAAACCACACACCAGGGCGCTTTCGGATCCCGGCTGGATGGCCAGGTGCCGCTCCGCGTTCTTGGTGAGCGCCACCTGGTCGGGATGGGCCACGATCATCACCGCCCCCTCCCGCACCGCCTTCCGGGCGCGGATGGCCGCGATGGCATGTTTTTCCAGGGTGTTGGACCCCAGCACCAGAAGGCTCTTGGCCCGGGCGATATCCGAAAGCGGATTGGTCATGGCTCCCAGCCCCAGGCTGGTGGCAAGCCCTTCGTAGAGGGGGAGCTGCCACGGACCGGCCACGCTGTCCACGTTGTGGGTCTGAAGGGCGCCGCGGGCCAGCTTCTGCAGGAGGTAGTATTCCTCGTTGGTCAGCATATCGCCGGCAAGAACGGCCACGGACGGCCCGCCGTTCTGGTCCGCCAGGTCCCGCAGTCGGGCGGCGGCCGTATCCAGGGCCTGATCCACGGGGACGGACTCCAGTTCCCCGGCGTCGTTTTGGACCATGGCCCCCTGGAGTCTTTCCGGCGTGTTCACGAAGTTGTAGTTGAAGCGGCCCCGCTTGCAAAGGGCGCCGCCGTTGGCGGGAGATGCAAAGTGGCCGTGGGCCGTCACCACCTTGCCGTTGTGGACCTCGTAGGTCACGCCGCAGCCCATGGGACACTGCAGGCAGACGGTGGTTCCTTTTCGCGTTTCCCACGAACGCACCTCGTAGCGTCCGGAACGAAATCCGATGGCGTCCACCGGGCAGAAGTCGGCACAATGGCCGCAGAATTCGCACCCGGCATCTTCCAGGGGCAATTCGAAGGCGGTGGAGATGCGCTGTTCAAAGCCGCGCCCCACCTTGGTCCAGATGTCCGCCCCCTGGATCTCGTGGCAGGCCCGGATGCAGCGCCGACACAGGACGCACTTGTTCATGTCGATGTGCAGAAACGGGTTGGGATCCGAATCCACCGGCAGCCTGTGACGTTCCCCCGTGTACACGTCCGGCTGCACCCGGTAGCGGTAGGCCAGGTCCTGGAGCTCGCACTGGCCCGTGGCCTGGCAGGTCATGCATTCGTTGGGATGATCGGAGAGAAGGAGTTCCAGGATGGTCTTTCGGGATTCCTGCACCTTTTCCGAATCGGTCTCGATCACCATGCCCTGCCGGGCGGGGAAAACGCAGGCCGCCACCAGCGTGGACCAACCCCGTCGCACGTCCTCCACAACGCAGATCCGGCATGCCTCCTCCAGCGGCAGATAGGGATGGTAGCACAAGGTGGGGATGTACACCCCCGCCTGATTCGCAGCCTCCAGAATCGTGGCACCCTCTTCCACCTGGACTTCCTGGCCGTTGATCTTTAACGTGATCTTCGCCATACGCCTCATCCCTCTTTCCATGCTAGGATCCGTGGGCTCATTCGACTGGGTGATCCTCAGGGCCCTTCCGCACGCTGTGCCCTTGGGCGGGCCGGCCCGCCCGCCGCCGCCCTGGAGCCGGTTCCTTACTTGTTTTTCTTCTTTTTCTTGGGCGCCGCCATGCGCTCCCGGAACGCCTTCTTTCTCTGTATCTCCACCAGGGTCCGGCACACCCCCGCCGGACACTCCTGCCTTTCGATGTGAGCCAGAAACTCATCCTCAAAAAAGCTCACGGCGCTCAGCACCGGGCGGGTGCTGGCCATGGCGAATTGGCAGTGGGCGGCGTAGATCATGGTATGGCCCAGCACCTTCAGTTGCTCCAGATCCTCCATGGTCCCGGCGCCTTCCACGATGCGCCCCAGTGATTCGTGCATGCGTTTGATGCCCAACCGGCAGGGAACGCACTTGCCGCAGGACAGGTCTTCCTCGAAATCCAGGAAATACTTGGCCACCTCCACCATGCACACCTGTTCGTCGATGGCGGCCAGCATGCCCGTGGTGCGGTCGTAAAGGATGTCCTGTCGGTAGGATCGGTCGGGACTCACGGATAGATACGGGAAAAGCAGCTTCCCCCGAACCAGGGTCTCCTCCACGATCAGTCCGGCATCCTTGGGATCCACCTTCACGTAAAAGAACCCCTTTTGCGGAAATCCCACGAAAGGCCCCAAGGCGCACGAACCCGGACAGCCCGTCTTGGCCTTCTCCACCCGGATGTTCAAACCGGATCGGTCCAGGGCCTCCTCCAGGGCCTGGCGAAGCTCCTCACAGGCGCAGCCGCACTTTTCCCGAGGCGCGCATACCGTGATGCACGGGCGCTTGCCTTCGGGATCGCAGAAGGGCCGCTCCGGAGCCTTCCGCCTCAGAAGCACCACCTTGGACGACGGCTCCGCCTTCGCCCTCCGGATCGACCCCTTCGCCTTGTCCTGAATGTCCCGAGCCAATTCCCTGAATCGTGAAAGCATATTCCATTCCTTGCGAAAGAGACCATGAGATGGATCCCGTAAGATCGTTTCCGCTCACCCCGTCACGGAAGCACGGCCACCGCGGCTTCCGACAAGGCCACGAACCGGTCGGGGAAGATGCCCACATAGATCATGGCGATCACCAGGACGATGCTGAGGATCCGAGTCCACGTGTCCACCCGAACCGGCGGGTATTCGCGCACGGGCTCCAGCAAGTAGGCGGCCTTGATGACGATGAGGTAGTAGTAGAGCGAGATGGTGGCGTTGATCATGCCGATGATCACCAGGAGCAGGTACCCCTTTTCCAGGGCGGCCGCAAAGACCAGGAACTTGCCCGTAAAGCCCAGCGTGGGGGGAATGCCCGCCAGGCCGAAGAGGGCCAGCATGAGCGTCATGGCCAGGAGCGGCGAGCGCTTATGAAGGCCCGCCAGTTCCTTGATCTGCAGATTGTGACCGTCGTCGGCCACCTTGATGACCACCATGAAGCAGGCGAAGTTCATGATGAGATAGGCCATGGCGTAGTAGACGGCGCTGGCATACCCCCTCTGGGTCATGCACAGGATCCCGATGAGCATGTAGCCGGCGTGAGCGATACTGGAATAGGCCAGGAGCCGCTTGATGTCTTTCTGGATGATGGCCACCAGGTTGCCGAAGGTCATGGACAGGACGGAAAGCACCACCAGCAGCTGGATGAGCGCCTCGGACTGGCCGGTGGTGAGGCCCACGAAACGGATGACCATGGCGGCGGCTGCCATCTTGGACGCCGTGGCGATGTAGGTGGTCACCTGGTTGGCGGCTCCCTGGTACACGTCGGGCGCCCAGATGTGGAAGGGAAAGAGGGCCTGCTTGAAGAAAAAGCCGGCCAGGGTGAGCACCAGGCCCACCACCGCCGCCGGCTGATGGAGCAGACCCGGCAGCACCCGGACCATCTCGGCCACGTAGGTGGTGTGCGTCATGCCGAACAGATAGCTCAACCCGAAGATCATCATGGCCGAGGCCGTGGCGCCCACCATGAAGTACTTGATTCCCGATTCCACGTAGCGGTCCGCCCGGTGGCGCATGGGCACCATGAGATAAAGCGAGTAGGACGAGAGCTCCAAGGCGATGTAGATGGTCAGGAGCTCCACGGCGCTCACCAGCATCATCATGGCCAACGTGCAGACGGCCAGCAGAAAGTAGAATTCCGCATGCTTGCGGGGATCGATCCCGTGAAGCTCACTGCAGACCAGAATGACGAAAAAGGTTCCCAAGGCGATGAGCACCTTGAAGAACTGACTGAAGAGATCCACCTTGTAGGAATCGAAGAAGAGAAAACCCTCCAGGCGCGTGCAGGCCACGCTCACCACCAGCCCGACCCCCGCCAGGGCGACCGCCCACCGATAAAGCCGCCTGGAATCCACCCGCCTCTGCAAGGAGCCCACGAAGAAGACGGCCGCCATGGCCACATAGAACAACTCGGGGGTAAACAGGGTCCATTTCATCATGACCAAATCATCCCTCGCATCGCTACAGGCTGTTCACAAAAGGAATCACGGCACTTTGGATCACGTCCAGGATGAGCCTCGGGAACAGACCGAAAAAGACCAGGATGCCCACCAGGATGATCCTGGGAGACGCCAGGAAAAGGGGCACATCCGGAATGTGTTCCCACTTGGGGTTCTTCTCCCCGTAAAAGGTCTTCTGCACCACCCGGAGCATGAAAAGGGCGCTCACCACCAGGCCGGAAACGGCCAGGATGCCCCGGATCGGATAGGTCTTCACCGCCGAGATGAAGACCAGCAGCTCCGCCCAGAAGCTGCTCATGCACGGCACGCCGATGCCGCAAAAGGCCGCGATGATGAAGAAGGCCGACGCCTTGGGCATGGTTTTGGACAGACCGCCCAAGTCGGGGATCATCTTGGTATGGGTCTTGTCGTAGATGTAGCCCACGGCCGAGAAGAAGAGGGCCGTCATGACGCCGTGGGAAAACATCTGGAAGACCGCCCCGTTGATGCCGTCCACGGTCATGGTGGCCAGGCCCAGCCCCACGATGCCCATGTGGGAGACGCTGGAATAGCCGATCACGTATTTGAGGTCCGTCTGAGCCAGGCCCACGAAGGCGCCGTAGACGATCCCCACGGTGGCCAGGAGCGCCATGAGATCCGCCCAGTAAACCAGGCCGTCGGGGCAAAGCGTCATGCCCACCCGCAGAATGCCGTAGGCCCCAAGCTTCATGAGCACCCCGGCGTGGATCATGCTCACGGCCGTGGGCGCCGCCACGTGGCCCACCGGAGACCAGGTGTGGAACGGCCACACGCCCGCCAGGATCCCGAAGCCCAGATAGAGCATGAGGAAGGCGATGCGCTGCACGTGCACGTCGAAGCCGATTCGCTGGAGTTCGAAAAGATCGAAGGTGTTTCCGCCCGCCACGGCCCACAGATAGAGGATGCCGGGAAGGATCAGGGCGCTTCCCGCCAGAAGATAGAGCGTGAGCTTCATGGCTCCGTATTCCTTGCGGGTGCTGCCCCAGATGGCGATCAGCGGATACATGGGAAAGAGCGACACGTCGTACCAGACGAAGATGAAGAAAAGATCCATGCTCATGAAGACGCCGTAGACACCGGCCACCAGAAGGTAGGTGAGCGCGAAGTACTCCTTCACCCGCTTTTCCAGCTCCCACATGGTGAGCACGCCCGTAAAGAGCACCACGGCCGTGAGAAACAGCATGGGCACGTTGATGCCGTCCACCGCCAGAAAGTGGTAGATGCCCAGGCTCTTCACCCACAGAAAGCGCTCCACGAACTGGAGCCCTCCCTTCTGGGTGTCGTAGGCGAAGTAGACGTAGAGGCAGAGGACCAGGCCCACCGCTGCGAAACCCAGGCTCACCTGCTTGATCAGCTTGGGCCGGTCGTCCGGGATGAACAGAATCACCAGGAGCGCCAGGATGGTTGAAAAGAGGATCGCCGAAAGAACCGGAAACTGTGCAAATTCCATGGCCGTCATAAGCATGCCCACTCGCTCTTAGTCGTTCCTTTCACTGGCAAAACGCCGCCTTTCGGCACTAGAGCACAAAGAAGAGGACCAGGGCGCCCGCGCCCGCCACCATGAGCACCAGGTTGTACTGAAGCATTCCCGACTGGAGGAAGCTGGCCACACGACCGCTGCCCACCGTGAACCGGCAGATGCCGTCGATGCCGCCGTCGATCACGCGCCGGTCGTTGCGGGTGAACAGATTGGTGAAGCCGCAGTAGACCACGTAATCCACCAGCCAACGATAGAAGTGGTCCATGTACCATCGGTTGGCGAAAAGCGCCTCCACCTTGGGATAACGACGCAGGAACCCTTCCTGGGTCGCCTTCTTCCGGCCGAACTCGAACCAGGCCCACACGATGCCGCCCAGAGCCAGAGAGACCGCCGAAAAGAGCAGCACATAGTGGCCCAGCCCATGTCCGGCGCCTTCTCCATGGGCCTCCGCCCCGTGCAGGGCGGGCCCGGCCCCCAGCAGGTAGTGCTCCAGCTCCTTTTGGAAAAATCCCAGCACCAGGGTGATACCGGCCAGGATCATCACCGGCCAGGCCATGGCCCAGAAGGTGGCCCCGTGATGGCCCTCCTCGTGGCCGTGGTCGTCATGGCCGTGGCTTCCGTGGGCTTCGGCTCCATGCGTCTGCTCCCGGGGAAAGAGGATCATGAAGATGAGCCGGAAGCTGTAGTAGGCGGTCATGAGGGCGCCCAGGAGGCCGGCCAAGAGCCAGATCTTGTTGGGATTTCCCGCCAGAACCCCCATGATGGCTTCCTTGCTGAAAAAGCCCGAAAGGGGAAAGATCCCCGCCAGGGCCAGGGCGCCCACGGTCATGCACACCATGGGGATGGTGAGTTTTCGGCCGCCGCCGCGCCCGATCTCGCGCATGTCGTTGGTGTGGAATTCGTGGATGAAGATGCCCGAACAGAGAAAGAGCAGCGCCTTGAACCCGGCGTGGGTCGTCAGATGGAAGACCCCGGCGAAGTAGCCGCCCGAGGCCAGGGCCATGACCATGAACCCCAGCTGACTCACCGTGGAATAGGCCCAGACCTGCTTGATGTCATGGGTCACCATGGCCATGGTGGACGCCAGCAGCATGGTGATGGTGCCGATGGCCAGCGCCACCGCCATGGCGTCCGGCGACGCGGCGAAGAAGGGAAAGATGCGGCTCATCATGTAGACGCCCGCGGCCACCATGGTGGCGGAGTGAAGCAGCGCGCTCACCGGCGTGGGGCCTTCCATGGCGTCGGGCAACCAGGTGAGCAGCGGGAACTGGGCGCTCTTTCCCACCACGCCGCAGAAGATGAGAAGCGAAGAGAGGGTCACCACAAAGGGGGCGATCTTGTGGGCCTGGGCCGCCTCGTTCATGCTGAGAATCCCCAGATCCCCGAAGCCCAGAAGCACCGCGATGATCCCCAGGAAGAAGCCGATGTCCCCCAAGCGCGTCATGACGAAGGCCTTCTTGCCCGCCTGGGAGGCGCTCCACTTTTCATAGTAGAAGCCGATGAGCAGATAGGACGCGAGCCCCACCAGCTCCCAGAAGATGTAGAGCTGCAGCATGCCCGGAGCGATCACCATGGTCATCATGGCCCAGGCGAACAGGGACTGAAAGGCGTAGTAGCGGCTGAAGCCGGGATCCCCCGCCATGTAGCCCAGGGAATAGACCTGCACCAGGAAGGCGATCACCGCCACGATGGTGAGCATGAGCAGGCTCAGCCGGTCCAACAGAAAGCCGAAGGGGATGATCATGTCGCTGGAGATGATCCACGCCCACTGGTACTGCACGGGGCCGGGAGCATGGCGAAGCGTCATCAGCAGGTAGACGGCCGACAGGAGACACATGGTGATGGCGGAAAGGGAGATGGCCGCCGACACCCGTCTGTGCTGCCGGGTGAAGATGAGGATCACCGCCATGGCCAGAAACGGGAGGGTGGCACAAGCGGAAGCCGCCATCAGTACGGGATCTTTGGCAAACCACATCATGGACATCGTCCCTCAATGCATGCAGATAGGGTTCAACGCAACCAACGCCGCCGCTCCATCCAGACGCCCGCGGTCAGCCCTCCAGCCTTCGGGCCCGCTCCACGTTGATGGAATGCAGATACCGAAAGAGGGCCAGGATGATGCTCAACCCGATGGCCGCCTCCGCCGCCGCGATTCCCATGACGAACAGGGTCACGATCTGCCCCACGGCCGGCTCGGGGGCCAGGAACCGGTTGAAGGCCATGAAGTTCAGGTTGGCGCCGTTCAGCATGAGTTCGATGGAGATGAGCATGCCGATGAGATTCCGGCGCATGAGCACTCCGAAGAGCCCCAAACTGAAGAGCACCGCCCCCACCACCAGATAGACGGTTAGTGAATTCACGAGGACAACCTCCGGCTGAATCCTGTGGTCAGTATGGCGCCGATGATGGCCACCAGGAGCACCAGCGAGATCACTTCGAAAACCAGGCTGTATTTCGTGAGCAGAAAATGGCCGATAGTGGTGATGGACCAGTCCGTTCCCCGCTGGGCCGCCGGCTTCCAGGCCGTCTTCCAACTCACGGCGGCGATGGCCGCGAAAAAGAGGCCCGCCGCCCCCGCGCTCAAAACCAGCTTGGGAATCCGGCGCTTAGGGGCCTCCAGATGCAGGGGAGGAGACAGCATGATGGCGAAGACGATGGCCACGCAGATGGCTCCCACGTAGATGAGCAGCTGCATGAGCGCCAGGAAGAAGCTTCCCAGATACAGGAAGAGGCCGGCCACGCCCGACAGGCATACGATGAGGCCCAAGACGTTGTAGACGATGTTTCGCGGAAAGACCGCCAGGACCGCACCGCCGAAGGTGAGGCCCACCACGACCCAAAACGCCGCGTGGATCAATCCGTCCGTGAGAAAGGAAGTCATGACCGGGATTCCTCCATCCTCTGCACCAGGTCCACCACCCCGTCCCAGCGCGACGGACCGGCCAGTTCGTATTCCGTGGAAAACTGAAGGGTCTGGGTGGGACAACTCTCCACGCACAACCCGCACAGGCTGCACCGGGTGAAATCAATGACGTAATGGGTGGCCACCTTACCGCTGCGGGCGTGCTCCTTGACCCCCTGCACCTTGATCACCCCCGACGGGCAGACCCGCTGGCACGTACCGCAGGCGATGCACCCGTGGGTTCCCGTCTCCGGGAAGACCTTCAGTTCGATGTGTCCCCGATAGGCCGGAGACATCTCCAGGCGCCGGCGGGGGTACGGCACCGTCACCACCGGCTTGAAAAGCGCCCGGCCGGTGACCCTCATGCCCTCCACCAGGCTCCTACCGCCCACCACAATGTCTTTCCAGTATCCCATCGCGTCCCTTTACCCGTGTGTCCGAAGATCTACACAGACCGGCTTACAAGCCCTAGACGAACTTCAATACCAGAGCCGTGACCAGCAGGTTCAGCATGCTCAGCGGGATCAGCACCTTCCAGGAAAAATTCATGAGCTGATCGAAGCGGACCCGCGGAAAGGTCCAGCGAAACCACATGAGCACGAAAAGAAGGAAGTAGGTCTTGGCCAGGAACCAGACCACCCCGGGAATGCCCAGGCTGAATCCGAACGGCCCGTGCCAGCCGCCCAGAAAGAGGCTGGTGGCCACGGCGCAGACGATGAACATGTTGGTGTATTCGGCCAGGAAGAAGAGGCCGAAGCGCATGCCGCTGTATTCCGTATGGAAACCCGCCACCAGCTCCGATTCGGCTTCGGGGATGTCGAAGGGAGCCCGGTTGGTCTCCGCCGTGGCGCAAATGAAATAGATAATGGCCGCCACCGGCTGCAGGAAAATGAACCAGATTCGTTGCTGGGCCATCACCAGTTCGCTGAACTTGAAGGAATGCACCATGAGCACCACGCTCATGACCGACAAAAGCAGAGGGATTTCGTAGGCCACGTTCTGGGCCACGGACCGGATGGCTCCCAGGAGTGCGTATTTGTTGTTGGACGCCCAGCCGCCCACCAGGATGGCCAGCACACTGAAGGTGGAGAAGGCGAAGATGAGAAGCAGGCCCACGTTCATGTCCCGGATGATGAGCTCGGGCCCGAAGGGCAACACCAGGAAGGGGACGAGCACCGGCATGAAGACCAGAACCGGCGCGATCACGAAGAGCTTCTTGTCCGCCTTGAACGGCGTGATCAGCTCCTTTCCCACCAGCTTGATGCCGTCCACGATGGTCTGGAGCAATCCGTGGGGGCCCACCTCCATGGGTCCGTAACGCAATTGGATGTGCCCGGCCACCTTCCGTTCCAGCCACACCAGAAAAAGCGCGTTGAGCTGACTGAAGATCAGGACCAGGATCAGGCCCACGATGAGCCGCAGCCAGTCTCCGCCCGTGTTCGTCACTGCTTCCGTCATGTCGGGGTTCTCCCTCGGCTATCGGTCAATCTCCGGCACCACGATGTCGATGCTACCCAGGATCGAAATGGCGTCCGCCACCAGCGTCTCCCGGAGCACTTCCGTGAGGCAGTGCAGGTTCCCGAAGCTGGGCACCCGCACGTGGCAACGGTAGGGGTAGGGACTTCCGTCGCTCACCAGGTAGTAGGCGGTCTGGCCCCGGGCGCTTTCGAAGGCGAAATAGACCTCCCCGCGGGGCGGCTTCACCTTGAGACGCACCCGCTCCTGCCGGTAGGGCCCGTCCGGGAGCTGATCCAGGGCCTGTTCGATGATCCTGCAGCTCTGCTCCATCTCCTCCAGGCGCACCCGGTAGCGATCCAGGGCGTCGCCCTTCTCGCCCACGGGAATCTCAAAATCGAACCGGTCGTACACCTCGTAGGGCTCCACCTTGCGCATGTCGAAGGGCACGCCCGCCGCCCGCAGGTTGGGGCCCGTGACACCGAAGCGCAGGGCCAGATCCTTGTCGATCACGCCCACGTCCCGGGTGCGGTGGATGAAGATGACGTTCTTGGTCACCAGGTTGTGGTAGTCCTTCCAGCGGCTTCGCAGGCGTTTCACAAAGGCCCGGGTCTGTTCGATGAAGACGTCGTCGATGTCCCGGGTGACACCGCCGAACCGGCAGTAGCTGTAGGTGAGCCGCGATCCGCTCACCCGGTCCAGGATGTCCAGGATGTTTTCGCGGTCGTCGAAACAGTAGAGAAACGGCGTGAAGGCCCCCAGGTCCATGAGGTAGGTGCCGAACCACAGCAGATGGCTGGAAATGCGGTTGAGCTCCGCGCAGATGACGCGGATGTAGCGGGCCCGTTCCGGAGGTTCGATGCCGGTGAGCTTTTCCACCGCCAGGCAGAATCCGTGGTTGTAGAGAAGCCCGGACAAGTAGTCGATGCGGCTCGTGTTGGGCATGAACTGAAGGTAGGTGCGGTTTTCGCCCATCTTTTCGTGGCCGCGGTGGCCGTAGCCGATCACGGGATCCGCTTCCACGATGTATTCGCCGTCCAGGGTCAGAAGCACCCGTAGGACGCCGTGGGTGCTGGGGTGCTGGGGACCCAGGTTCAGACTGTAAAGGTGCTGCCGTACGGGTTCCGCAAATTGTTCAGCCATAGATCTCTTCCCGCTTTCGATAGGCATGAACCGTGCCGAAAGTCTTTCGCAAGGGCCGCTCGGTGCTGTCCTCCGGCAACAGGAGGGGCCTCAGATCCGGGTGCCCAGCAAAACGCACCCCGAAGAACTCCCAGACCTCCCGTTCCTGCCACAGGGCCGAATCGTAAAGGCCCGTGGCGGAAGGCACCTCCCCGTCGTGGGGACACAACACCCGCACCGCCATCCGGGACCGGGGCTCGTAGGTGTTCATGTGGTAGACGATCTCCAGGGTGTCCTGAAAATCGAGCCCCGTCATGGATTCCAGGTAGAAGCCGGCTTCCTTGAAGACCCCCAGGACCTCGGGAAGGGATGCGGCCGGCACCTGCACCGTCCAGCTCACGCCCTTGGCATAATCCTCGTCCGGCGCCAGCGCCGCCTCGCCCAGCATCTCCCGAAGCCGGCGAACCACCTCGTCTCGTGCCGCCATGATCAGCTCGCACCTCCCATCCGCTGAAAACGTCGAAGCAGGTTCCGATCCTCGCCCTTGGTGATCTTGTCCTCCAGGGCCAGGATGCCCTGAATGAGCCCCTCCGGCCGCGGCGGACATCCGGGCACATAGACGTCCACCGGGACGATCAAATCGGCCCCCGGGACGATGGCGTACTGACCGTCGTATTCGAAAGGCCCGCCGGAGATGGCGCAGTTCCCCATGGCGATGCACCACTTGGGGTTGGGCATCTGGTCCCAGAGCATCTGGATGGCCGGAGCCATCTTTTTGGCGATGGTTCCCGCCACGATCATCACGTCCGACTGGCGGGGAGACGGCCGGAAGACCCCGGCGCCGAACCGGTCCAGGTCGAATCGGGCCGCCCCGGCGGCCATCATCTCAATGGCGCAGCAGGCCAAGCCGAAGGTCATGGGCCAGAGAGAATTGGCCCGGGCCAGGTTCAGCAGATCGTCCAGAAGGGCGAATTGGATGACGGGCTCTACTCTTTGGTTTTCCACTCGAAGACTCCTTTTCGCCACGCATAAACGATGGCCAGGGACAGGATTCCCACGAAGATGACCACCTCCACGAAATCCCGCACGGCATACTGCCCGTAGGCCAGGGTCACCGGAAAGAGGTAAAGGACGTCCACGTCGAAGGCGAGAAAGATGAGCGCGTATATGTAGTAGGCGGCGGTGAACTGGATCCAGGCGCTTCCGATGGTCTCCATGCCGCTCTCGTAGGTCTGGTCCCGGAGCCGCCCCGTGCTTCTAGGCACGATGAGATGGGACAGAATGATGGGAATGACGGCAAAGACGACCCCCACCACCAGGTAGAAGGCAATGGCCAGAAAATCTCCCAAATGGGCTTGCATAGATCGTCCCTCTCACTCGATGTAGATGGCCTTGAACTTACAACTCTCGATGCAGATGCCGCACCGCACGCACAGCTCCTCGTCGATGCAGTGGCATTCCTTCTTGGCTCCGATGATGGCGTTTTCCGGGCAGCGACGCCGGCACAGGCCGCACCCCGTGCACTTGTCGGTGTCGATCACGTACTGGATCAAAGGCTTGCAGATCTTGGCGGGACACTTCTTTTCGTGGACGTGGGCGTCGTATTCGTCCCGAAAGTACTGGAGGGTGCTGAGCACCGGGTTGGGAGCGCTCTTTCCCAGCCCGCACAAGGCCGTTTCCTGGATGGCGTAGCAGAGCTCTTCCAGCTTTTCGATATCCCCCGGCCGGGCCCGCCCTTCGCACATGCCCACCACCAGCTCATGCATGCGCTTGACCCCCACCCGGCAGGGAATGCACTTGCCGCACGATTCCTCCACCAGGAAGTTCAAAAAGTAGCGGGCCACGTCCACCATGCACGTCTCTTCGTCCATGACGATCATGCCGCCCGAGCCCATCATGGATCCCGCTTCCTTGAGCTTTTCGAAGTCCACGGGAAGATCGATGAGGCGCTCCGGCACGCAACCGCCGGACGGACCGCCGGTCTGAACGGCCTTGAAGCGGCGCCCTGCCGGGATGCCGCCCCCGATGTCGTAGATGATCGTCCTGAGCGGCGTTCCCATGGCCACTTCCACCAGACCCGTGTTGTTGATCTTGCCCACCAGGGAGAAGATCTTGGTGCCCTTGGACCGTTCGGTCCCGATGGAGGCGTACCAGGCCCCGCCGTTGTTGATGATGAGCGGCACGTTGGCCCAGGTCTCCACGTTGTTCAGGTTGCTGGGCCGGTTCCACAGGCCCTTTTCCACCGTGTGGATGTGCTTCCCCCGAGGCTCGCCCACCTTGCCTTCCAGGGACGCCATGAGAGCCGTGGATTCGCCGCAGATGAAGGCGCCGGCGCCGCGGTTTACATGGATGTCCAGGCTGAAGGACGTCCCCAGGATGTTGTCTCCCAAAAGGCCGTACTGTTTGGCCTGCTCGATGGCCCACAGAGCGTTTTTCACCGCCATGGGGTATTCGAAGCGCACGTAGATGTAGCCTTCCCGGGCCCCGATGGCATACGCCCCGATGATCATCCCCTCCAACACCTGGTGGGGGTTCCCTTCCAAGAGCGACCGGTCCATGTAGGCGCCGGGATCGCCCTCGTCGGCGTTGCACATCACGTACTTGATGTCCCCGTGGGCCCGCCGGCACGACTCCCACTTGACGCCTGCGGGAAAGCCGCCGCCGCCCCGGCCGCGAAGCCCTGAAAGCTTCACCTCCTCGATCACCTCTTCGGGGCTCATGCCGGAAAGCACCTTGGCCAGCGCCGAATATCCCCCCCGGGAGATGTAGTCGTCGATGTCCGTGACGAAGTTCGTCCCCGTATCCTTGAAGACCAGGCGCTCCTGCTTGGCGAAAAACGGGATCTCGTACTCGTGGACGATCCTTTCGCCCGTGGTGGGATCCACGTACAGGAGCTCTTCGATCACCTCGTCGGCCAGGACGCTCCGCTCGATGATCGCCTCCACCTGATCGGGCTTCACCCGCTGGTAGAAAACCTCCTGGGGCTCGATCACCACGATGGGACCCGCCGCGCAGAACCCGTTGCAGCCCGTGGGCACCACCAGGTAATCGCGCGCCACCCCCCGCTCTTCCAAAGCCCGGTTGAACGCGTCCACCAGCCGTTCGGCACCCTGAGAATGGCAGCCCGTCCCGTTGCACACCCGGATGCGCTTTCGGATGTGCTTGCGCCTTTCGATGATCTGCTGTCGCAGGGCGTCCAGATCCTGAATGCTCTTGAGCCGCTCCATGGTTCTCCCGCTCACGCGCTCTGTTCCTTGATCTCTTTGACGAGCGCCGCCATCTTGTTGGGGGTCACTTCACTGTAGGTCTCCCCGTTCACCACCACCACGGGCGCCGATGCACAGGCCCCCACGCAGTTGACCGTCTCCAGGGTGAGGGCCAGATCCTCCGTGGTCTCCCCGGGATCCAGTCCCAGATCCTGCTTCATGCGGTCCAGCAGCTTCGGCGCGCCCTTCACGTGGCAGGCCGTACCCGTGCATACGTGCACGATGGTGCGGCCGCGCGGCGTGAGGCTGAACACCTTGAAGAAGGTGGCCACGCTGTAGACCTGGCTGACGGGCATGCGCAGGCGCTCGGCAATCCGGACGATGCTCTCGCGGGGCAGGTAATTGAAGTGATGGTTCACATCCAGCATGATCTGCAGGAGCGATTCCGGTTTGGCGCCCCACTGATCGATGACTGCGTCCACATCCTGAAGAATGTTTTCCATCTGATGGAGCCTCCGCACTGTTCGCTGGGGGCTAGGGATTGGACCGGGCTAGGCGGGACGGATGGATCACGTGATTTTTTGCACAACGTCGTCTCGCCGTCAAGGGGAAAATTGTGCATTCATCCCCCGTCGAGCCCCCATACCGCCTCATCTCTTCTGCATCTATCGGCGTTCCTTCCCGGCCCCTTCGGCCGGCGCCGCATGGACGATCACCGCGAAAGTGGATCCTTCCCCCTTTCGGCTTTTCACCTCCATGGTGCCGCCGTGGGCCCGGACGATCTTCCGGGCGATGGCCAGTCCCAGACCCGTGCCCTCCTGTGCCCTCACTTCCCGGTCCCTGGCCCTGTAGAACTGCTCGAAGATGAAAGGAATTTCCTTTTCGTCGATACCCACGCCCGTGTCTTCCACCTCCACACGGACCGACCCGTTTTGAGCGCGGGCCCGGATCGTCACCCGCCCGCCGGCCCGGTTGTACTTGACGGCGTTGGAGACCAGATTGCTCAGCACCTCGCGGAAAGTGTCCGGATCCGCCTGGATCCTGGGCAGATCCTGCGGAATGTCCACAAGAAGGGAAACGTTCTTTTGTCTTGCAGACCATTCCAGACCTTTGAGAGCCTCATCCAGGCATTGTCTCAGGTCCACCGGGCGCAGCCGGTTCACAATCTCGCCCTCGTTCAGGCGGCTCATGTCCAGCCAGTCGTTGATGAGGGCCATGAGCGACTCCAGCCGGTCCTTGGCCCGTTGGAGCATCTCGCGCTGGCTGTCGGTCAGTTCCCCGCCGATGCCCGCCAGCAGCACCTCGAAGTATTGCAGAATGGCCGCCAGGGGCGAGCGGAGCTGGTGGGTGACCATGGTCACGAAATTTCGCTCCATGGCCTCCTTCTCTTCCCGAAGCGCCCGGGATTCCAGATCCAGTCGGCGCTTTTCCAACCCGCGCCGCACCACGATGAGCAGTTCGTCCGGCGTGAAGGGCTTGGGCAGGTAGTCGTAGGCCCCTTCCTTCATCACCGCCACGGCGCTTTCGATGGTGGCGTAGCCCGTGATGATGACCGTAACGATACCGGGATCGAAGGCGTGGATGCGCCGGACCACTTCCACCCCGTCCATCTCGGCCATCTTGAGATCCACCAGCACCAGGTCGTGGGGCTCTTGCAGGAGGATCTCCAGCCCCTCGCGGCCGCTGGACGCAAGGCTGACGGCGATGCCCTCCCGGGCCAAGACCCTTCGGCATGAAACCCGGGCGATTTCTTCATCGTCGATGACCAGAACCTTGGGTGGATCCACCGTGGGCACTCTCGTTCGGTCGAAGCCTCCGCGCCGGGCATCGGACCTTACTGTGCTGCAATCCATCCCCTGGACGGCCCCGGCACATGCCGGCCGTCGGCTCCCGGCCTCACTGCATCGGGAACTGATGGGGCAACGAGGCCGCTCATGCCCGCTTGCGGGCCATCAATTCGGCGACTCTGTCGAGAAGTTCCTTGGGTTTGAAAGGCTTGTCCAGGTAGTCGTCGGGCTCTGGAAGCGACCCCATGTCCTCGGGATCGTCGAAGGCAAACCGCGATCCCGTGTCCGAACGCACACTGGAAACCATGAGAATGGGAATGTTCTTGTAGGCCGCCAACTGAGGGTCGGAGCGAAGGGAACTCACCAGGCTGAAGCCCTCGAAGATGCTCTCCATCATGATGTCCAGGATGATGAGATCGGGCTTTTCTTCCTGAACCTTTCGAAGGCCCTCCTTGCCGTCGCTCGCGATCACCACTTCGTAGTCGTCCGCCAGCAGGATCATTTTGGTCGACTTGGCGAAATCCGCATCATCGTCCACAATGAGGATCTTTCCCTTCGTCGCCATGGGCATTCCTCCGGGGCTAGAGGCAGGTCCGGTGCGGGAGAAAGGGCGCCTGGGAATGTGAAATTGTTCTTTAATTTAGCGGGCCCTAAAGCCCGTGTCAACACGCTTTTGGCAAGCCGGAACTGATCAGAACACGTAGAAGAAATCCTCTTCAATGTCGAAACGGAGCCTCTTGAGCATCAAGGCCACGTCCTTGGTCTTGCCGTCCATGGTCATGAAGTAGTCCTCCAGAGTGGCCTTGACCTCGAAACCCAACTGGCGGAAGGCCCGGAGAGCCAGCTGGTTTTCGGTGAGCACCTTGGCCTTGAGGAAATAGAGGCCGCGGCGAGTGGCGATCTCCACCAGTTCCTTGATGAGGGAAGAGCCCAGGCCGAGCTTCCGGTGATCGGCCCCCACCACCACGTAGACTTCGGCCACGTGGCGGTAGGCGCCCACCATGCGATTGAGGGAAGCCAGGCCCACGATCCGGGTCCGTTCCGTGCTCCAGGCCGCCAAGGGCAGCACCCGTCCGTAATCCAAGGCCTTGATCCAGCGGCTGACCGTGCGGGGATCCGGCACCTGTTCCCGGAAGCCTTCCACCTCGTGATCGGGAATATCGTGAAAGAAGGCTCGTACGGCTTCCTCCTCTTCGCCCGTGAGGAGACGAAAGGAGACGACCTCACCGTTATTGAGCACGCAATCCTTGGGTTGGGGCCGGTCGGCCAGGGCTCGGTTCATGGCACCCTCTCGTCGCATCAGACCCGCAGGTCCCCGTGGAAAAGAAAGAAATGCTCCGGAACCGTGAACATGATGTATAAGAACAGGACCCTCCCCTGATGGCGGGGTCTTGAAAGCACTTTAGCGAAAACCTCGGTGCGGCACAAGGACATCTCCGCTTCGGATCGGGGCAGTGCGGCCACGGTGGTTCATTGGCTTTCGCAGGAGCGGGCTGCAAGCCCGCCCGTCCGACCCGCACCATGGGAGTGAATCGCCCAATTTGGGCCGGAATTCAGAGCGCGAATCGGCAGGAAGAGGAGGTTTGCATGCTCAGTAGGGCAACAGTGGGGTTTATCGGCGGGGGCAACATGGGCGAGGCGCTCATCCGCGGCGTCCTTCAGGCGGGTATTGTTCCCGCGGAGCGGGTGGTGGTCTTCGACGTGAGCCGGGAGCGCATGAAACACCTGCAAGCCGCCTACGGGGTGGTTGGGGCGGAGACGCTTGCGGCCTGCGCCCAGGCGGCCCGGGTGCTCGTTTTGGCCGTGAAGCCCCAGAACATGGCGGGGGTCCTGAACGATCTGGCGGACTGTGTGGCCCACCGCCCTCTTATCATCAGCATCGCCGCCGGGGTGCCCCTGAGAACCATGGAAGACGCCCTTCCCCCCGGAGTCCCGGTGGTGCGGGTGATGCCCAACACCCCCGCCCTGGTGCTCCAGGGAGCCAGCGCCCTGGCCAGGGGACGCCATGCCGACGACACCCACATGGAAGCGGCTCTCACGCTCTTTCGAGCCGTGGGTATCGCCCACGAACTGGACGAGAAGCTCCTGGACGCCGTGACGGGCCTCACGGGAAGCGGGCCCGCCTATGTGCTCCACTTCGTGGAATCCCTCATCGACGGGGGGGTCCTCATGGGCATTCCGCGCCCGGTGGCCAGGGACCTGGTGGTGCAAACCGTTTTGGGTACGGCCCGGATGGTCCAGGAAACGGGGCGCCACCCTTCGGAACTGAAGGACATGGTCACATCCCCCGGCGGGACCACCATCCACGGCCTGGAAGTGCTGGAAAAGCGGGGGGTTCGGGGGGCCGTCATGGGAGCGGTCCGCGCCGCCACGGAGCGGTCCAAGGCGCTGGGAAGCTAGGAGGCTTGCCGGGAACGATTGATTTGCGCCGTTCAACGCCCATTCGTCATCCCCGCGAAGCTCGTCCCCGGCTTGAACGGGGAGCGGGGATCCAGGGTTTCCGGCATTCTAAGGACTCCCGCTTGCGCGGGAGTCCTGAACCCCCATCACGGACGGCCCGTGACAACGAAGGATGAAACGCACCTTCGAGATGCGAAGCCCTGTAGGGGCGAAGATCATTCGCCCCTACAGGCCGAGCGCACGAACGGAACGAGGCGGCGTTTCATATACCTGAATTGGACGATTCTTTCTCATGGACAGGTCCTGAAGGGAGGGCGTAAAGCCCGCCCCTACAAAAAGGCATGGACCCTTGGGTAGGGGCGGGGTTTATCCCCGCCCGCTAATCACGCGGTGCAAGGGACACCCGAAGAAAAAATCACTCAGTTTAGGATATAGATTTACTGACAATTCTGGATTCCCGGCCTTTTCTGACGTCGGAGAGGCTTGCGGGCGGAGCCCCGGGCAAATGTGAGGGGCGAAAACCTTCGCCCCTGCATCCCGCCGGCACGGAAGGCCCAGCGTCCCGTTTCCTTCGACTCCCTCAGCACACCACAGCCCGATTCCGACCCTGTTCCTTGGCGCGATACAAGGCTTCGTCCGCCCGGTTGAAGACATCCTCCGGCATCTTGTCCGAAGGTCCCACCTGGACCACTCCCAGACTCACCGTCACCCGAAAGCAATCTTCGCCGCACTGGAACCGGGCCTTTTCCGCCGGCAGGCGCATCCTTTCGGCCACGATCAGGGCCTCTTCCTTGGGTGTACCGGACAGAAGCGCCACGAACTCTTCGCCGCCGTATCGAGCCAGCATATCGGAATCCCGCAGGGACCGACTCAATCTTTTGGCCATCTCTTTGAGGTACTGGTCTCCCATGGGGTGCCCGTAGGTGTCGTTCACCCCCTTGAAGTGATCCAGATCCAAAACAATTAGGGAAAACGGGGTGCCGTGGGATCGATACCTGGCCCATTCCTCCTTGAGCTTCTGCTCATAGGCCCGACGGTTGGGCAATTCCGTCAGGCCGTCCAGCAACGCCTGTTTTTCCAGCTGCGGGATCATGCTGGTCTGCTTTTGTAACTGCACAAAGGTGGTGCGCATGGAGAGAAAACGATCCCGAAGCTGGGTCAGCTTGCCGGCAAGCTCGTTCAGGCGCTCGGCGTCCTCCAGCCGCCGGCTTTCAATCAGGTGCTGGAATTCGGACAGTCGATCTCTCAGCCGAGCCTTCAGCTGTTCCAGCGTATGGCTCATTTCCAGTGAGGATTGGATCTGTTGGGACCATGCCGGGCCTTGGAAGGCGGCTAAAATGGGTAAGGGATCTCAGTCGCTTCGGATCGCGTACTTTTCCAGCTTGTAGCGCAGGGTTCCCCGGGGGATGCCCAGAAGCTTGGCCGCCTGGGAGATGTTGCCGCCGCTGCGGGCCAGGGCCTTTTCCAGCAGGCTTCGCGTGAAACGCTCCACCGCCGCCTCCAAATCCAAGCCCTGCTCGGCGGAATCGAACGATCCCTCCGCCTTCTCATCAGAACCGCTGGACGCGGCGATCTCCTGCGGCACCATCCCCACGTCCAGGGTTTCCCCGTCGTGCATGATGCAGATGCGCTCCAGGACGTTCTTGAGCTCCCGCACATTGCCGGGCCAAGGGTAGCCTTGGAAGAGCCTTACCACCTGCGGGGTCATGCCCGCAAAACGTCTTCCAAATTTCTGCGCATAGTGTGAAAGAAAGAATTTGGCCAGCGCTTCGATGTCCGCCGGCCGGTTGCGCAGGGGAGGCAGCCGAATGGGAAAGATGTTCAGCCGATAGTAGAGATCCTCCCGGAAACGCTTTTCCCGCACGGCGCGCTCCAGATCCTTGTTGGTGGCGGCGATGATGCGCACGTCCACGGTTCGAGCCCGAGTGCCGCCGATGCGCCGAACCTTCTTGTCTTCCAGCACCCGGAGCAGCTTGGCCTGAAGGCCCAGATCCATTTCGCCGATTTCGTCCAGGAAGATGGAACCGCCTTCCGCGGCCTCCAGGAGCCCCACCCTGGCCCCCGACGCTCCCGTGAAAGCCCCCTTCTCGTAGCCGAAAAGCTCGCTTTCCAAAAGGGACTCCGGCAGCGCGGCGCAGTTGACTTCCAGGAAAGGGCGTCTCGCCCGCGTGCTCCACCGGTGGACCCTTCGGGCCACCAGTTCTTTGCCCGTGCCGCTCTCCCCCGTAATGAGAACGGTCGTATCGGAATGCTTGGCCACCTCCCGCACCTGATCCAGAACCTTTCGGAACTCGGGGCTTTCCGCCACGATGGGATCGCCCTCCGCTCCGTGGCGCCCCACCAAATAGTCCACTTCTCTTTTGAGACGCTGGGTCTCCAGGGCCAGCTTCACGATGAGTTTGATGGCATCGGCCTTGAAAGGCTTCTTCAGGTAGTCGTAGGCCCCCGCCTTGATGGCCTGCACGGCCGACTCCACCGAGGCGTAGCCCGTGATGACAATGACCAGCAGGGAAGGATCCCGCTCCTTGGCCGCCTTCAGGACGTCCAGCCCCGATAGATCCGGGAGATTGAGGTCCAACAGCACCAGATCCGCGGGCTCCTCCGAAAGAAGTTCCAGGGCCTCCGATCCCGTGGAAGTCACCGTAACGGCGTAGCCTTCCTCGGAAAGGATCCTTTCCAGGTTTTCACAGATGAAAGGCTCATCGTCCACCACCAGAATCCGTTCCATCCACCTCTCCTTCGGCCGTCTCACTCGAACCGCCTGTCGGCAGGGGAAAGTCCATGATAAAGGTCGTTCCCGATCCCGGCTCGCTCTCCACGTGGATCCTGCCCCCGTGCTCCTCCACGATGCTGTGGACGATGGACAGTCCCAGTCCCACCCCGCCCGCCTTTCGGCTGAAGAACGGATCGAAGATGTACGGCAGATCTTCCTTGGCGATACCGGCTCCCGTGTCCCGCACCAGTACCCGCATGCACGGACCTTCCGCCAAGGATTCTCCCCCGCTCACGGGCAGGACCTGAATGCTCAGCCGCCCTCCTTCCCCCATGGCGTCGATGGCATTGAGAAGGATGTTCAAGAGGGCCTGGCGAAACCGGTCCGGATCCACGGTCACCGGCACACTTTGGGGAAAAGTCTTCACTTCCACCCGAACCCCTTGTCCCCGGCACCTCTTGTTGACGAGAAAAAGGGTCTTTTGCACCTCCTGGTCTAACGCGACGGCCTTTTTGCGCCCCGGGGAAGCGGGGGAGGCAAAGTCCAGAAGGCTGTGGATCAGGTTTTCCAGGCGTTCCATCTCCTGCATGGCCCGGGCGATCACCGTCCGCTCCCGGGGTCGGTCCGTCAGGTGATCGTGCAGATCGTCCAGCATCAGGCACACACCCGTGAGGGGGTTTCGGATCTCATGGGCGATGCCCGCCGACAGGGTGCCCAGGCTGATCAGGCGATCGGACCGCCGCAGGTATTCCTCCATCCTCTTGCGACGCGACACGTCCCGGACGGCAATCAGCAGGCGCACATCCTGGTTGTCGGGTTCGATCTTCGCCAGGTGGGCTTCCACAAATCGCTCTTCGCCCCCCTCCCCCGCCACCACCAGCTCCGCGGTCCTCTCCTGATCCTCGCCGGCCAGGAACCCGCCGACCACTTCCCTCCATGGATCCTGAAGGGCAAACACCTCCCGCCAAGGCCGGTAGAGCGACTCCGCGCGGGAAAGCCCCAAGAGCCTCTCGGCCTGGGGATTGATGGACGAGATGCATCCTGCCGCGTCCAGGGTGAGGATCCCCATGGTGAAGTGGCGGAAGATGAACTGGACGAAATTTCTCTCCTTGGCGATCTGTTCATAGAGAAGCGAGCGCTCCACGGCGCGGGCCGCATCGTTTGCCAGGATCTGCAGGGAATCCACCTGGATCTTCTCCAAAGGCCGCCCGGAGCGGGCATTGTCCGCCCCCAACACCCCGATGACCTGGTCCCGCACCTTGATGGGCACGAAGGCGAAGACCCGCACGCCGGAAACCCGCGAGATCTTGAGGTCCAGCGCCGTGGCATCGTGATCCTTGGTGATGTCCCGAACGAAGACGGTTTGTCCGTGGCGGAAGACCCGCGTGGGGACGCAATCGTGGCTTCGGACATCATAGCCGGCGGCCCGGGCCCGGGCCTCCTCTTCGGGGTTGAAGCCGAAGGTGCCGCGGCACACGAGCCTCTGGGACTCGGGTTCGAAAAGGTAGAGGATGGATCGGTCAAAGCCGAGCCCCTCCACGCAGGTCTTGAGCACGGCCCCCAGGAGCATCTCGCGGTCGAAGACCACCCCCAGGTAGTGGCTCAGGTAGTGCAAGTTCTTCAGCACGTGGAGTTGGCGCTGGAGCTCTTCAGAATGCGCCTCCAAGGCCGCCTTGGACGTTTCCAGTTCCGCCAGGGACCGCTCCAGCCGGCTGCGATGGGCCTGGACTTCCTGGGTCATGCGCTGAAACTCCAGGGCCAGGATCTCCACCTCGTCTCCCGTCCGGATACGAAGATCCCAGCTTTGCTCCCCCGAAGCCACTTTCTGGGCTTGGGCCGTCAGGGCCCGGAGCGGACCCGTGATGGCCCGCGCCAGCAGATAGGCCGCCAGGACGGCCCCCACCATGGCAAGCCCCACCACCAGCAGGAAATTCGTCCGGGTCCGACGCACCAGCTCCCGGATCTGCCGTTCGATCCAGGTGGCCGGCTCGGCGAACTTGGCTGTCTGCACGCCGATGGTAATGCCCCCAAAGATGCCGTACTTCTTGTAGGGGCCCGTGTCATAAAAGATGGGGGCGTAGGCCATTACCCGTGGGTTGCCTCCCACGTTGAAGGTTTGGGTCACGCCCGAAAGCCCCCGGCGCACCTGCCGGGCGATAAAGGGATAGTTGGGATGGATGAAGGCCACGGCATCCAGGTTGAACGGCAGCCGCCCCTCACGGATGCCCTCCGCATTGTAGAGGGGCGAACGGGGATCGAAGAAGGTGCCGTCCCGTCGAACGCCCCGGATGTCCCAGAACTTGGGGTGGCTGATGATCCAGCCTTCATCGTCGAACATGAAGGCATAGTTGCCGCTGCTGTAGCTGGGAAAGACCACGAACCGCTCTTCAGTCGGCAGCACATGCTGGGTCATCTCCATGAGATGCCGATGGTCCAGGGAAAGCATGACCATCCCCTGGAAGCTGCCATCGTCCCCGTGGCAGGCCACGGCGAATCGTACCACTCCTTCGTACCTCACCCCCTCTACGGCCTCTTCCACGCTGGACGCCCGACCCAGTTGCTCCTCCCGGCTGACGTACCAGCCGGTCACGTGGGAGACATAGATTCCTCCCGCCGGAAGCCGCCGCGTCTCGTGGAAGTAAGTCTCGCTCCTGTACGTGGTGTTGCGGGGATCGCTCACGTTGCGAAGTTCCTCAGCCTCCACGATCCGATCCCCTACGATCCTTATGCGCTCCCCGCCTTCTGGCCCGATAAAGGCCACCTCCTTGTAGAGCGGGATAAGGCGCCTCACTTCCGTGTAGGCCTCGTTGGTCCCTTCCCGCGTCCAGATCTCGCCGCGGTGGTTCAGAGAAAATTGCTGGTAGACGTGGGCGTCGCGGGGAAGCATCTGGAGCGTACGAAGATCGGCCTCACAGTCCTTTAAAAAGACGGATACCCGATGAGCCAGTTCCACCGCTCGAAGTTCAATGGCTTCCCTGGATTTGCGTTCCAGTTCCTCGGAGGTGCTTTCGATGGCCCGGGTGCCCACCTGCCGGATGTGTTCAATGGTGAAAAAGCCGAGGACGCACAGGGGCGCCAAGGACAGGAGGAGAAAAGCCAGAAGGAATTTTCGAAAAATACCCAGGGGAGGGGGCATGGGACAACCACTCGCTGTGGGAGACGACGGCACCGGCCGATTTCGGCCACCTGGACGGCGGATTTTCGCCACCTCTGTCTAGCACAGGGGCTCGCCCGGGAAAAGCATCTTTGCACAAGACCTTGTTCGGGCTTGTACGTACATAGGCCTTGAATCGCCACGCAAAGCCGGGTAATTGGAAGGCCCACGACAAAGGACCGGGCCCGCCGGCACCCCCGAGGGCACAAGGAAGGCGCTCCCGGCACCAATCTTGCCTCCCAAGGCCCGCAAGGTCCCAAGCCGAACCAGCCCTTTGGGCAACGAAGCAAGGAGGAGACCAAGACCGACATGATCCACTCAGAGGAACTGCGACAAAGCCCGTTTTTGGCCGATTTTACGGAATCGGACATCGCCCACCTGGCCCAGATCGCCCTTCCGACCCGCTGGAGGCCCGGCGAGGCCATTTTCAGCGCCCGATCACCGGCCAAGTATCTCTACATCCTGAAATCCGGGTCCATCCTGCTCTGCTTCCCCAACGGCCGTTCCTTCGTGGTGCGCGAGCCGGGCCAGCTCCTGGGCTGGTCCAGCCTGGTGAGCCCGTTCCACTACACGGCCACGGGCCTGTGCCTGACGGAATCCACCCTCTTTCAGTTCCCCAACTCGGAACTCTACAAGCTCTTCCAAATGGATGCGGGCCTGGGCCAGAGGGTCATGCAGAAGATCGCAGCCATCATGCAGGAACGCAAACCCTACCGGACCCGGGAGATCCGGGCCTGAAAGAAGGAGGGGCAACTCATGTACGGACTGTCTGCCATCAGCGCCGCCAACGGGTGGCTCATCACCGCGGCCGGCATCACCATCGTGTTCACCGGCCTGGTGGTGCTGGCTCTGGTGCTGGCCAACCTGGAAAAGACGCTCACCGCCTGGGACAGACGCCACGAAATGCTGGAAAAGCGCCGCCGAATCCCCAAGGCCGCTCCCTCGCCGGAAGAAATGGCGGCGGAAAAACCCAAGGCGGTTCCGACGCCGACCACACCCGTGGTGGACCTTTCCACGGAACAGATGGAGGTATACGCCTACTTCCAATGGCTTGCCAATCGGCAGGGGGAAACGTTTTCACTACCGCGCCTCCTGGAACAGGCCGAAAAGCGCGGCATCCGCAACCCGTACACCCACTTGGACCTCTTTCTGCGCCTCGGGTTGATCCAGGAGCTTGGAGGCACTCAGCGCGGCTTCTACCGATGGAATCCCGACGTGGTGGTGAGGTCGGCCGAGGAGGCCGAGGTAGGGAGCTAGGCAGGCCGTCTTTTACAGCGGAACGGATGGAACCGCTCAATACGCCAAACGTTTCAGGATTCTTCCAGAAAACAGGGAAGTGGTTATGGAGCTGATACTCGATTTCTTGAGCAACACGGGTTTTGCACTGGCGGATTACCGCCACCTGATCATGATCGCGGTGGGATGTACGTTTATCTACCTGGGGATCGCCAAGCATTACGAACCGCTTCTGTTGGTGCCCATCGGCTTCGGCATCCTCATGGGAAACATCCCGGTTTTCAGAGGCTTGGGGCTCGGTATTTACGAAGAAGGAAGCGTGTTGCACTATCTTTACTTCGGTGTGCGCCAGGGGATCTATCCGCCCCTCATCTTCTTGGGCATCGGGGCCATGACCGACTTTTCCACCATGCTGGCCCGCCCCAAGCTCATGCTCCTGGGGGCGGCGGCCCAAGTGGGCATTTTCATCACCTTCCTGGCGGCCCTGGCTCTGGGATTTCCGGCCAATGAAGCCGGTTCCATCGGCATCATCGGCGGAGCCGACGGCCCCACGGCCATCTTCCTTTCCGCCAAGCTGGCCCCCGAGCTGGTGGGTCCCATCGCCATCGCCGCCTATTCCTACATGGCGCTGGTGCCGGTCATCCAGCCGCCCATCATGTATTTGCTGACCACCAAAGAAGAGCGCCTCATTCGCATGAGCGATCCGAGGCCGGTGAGCAAGCGGGAAAAGATCATCTTCCCCATCGTGGGTTTTCTCCTGTGCTGTCTTCTGGCACCGGCGGCCCTGCCGCTTTTGGGCATGCTCTTTTTCGGCAATCTGCTCAAGGAATGCATGGTGGCGGATCGACTGGCGCAAACCGCCCGAACGGCCCTCATCGACATCGTCACTATCCTGTTGGGAGTCACCGTGGGGGCATCCACCCAGGCCGATGTCTTTCTTACGGCCAAGTCCGTGGGCATCTTCTGCCTGGGTGCCGCCTCCTTCATGGTGGCCACGGCCGGCGGCATCCTCTTTGCCAAGCTCATGAATCTTTTCAGCAAGGACAAGATCAACCCGCTCTTGGGCGCCGCCGGAGTTTCGGCGGTCCCCGATTCGGCACGGGTTGTGCAACTCATCGGCAACCGGGAAGATCCCGGAAACTACCTGCTCATGCACGCCATGGCGCCCAACATCTCGGGCGTGATCGGCTCGGCCATCGCCGCGGGTGTTCTTTGGTCTTTTCTTTTGTAAGATACAGTGTATGCAATAAGGAGACTACGACGAAAGGGGGTGAGAACCGGATCAAGACCGATCCAACCCAAGGACGAGACAGCAAGCCCACCATGAACCCGAGAGCAAGGAGTGTGCACCATGACGAAGAGGTTGCTTATTCTGGCCCTGGCCGTTGCCTGTATCTTCGCCTTGACTCCCATGGATCAAGCCCACGCCAAGAAGACCTTTCTCGCCATCGGAGGCGGCCCCGTGGGCGGCACCTTCAACTACTTCGCCAACGCCATTGCCATCTATCTGACCAAGAACGTTCCCGACGTGGAAGTGTCCAGCGAAGGATCGGGAGGATCGGCGGAGAACGTCAAACGGGTGCATCGCCACGACGTGGATTTCGGCATCTCCTACGCGGGCGACATCTTTCTGGGTCGCAACGGCAAGCTGCCCAAGGACGACACCAAGTACGACAATGTGCGACCCTTGGCCTACCTTTACGGAGCCCCGGCCCAGTTGGTGGTCCTGAAGAGCAGCGGCATCACCAGCGCCAAGCAGCTTGAAGGCAAGAAGGTGGCCGTGGGCAACGCCGGTTCCGGTGCCGCACTTTCGGCCGAGCGCTTCTTCCGCAGCCTGGGGCTCTGGGACAAGATTCAACCCCAGTTCTTGGGCTACTCCGCCGCCGCCGCGGCTTTCAAGGATCGCAAGATCGATGCCTTCTGGGTCCTGGTGGGTTACCCCAACGCCTCCATCATCGAAGCCAGCACCCAGGATGAAATCAGCCTCGTAAGCGTCCACAAGGACGCCGAGGAAGCCGGTTTTTACGACGAATACCCCTTCTACAGCAAGGTGATCATCCCCAAGGGCACGTACCGGGGTCAGGACGAGGACGTGGTGAGCTTCCAGGACAGCACCTTCTGGATCGCCAACAAGGACGTGGATGAGGAGATCGTCTACAACGCCCTCAGGGCCATCTTCTCGCCGGAGGGGCTGGATCACATGAGGAAGGCCCACAAGGCGGCCAGCGACATGTCCGTCCAGAACGCCCTCACCGGCCTGTCGGCTCCGCTCCACAAGGGCGCCTACCGCTTCTGGAAGGAGCAGGGCCTGGAGATTCCCGACAAGTTCAAGCCGGTGGACTAGAGGTTTGCCCGAAAACACCGGGGATGACCGCCTTTGTCGTAGTGCAGCCCTTCGGGGCTGCGGGAAAGACCCCTGGCTTCGGCCATCGGGTACGCCCGCCACTTCAAGGTTGCCAGGGCCCTTCCCGCGGGGCTGAAGCCCCGCGGCTACGAAAAGAACGGAAATTCCCCGGTATCTTGAGCCGGAAAGTCATTCCCGGACAAGCTTTTGCCCGGAAACGCATCAAGCCTCCACTCCAGTCCGCCATGCATGTGGGGGCGGTTCGCGAACCGCCCCTGCATGAAGCGACCACCACCGGTGGGCATTCCCGTTCCCCGTTCCAGCCACAAACCACACGGGGATAAGGAATGGGTAGGGAGGCTCTTTCAACCCACTTCAACACACCCCTCTTTCTGACTCTTTTCCCTGCGGGTGCGGAAACCCCACCCACGGATGCAAGGTTGGACAAGTATGGACGAGATGGAAAAGAAAGCCACGGAAGCTCAAGAAGACGTCAAGCTCAAGAAACTCCTGGAAAAAGAGGAAAAAGCCGGAAGAAAGCTGACCGGCCCCTGGATGTGGATCGCCTCGGCCATCAGCGTCTTCATGGTCCTCTTCTACTTCTACACGGCGGGCATCCGGCCCGTGTCCGTTCAGTACAACCGGGGCCTCTACGTGCTCGTCACCTACGTCTTCATCTTTCTCACCTATCCGTTTTCCAAGCGCTCCCCCCATCACCGCCCCTCCGTCTTCGACGTGGTCCTGGCCCTGCTTTCCGTCTTCGCCGTGGGCTACTGGATCCATGAATTCGAAGCCCTCAACTACCGCATGGGGAGCGAGACGCAGCTCGACTTCTACGTGAGCGTGCTGGGACTGCTTCTTTCCCTGGAAATCTGCCGGCGGGTGCTGGGCTGGTCCATGACCATCGTGGGACTTCTGGCCGCGGTCTACTGCTATTTCGGCCCCTATATGCCTGGCCCCTTCGCCCATCGAGGCTTCCGGCTGGAACGGATCGTGAACCACCTCTACCTGACCCAGGACGGCGTCTTCGGGGTCATGGCCAGCGTGCTGGTCACCTATGTCATCCTTTTCATCTTCTTCGGAGCCTTTCTGAAAAAATCGGGCGCCGGCCAGTTCTTCCTGGACTTTCCCATGGCGCTGGCCGGGCGCACCGTGGGCGGCCCCGCCAAGGTGGCCTGCATGGCCTCAACCTTCTTCGGGTCCATCTCGGGAAGCGCCATCGCCAATACGGTCTCCACCGGCGCCTTCACCATCCCGCTCATGAAGAAGGCGGGCTTCCGTCCCCACGTGGCAGGAGCCATCGAACCGTCGGCCTCCATCGTGGGCATGTTCATGCCCCCCATCATGGGTGCGGGCGGATTTCTCATGGCCGAACTTACCCGCACCCCCTACGTGGAGATCATGAAGATGGCCGTGGGCCCGGCCCTGCTCTATTTCCTTTCGGTCTTCACCATGGTCCACTTCGAAGCCAAGAAACACAATATCGTGGGGATCCAGGAAGACCTTCCCAAACCCATGGAGATCCTCAAGAAGGAATGGTACATGTCCATTCCGCTCCTGGTGATCATTGTCTTGATGCTTCTGGGCTACAGCCCCGGGATGGCCGCCTTTTGGGCCACGCTGAGCTGCATCGGGGTGAGTTGGGTGCGGCCGGAGAACAGGATGAAGTTTCGGGAAATCTACGAGGCCATCCTGGACGGGGCCCGGAGCACCCTGGTGATCGGCGCCACGGTGGGGGTCATCGGCATGATCGTCGGCTCCATCGCGCTCACGGGCATCGGGCTGAAGTTCTCCGACATCATCATTTCCCTTTCCGGAGGTCATCTTCCCATCGCCATCCTCCTGATCGGCCTGGCGTCCTTGGTGCTCGGCATGGGGGTTCCCGTGACGGCCGCCTATCTCATCACAGCCGTGCTGGCCGTGCCCGCCTTGGACAAGATGGGGGTCCACCCCATCGCCGCCCACATGATCGTCTACTGGTTCAGCCAGGATTCCAACATCACGCCGCCCGTGTGCGTGGCCGCCTACGCGGGGGCCGCCATCGCCGGGAGCGACCCTTGGAAAACGGGGTGGACCTCCTTCAAGTTCGCCAAGTTCCTCTACGTGGGTCCGTTCCTTTTCGCCTACGTGCCGGGGATCCTTCTCATGGGAACGTGGCAGGAAATCGTCATGGCCTATGTTTCCGCCACCCTGGGAACGTTGGCCTTTTCGGCCGTGACCATGGGCTACCTGATCCGAAAAACCACCGTGCTGGAATGGATCATCTTCGCCTTCGGCACCTACATGTGCTACCACCCGCACATCACCTCGGACCTCATCGGCATCGCGATGATCGCCGTCGTCTACTTCTGGCAGCGTTACAAGAACAAGAAGGAAGGCGACGACGGCGGACTGAAAACGCCACAGCCCGCCTGACGGTTCCCGTCAGGTTTCTCCCTCCCTCCTGTGGATGCCGGATCCGCCCCCACGGCGGATCCGGTTTTTTTATGTTTTTCACCTGAATTGGACGATTCTTTCTCATGGACAGGTCCTGAAGGGCGGGCATAAAGCCAGCCCCTACAAAAACGCACGGACCCATTGGGTAGGGACGGGGTTTATCCCCGCCCGCGAATCACGCGGTGTAAGAGACACCCGAAGAAAAAATCGTCCAGTTGAATGTGACAAATCTCTATTTTCAGTATGTTGCAAGAACATTGTGAGCTCGCATCAACACCGTGCAGGGTTAACTTCACCTGTGGGAGCGGCGAAAGCCGCGACGCGGGTGGCCGACCATTCCATGGCGGTGGGGCCGCCCGCGGTTGATCGCGCCTGCGGCGCTCCCACAAGGCGGACAGCACCCCGATGCAGGCTCTTTCATCCAATGCGAGGTGGCGAGCACGCCATGATCGTTAGGTTTTCAGTAATAGATGGTGCGACAGCGGTGGTAGGGGCGCTTTCGGAAGGGCTCCAGCTGGCCCAGGGACCAGAGCCAGTGGTCCACCCGGGAGCTGGTCACTTGGGCGAACCCGGCGCGGTGGAAGGCCTCTTTGAGGCGCTCCACGGCCCAAACGGTCAAAGCGCGGATCTCCACTTCCTCCCTGGACCCCGGCTCCAGGAGTTCCCGACGGTCCACCTTGCCGGCCAGCTCCGGAGCGTATTCCAGGATGCCCAACTCGCGCAGGACCTGCGGCAGTTTGTAGTCGGCAAAGGCGGTGAGACGCGCCAGGTCTCGAAAAGCCCCCAACCCCTCTCCCCGGAATGCGGCGGCCAGATCCGCCGCAAAGATCTGGGCCCTCTTCCAGAAATAGACGGTCCGGCCGTCCAGCTCCGCCTCATCGCGAAAGCTGGGAAACTCCCGGGCGCACAGGGAAGCCAGGCGACACGCCGAGCCTTCCGCCGCCTCGATGATTCGAACCACGTCGCCGCCCCAGCGTTCCAGGAGCACCCGGCCCGCTTCCCGAAGGTTGTGGACCCTTTCCGCAAAGAGCGGGATGGATCCCCTGCCGGAAAAGACCCGCTTCAGGTCCTCTTCCGGCAGGGTCGCCAGGTAGGCGGCGTCGGTGAGCGGGACGCCTCGAAGATGAGCCTTTTTGAGGGCCGCCGCCAGGCCCGCGTATCCCGAATAGAAGGTCCCCTCCAGCTCCACGCCCCAGACCGGCTCACCGGGATCGGGCCAGAAGCAGTGATTCAGCACGTCCAGAACGAAGATCCAGCGGGCCGTCTCCTCCGTTCCGTCGGCAAAGTGAAACGGCTCGTCCCAAGTGCCGGCGCACTGGAGCTCGCCGCCCCAGCGGGCCACCGCCGACTCCACCGCCTCCGGGCAAAACCGCACCCACCGGGCACGTCGGACCACCACCTCCACGGACGGCAAAACGGGAAAGGGTTCCATGGGTTGCCTTTCTGTGTGGGTTTGTGGTTTTCAGTTTTCAGTTTTCAGCTTTCAGTTTTCAGCTGTCAGCTGTCAGCTATTGGTTCTCTGCTGGTCTCGAAACAATCCCCCGCCGCCACTCCTCACTCCTCACTCCTCACTCCTCACTCCTCACTCCTCACTCCTCACCCCTCACTCCTCACCCCTCACTCCTCACTCCTCACTCCTCACCCCTCACTCCTCACCCCTCACCCCTCACCCCTCACCCCTCACCCCTCACTCATCACTCATCACTCACATCCCGTCCCTTCTCCCGTATCCACGCCAGCAGCACGTCCCGCCGGTTCATAGCGGGATCCTCCAGGACGATCCGGTGGACCCTTTTGAGCACCCGTCCCACCTGAGGACCGGGGCCGATGCCCAGCGCGGCCATGACATCCCGGCCGTCCACGGCGAGGGCCGAAAGATCCAGGGCGGGCTTTTCCGCCAGAATCCTTGCGATCCGCTGTCGCAGCCGTTCCACGGACTCCTCCCCGGCCGCCGCCTCCGTTCCGTGGGCCATCCGATCCGCAGCCATCAGATCCAGGAGGTCCTCCAGGAGCGGCTCTCCCACCCGGTGGATGAGGCGCCTCACGGCCCCGTCCTTCCAGCAGTCAGTGCCGTGCACCATGTGGTTGGCCACCAGGATGCACACCTCCTCGGCCAGCTTCTTGGGAACGAGCCAACGCTCCAGGATGCTTTGCGCCATCCCGGCGTTTTCCTTGTCGTGGCCGAAGAAACGAAAGACGCCCCGGATCTTTTTCCGGACTCTCGGTTTGGCGATGTCGTGCAACAGAGCGGCCAGGCGCACCCGGATCCGCGCCGGGCTGTGGTGCACCGCGTAAAGGGTGTGGTGGTAGATGTCGTGGGCGTGGTAATGGTTTTGCTTCTTCCGGTATCCTTCCAGGAGTTCCGGAATCACCACTTCCAGCACGCCGGTTCGTCGGGCCAGTTCCAGGCCTTCCACTACCCAGGGCCCCGTGAGCAGCTTGAAGAGCTCCTCCCGGACGCGCTCCGTGGCGGTCTCTTGGAGCCAAGGCGCCGCCTGCCGAAGGCACCGGAGCGTCTTGGGGGTGGCGTGGAGCCCCAGTGTGGCGGCGAAACGGCTTGCCCGAAGCACCCGCAGGGGATCTTCCCGGAAGCGGGCCAGGGGATCGTCCACGCCCCGCAGGCGCCGCCGTTCCAGATCCCTTCGTCCGCCGAAGGGATCCAGCAGGGTGCCGTCGGGAAAGGACACCGCCAGGGCGTTCACGGTGAAGTCCCGGCGCCTGAGATCGTCCAGCACGGCCTGAGAGCCGTTGCCCTCCCAGCTGGTCACTTCCATGGCCCCGTGGGCCGTGAGCACGTGGACCGTGCCGTGGCGCAGCCCCACGGGGATCACACGAAAGGAAGGGGAAAGAAGCCGGATGAGAGCTTCCACCGGAGCGTCGGTGGAAAAATCCCAATCGGTTGGAAGCCGCTCCAGGAGGGCGTCGCGCACCACGCCCCCCACCACCCAGAACCTGTAGCCCGCCTGGGTCAGCAGGGATCCCATGCGCCGGGCCTCCTCCGGCATCTTTTCCAGCACCCTCGCGGCAGGATTCATCGTCTCTCCACTTTTTGCTTGATCTGTCCTTCGGCTCTCCTATATTAGTGAGGCGGTCGGCAGTGCACAAGGAAACGCGACATCAGGTTTCAACGGCGGTTCACGGCGCAGGAGGGCCTCATGGACGCAATCCGTGTGATGGAAGAGGCGAACCGAATCATCGAGGATTTTCCCCTCCATAAGTACGTGCTCTACGCCTTTCTCTTTTTTGTGGAGATCGCCGTCTCTTTCTGGATCGCCCTGAGCATTTGATCGGACCGGGGCACCACGAAGCGCCAACCGGCCCGGGAAGGACGAAGGAAGACGAACATGTCCCGCAACCTGCTTAGCCTGCTATTGCTCCTGTTGCTTAGCCTCGGGACCCAGGTGGGGGAACCCTTCGTCTTCCGTGTGTGCGCCACGTAACGGCAACAAGCAACAAGGACGCGAAGGCCATGGGTTCCACCCCATGGCCTTTTTTATTGGAATCGGCCCGAGACCAAACGGAAAGGAGGTGATGGGCATGGGACTGGATGGCCCAGTGGATTTGTGTGATGCCTGTGGTCCGTTGAGCACCACGAAGAACGGAAACCGAAACAAGAACACCACCCGAAGAAAGGAATCGACCATGAGCCGAAAGATCCATATTTTCGACACCACCCTGAGGGATGGCGAGCAGGTCCCTGGAGCCAAGCTCAATCGGAGGCAGAAGCTGGAAATTGCGGAACAATTGGCGCGACTGGGAGTGGACGTGATCGAAGCCGGGTTCCCGTGCTCGTCGCCGGAAGACCTGAAGGCGGTGCAGACGGTGGCGGAACAGGTGAAGGGACCGGTCATTGCCGGTCTCGCCCGGGCCGTCCAGCAGGACATCGACATCGCCTGGGAGGCCGTGAAGAAGGCGGAACGGCCCCGAATCCACGTCTTTTTGGGATCCTCCGACATCCATCTCCAGAAGAAACTTCGCCGGGACCGGGAAAGCGCCCTCCAGCAGGCGGTGGAAGCGGTGAAGTATGCCAAGAAGTACTGTGAGGACGTGGAGTATTCCACTGAGGACGCATCCCGGAGCGACTTCGAATATCTTTGCCGCGTGATCGAGGCGTGCATCCGCGCCGGGGCCACCGTCATCAACGTGCCGGACACGGTGGGCTACGCCCTCCCGGAACAGTACGGGGAGCTCATCCGGAACCTGCGGGAGAAGGTGCCGGCCCTGGACAAGGTCATCCTGAGCGTCCATTGCCACAACGACCTGGGCCTGGCGGTGGCCAACAGCCTGGCGGCGGTGCGAAACGGCGCGGAACAGGTGGAATGCACCATCAACGGCGTGGGAGAGCGCGCCGGAAACGCGTCCCTGGAAGAGATCGTCATGGCCATCCGCACCCGGGAATCCTTCTTCGACGCCCACACCACCATCAACACCCGGGAGATCTACCGCACCAGCCGCATGGTGAGCCGGCTCATGAACATTCCCGTTCAGCCCAACAAGGCCATCGTGGGATCCAACGCCTTCGCCCATTCGTCGGGAATTCACCAGGACGGCATCCTGAAGGACCGGTCCACCTACGAAATCATCCGGCCCGAGGACGTGGGCATCAAGGCCCACAGCCTGGTGCTCACCGCCCGGTCCGGCCGAGCCGCCTTGAGACATCGCCTGAAGGAGCTGGGCTATGAGCTCACAGACGAGCAGTTCCAGAGGGTCCACAAGCGCTTCCTCAACGTGGCCGACCGCAAAAAGGAGATCTCCAGCCAGGATCTGGCCACCATCGTGGAGATCGAACTGACCAAGGTCCCAGAGACCTACACCTTCGACAGCCTCCAGATCATGAGCGGCAACACCATGCAGCCCCTGGCGTCCGTGACCCTCATCAAGGACGGGGAGAAGATCACCGACGCCGCCACGGGAAACGGCCCGGTGAACGCCGTCTTCAACTGCATTGAGCGGATCGTGGGGCAAACCGGAAAGCTTCGGGACTACGACCTCAAGGCGGTCACCATGGGAAAGGACGCTCTGGGCGAGGCCATGGTGAGGGTGGAAATCGGGGGAAGCATCTATTCGGGCATCGGCACCAGCCCGGACGTGATCGAGGCCAGCGCCCGCGCCTACGTCAACGCCTTCAACCGCTTCTTCGCCAACGGCAACGCCTAGGAGCAACGCTGGGAGCCTGCCCCGGAACGGGTTTCCTTCATCGGCCCTCAAGGGACCCGGCATCTTACGTAGCCGCGGGGCTTCAGCCCCGCGGCACCGGCCTACACGTAGTTTTCGTAGTCCGGGTAGTAGACCAGGGACCGGATGTGGGCCTCCAGATCCTCGGGCCGGGGAACAGTGGCCAGCCCGTCCCGGTAGGCCACGTGGGCCACGGCCAGGGCGATGCGAAGGGAGACATCGCGGATGCGGGAAAGCCGAGGGAAAATCATCCCAGCCTCCAGATCCTCCGGGAGCACCATCTGGGCCAGGGTCTTGGCCGCCACGAAGAACATCTCGTCCGTCACCTGCCGGGCTCCGGAGGTGATCACCCCCAGGCCCACGCCGGGGAAGATGTAAACGTTGTTACCCTGGCCGGTTCGGACGGTTCTGCCGCGATATTCGAAAGGCTCGAAGGGGCTGCCGCTGGCGAAGATCACCCGGCCGTCCGTGTGCTCATAGGCCTCCCGGGCCGTGCATTCCGCCTTGGCCGTGGGATTGGACAGGGCGAAGACGACGGGCCGGTCGTTGACGCGGGCCATGGCCTTTAGAACCCGGGCGTCGAAGACCCCGGGCTGTCCCGAAACGCCGATGAGCGCCGTGGGCCGGAGCGATGCCACCGCCTCCGCCGGGTCCGCCACCAACGGGTGGGCGTGGGCGAAGGCCCTCTTGTGGGGGCTCAGGTCGTCCCGGTCCCGGACGATGAGGCCCTTGGAATCCATGAACCAGCAGCGGCTCCGGGCCTCCTCGGGAAGCGCCCCCTCGGCGATCATGGCGGAAACGATGAGCTCGCCCGCGCCCAGCCCGGCCTCCCCTGCGCCCACAAAGAGGATCGTCTGGTCCTTGAGGCTTCCGCCGGTCAGGCGAAGCGCCGCGTAGAGTCCCGCCAGGGTGACCGCGGCGGTCCCCTGCATGTCGTCGTTGAAGCAGCAGACCCGATGGCGGTAGCGCTGGAGCAGCCGGAAGGCGTTCCGATTGGCGAAGTCCTCGAACTGGATGAGGGCCCCGGGAAAGACGTGCTGGACCGCCATGACGAATTCGTCCACCAGGGCGTCGTATTCTTCGCCCCTCAGCCGGGGCCGGCGAACGCCGATGTAGAGAGGGTCGGACAGCAGCGCTTCGTTGTCGGTCCCCACGTCCAGGGTCACGGGAAGGGTCCGGGAATGGTGGATCCCGGCGCAGGCCGTGTAGAGGGCGAGCTTTCCCACCGGAATGCCCATGCCGTCCGCCCCCAGGTCCCCCAACCCCAGGATCCTTTCGCCGTCGGTCACCACGATGATGCGGATGTCCTTGTGGGGCCAGTTTCTCAGAAGGCTCACGATGCGGCCCCGGTCGTCCGGTGTGATGAAGATCCCGCGCGGCCGGCGAAAGATGTGACCGTATTCCTGGCAGGCCTCGCCCACGGTGGGCGTGTAGACGATGGGCATGAGCTCCTCGATGTTTTCCAGCAGCACCCGGTAGAAGAGCGTCTTGTTCCGGTCCTGGAGGCTGATGAGGAAGATGTACTTTTCCAGGTCGTTGGGCTTGCGGCGGATGTTTTCCAGAACGCGAGCCATCTGCTCCTGAATGGTGTGGACCCTAGGCGGGACCAATCCCCGGATGCCCAGCGCGTCCTTTTCCTCCTCCGTAAAGGCCGTGCCCTTGTTGTAGTCCGGGTTCCGAAGCAGAGCGATGCCCTTGGGGATCTGGTCCAGCCGCCGCTGGCGCTCCATCCGGCGGGCCGTTTCCACATGCTCCGTGGATTCCAACAGGCTCCGGAGCGTCACGTCCCCCAAGAACCGGGACAGCGACTCGGCGTCCACCAGCCGCCGGGGAACCCGGATCACCATGTCCTCTCTTTCGTAGTCGACTCGATACATCGGCCTCTCCCTACAGGTCTTGGGGCCCTCCGGCCCCACCCTCGTCGTCCATCCACCCACCGGGGCCGATTCAACCACCATCGCCCGTCCAATGCAATGCCGACCTGTTCCGCCGACGGATTCTCAAAAAACGCCCACAAGCCTAATTTCCGAAAGAACCGTGCGACACGCCGGACCGGAGTGTTCGGGTCCCTCGTGGCTCTGCGGTTTCAATCCACGCCCCCGCGTGGGGGGCGACTA
>NZ_FQVB01000058.1 GCF_900129305.1 Desulfacinum infernum DSM 9756 | reverse complement strand
GCGATGGTCCATCCAACGTTCGGGGGTTTATCCGCGGCCCTAAAGGGCTGCGCTACGAGAAAAGAGATCATCCGCGACGTTTTCGGACAGCCTCCTAGGGCTTCCGCAACCCGGACGGACGATCCTCTTTCAGGGGCGGCCCCGAAAGGCGGGCGTAAAGCCCGCCCCTAGTGCGCCCGAGAGCTGGCGCACACAGAGAGGTGAAAGTCCTCTCCCGGGAGATGCCCGCTAGCGGTAGTCGAAGGTAACTACGTCGCCGTGAGGCGAGGTGGAGTGCAACTGGAGAGGAAAATGCAGTCCGTAGGATGACAAACTCGATTCGGCCGGGCGTCGCGACGAGCTTACTAGGGAAAGGCGAAGTCCAGACCCAAGGACCGACAGGGCAAACCCATCAGGGCGGTCACTGGGAAGTCTGTTACGCTGGGCGGCAGCACATAAGCGATGACAGGGCGCGTCAGGTTGTTGGAGACGGAATGCATGGAAGTGTGTGTCGAGTGAATCGGGGAGACCTGCCCGATGAGAGGTTGGTGTTCATTGCCGCCACGTAGGGCACGAAGAGCCAGTCGGGCAGGAGTCAGAGCGTTCATAGTAGCGAGGAAGCGGGGTAATGCCCGTGGAGCGAAGGGACGCAGGAAGGTGGATGTGCAAGGCTGGGTTGGCATGAATTTTCCCTCTCGCCAGTGCCCTTGTGGGCTAAGCAAGAGAGATGCACCGTACAGGCGCAATCTGTCATCGCAGTCGAGCGCATGCTGAAGGACCCTGATGTTGGGTTGAAGCCATTTGGGTTTCTCGTCTATGAGTGTTTCAGCCTCTGGAAGACTCATAAGCGTTCCTTCAGTCCTCATGAGGTAAAACCACCGACCGGAGAGCCGTGTGCGGGAGATCCGCACGCACGGTTCGGAGGGGGGAGGGACTCGGCAACGAGTCCTTCCTACCCCTATCATAGAGACACTGCGTAGGGGCGGGGTTTATCCCCGCCCGCAAATCGCACGGAGAGAGAGAAACCCGGTGAAATCGCTCAGGCCAGGTGAAATAGAACCGCAAATGGACGCAAATGGACATGACATCCATGCGGGGTGCGCAAAGTGGGCCATGAAAGTTCAGTTTGACACGGTACGCACGGCGGAGATCACGGCATGAAACCCCTGGATCCCCTGAACCTGCCTCTGGACGGCGTGCGCCTCATCGAAGCGAGCGCCGGCACGGGAAAGACCTACAGCATCGTCTTCCTCTTTCTCCGGACCCTCCTGGAAAGGGACCTGGACATCGGCCGCATCCTGGTGGTGACCTTCACCAACGCGGCCACCGAGGAGCTGCGGGGGCGGCTCAGGGAAAGGCTGCGGGAGGCCGCCGACCATTTCGCTTGCAAAACGGCCGGGGCGGACGGCCCGGCGAAGGATCCGCTGCTGGACGGCCTGGCGGGACGCCTGGACCCGGAAAGACTCGCCCGGGCCGCCTGGAAGCTCCGGGAAGCCGCCGGCCGCCTGGACGAAGCGGCCATCTTCACGATCCACGGCTTCTGCCGAAGGATGCTCCAGGAATTCGCCTTCGAAAGCGGGGCGCCTTTTCACCCGGAATTGACCACCGACGAAGAGGAGCTCCGGCGCCAGGCGGCCGCGGACTACTGGCGGCGCGCCCTGGCCGGGGCCGGGGAAAAGGAAACGCGGTGGTTCCTGCGGACCTGGGGCGGCCCCGACGGCCTCCTGCAGTCGCTCCAGGTGCTACGGGGAACCCCCGCTCCGAAGATCTTGCCTGAACTCCAACCCGAAGACGTTCCCGGATTCGACGAGCTGGACCGGATGTTCCGGGAAGTCCGGCGCGGCTGGGAACGGTACCGGGAAGACGTCGTCGATCTCTTCCGGAAATCCGACGCCCTCTACCGAAGCTCCTACAACTCTTCCGTCATCCAAAACGCCCTGAACTACATGGACGCCCTGGCGGGCCAGGAAGAAACCCCGCTCGACCTTCCGGATAGCTTCCTGCGCTTCACTCCCGCCATGCTGGAAGAAAAGGGGACCAAGGCGGGACATTCCGTGCCGTCCCATCCCTTCTTCGACCTGTGCGGCAGGTTCCGGGATCGCCTCCGGGAAACAATCCGCCTGCAGAGGATCCGAATCCTCCGGGACGCCTCGCGCTTTGTGGAAGAAGAAACGGCCCGGGGAAAGGAACAGGAGGAGCTCCTTTCCTTCGACGATCTTCTGAACGTCTTGGACAAGGCCCTGTGCGGGCCCGGCGGGGCGGATCTCGCCCGGCGGATCCGGGCCAAGTTTCCCGTGGCCCTCATCGACGAATTCCAGGACACCGACCCCGTCCAGTACCGGATCTTTCAGCGCATCTACGATCTTCCCGAAAACCCCGAGCCCCTGTGCCTCATCGGCGACCCCAAGCAGGCCATCTACAGCTTCCGCGGGGCGGACATCTTCGCCTACATGCAGGCGCGCCGGGATGCCGGCGCCGGCAGCATCTACACCATGGACACCAACTGGCGGTCGGCGTCCGACCTGGTGGAAGCCGTGAACCTCCTTTTCGGTCGGTCTCCGGCGCCCTTCGTCTACGACGAGGACATCCCGTTCCATCCGGTGAAAAGCGCCGGGAAGGCCGACGCCCGCCCCCTCCTGGTGGACGGAACCCGGCCCGCCGCCTTTCGCATCCGGTTTCTCCGGTCCGAAGGGTTGAAGCTCAACAAGGGGACCATCACGAAAGGAGACGCCTACGACGCCGCGGCGGCCGACTGCGCGGGGGAGATCGCGCGGCTTCTCAACCTGGCCGCCGAAGGCCGCGCCCGGATCGGCGATGCGCCCCTGAAGGCCCGGGACATCGCTGTGCTGGTGCGATCCCACCGGGAAGGGGACATGGTCCAAAAGGCCCTCCGCAGGCGGGGAGTCGCCAGCGTGAGTCTGCAGCGGGAAAGCGTCTTTTCGTCCGGGGAAGCGGAAGAGATGCTCGCGATCCTGGCCACCTTGGCCGATCCCGGCGACGAGGGGCTCCTTCGGGCCGCGTTGGCCACGGAAATGCTCGGCTGGGACGCCCCCTCGATCCGAAGGCTTGATGCCGACGAGGCGCTCCTGGAAAGCCTCCAGCAGCGGTTTCTCCGCTACCACGACCTGTGGCAGCGATACGGATTCTTTTCGGGCTTCCTGGAACTGCTCAAGGGGGAAGGCGTGACCGGCCGGGTGCGGTCCCTTCCGGAAGGGGAACGGCGCCTCACCAACATCCTGCATCTTTTGGAACTTTTGCACGCCGCCTCCCAGACCCACCCGGGAACGGGAAACCTGCTGCGGTGGCTCCAGGATAAAAGGGCCTCGGATGGTGAGGGGGAAGAAGAACAGCTCCGGCTGGAAAGCGAAGAAAACCTGGTGCAGGTGGTGACCATCCACCGGAGCAAGGGCCTGGAATACCCGGTGGTCTTCGTGCCGTTTCCCTGGTCGGAAAGAGTTTCCAAGGGCAAAAAACCTAATACTTTTCTTTTACAGTGATTTGGCCAAAATCGGCTTTTTGCGCCCGCAAACCCGCATGAAATCTAGGGGTCTGGTTTCTAGCGGCCAAAAATGTAGTGCCAAAAGAGACCCATTCAATTCTTGATAGTCGATTACAGGTTCTGTAGCATGGGGGCACCATCTTGTAGTGGAGGCGCCCATGTTCGCTCGCATTAAGAAATCAGGACCCTATCAATACGTTCAGATCGTCGAGAGCAGGCGAGAGGGTCCCAAGGTTCGTCAGCGCGTCATCGCCACCGTCGGGCGATTGGATAAGCTCAATGCCTCTGGAGAACTTGAAAAGCTGGCCCGATCCCTTGTCCGCTTCTCGGAACAGGCGGTGCTCGTTCTTTCGGCCCAAACCCAACTTCGAGCCGAGGGAAGGACCATCGGCCCAGCTCTGATCTTCGGACGCTTGTGGGATCAGCTTGGATTTCGGCAAGTCCTCCAAGACTTGCTTCGGCATCGCCTGTTCGGCTTCGATGTGGAACGGGCCATTTTCACCACGGTCCTTCATCGGCTCATGATGAGTGGATCCGACAGGTCGTGCAGCAAGTGGCTGCGGGACCATGTGATTCCGGGGACGGAAGATCTTCAGCTCCATCATCTCTACAGAGCCATGGCCTTCCTCGGCGAAGAAACCGAGGATCAGAAGGACGCCACCCCTTTCAGTCCTCGGTGCACGAAGGATCTGATCGAGGAAAGTTTCTTCCGGGGACAGCGACACCTGTTCACCGGACTGGACTTGGTGTTTTTCGACACCACCTCCATCTACTTCGAAGGTCAAGGGGGATCGTTTTTGGGTCAAAGAGGTTTCAGTAAGGACCACAGGCCGGATCTCCACCAGATGGTCGTCGGGGCCGTGTTGGATGGGAAGGGCCGTCCGATCTGCTGCGAGATGTGGCCGGGAAACACCACGGATGTGAAAACACTGCTTCCGGTGGCCGAAAGGATCCGGCGCCGGTTCCAAGTGGCCCGTTTCTGCCTGGTGGCGGATCGGGGCATGATCAGTCGCCGAACTCTCCAAAAACTCGAGGACAAGAACACGGGTTTGAACTACATCCTCGGTGTGCGCATGCGCAGCTTCAAGGAAGTCCGAGAGGAGGTCTTGTCCCGTGCGGGCCGTTATCGGGAAGTCCGAGTGGAACGAAGCTCTTCGAAAGAGGCCTCTCCTCTCAAGGTCAAGGAAGTCCGGGTGAACGGAAGGCGCTATATTGTGTGCTTGAACCCCAAGCAGGCTCGAAAAGACAAGGCTGAGCGGGAGGAAATCTTGCGCTCCCTTGAAGAACAGCTGCAAAACGGCGCCAAGGCCCTTGTGGGCAACCGGGGCTACCGACGATACGTCAAATCGGACCGCGGCGCCTTCACCATCGATTACGAAAAAGCCCGCCGAGAAGAGCGCTTTGACGGCAAGTGGGTACTGACGACCAACACGACATTGCCGGCCGAACAGGTGGCCCTCAAGTACAAAGAGCTCTGGCAAGTTGAGCAGGTTTTTCGGGACACTAAGTCGCTCCTTGGTACCCGTCCCATCTTTCATCGGTTGGACGAAACGATCCGGGGACACGTGTTTTGCAGTTTCCTCGCCCTGGTGCTCAAAAAAGAGCTCTACCGGCGGCTGGAGGCGGCCGGTCATAGTTTCGAATGGGCGGACATCAAGCAGGATCTCAGGGCGCTGCAACAGATCACCATTGAAGAGAGCGGCAAGTGCTTTGCCGTCCGCACGGAATGCCGTGGCACATGCGGCAAGGTTTTTCAGGCTGTCGGAGTTGCCGTTCCTCCCACCATCCGCCAACTGGAAGGGCCGTGAGACCGAAGCACCTTTTCGGATAGACTTGTAGTGCCAAGGAGGATTAGTGTGCCCATAACATTCCGATATTCCACACATATTTTTGAAGTACTGTTAAAGTTGAGCCAAACCCGTGTTCTTGTCCTCGAGTTTTTGGAGGGTTCGGCGACTGATCATGCCTCGATCCGCCACCAGGCAAAAACGGGCCACTTGGAACCGGCGCCGGATCCTTTCGGCCACCGGAAGCAGTGTTTTCACATCCGTGGTGTTTCCCGGCCACATCTCGCAGCAGATCGGACGGCCCTTCCCATCCAACACGGCCCCGACGACCATCTGGTGGAGATCCGGCCCGTGGTCCTCACTGAAACCTCTTTGACCCAAAGACGAACCCCCTTGACCTTCGAAGTAGATGGAGGTGGTGTCGAAAAAGACCAAGTCCAGTCCGGTGAACAGGTGTCGCTGTCCCCGGAAAAGCCCGACGCGCACCTGAGCCCAAAGAAAGAGCCGCTGGGGGCGCCGGGCAAAAAGTAGCGCCCCCGCAATGGTGAGTTTGCCTTCCTGTACAAGTCCGAGGTTCTCCAGGATGGCCCGCGGGTGCCGGGCGTCACTATACTTACTCATAATGGTTCAAATCGATGTTGTACCCCTTAGCAATCATGTTACCATTTTCTGTGGGGGATATGCGTATTCAGAAAAGTCTTAAAATCAGATGCTGCAGCAACAATTTGTGGTTCACTGCCTAGTTCTTCTAGCTGGTATTCTTTTTTCACACATATCAATCCAGCCGGTATTTCATATCTCATAATCTCGTCATCTGGATATTTCAACTTTTCACTTTGATTGTACCAGTTAAAGGTGGCTTCTTTCTCACAAAACCACATCGCTACAATAATCTTTGTCTTTGAATCTTCAGGAGGACCAAAATCACATGGATCTGGTTGGGGGTTCCGTGCTTCGAATTTTTCCAGTGCGGCACTATCTGTGACCACATTAAGCTCCAACAGCCAGTCACCTGCTGGATGTTTCTCGATGTCGCCTTTACTATATCGATAAAAAACAGCCGTCAAATAGAAAGGTATCAAATCCCAGCACCGCCTTTGATGTATGTTTGTAGAGCGCATAGGTGGAGAACTATAGTGTGTAGGATTCCAGCAGTAGAAAACTGAATCTACAAACTCACTAGCAAATCTCTCTATAGTCGACAAAACACTCCTTTGATAAAGATAAATTAGTCGATATGCCTTTCTTACCTCACACAATGTTTGTTTTAGTTCATTGGCCATATTTCACCCCTCATTATTTAAATTAAGTAGATGAGCGCCGAACTCGATACTAATATCAGTCGTCAGTTCGCTTAAGAAAATCCGCCTTTAACTGGTGCCAGTAAAATGAGCATCTCGATTGGCACAATAATAAGTAAGGGCAGATGCATTAACACTAAGATGACAAAAGGCTCTATGTGTTTCGCTTAAGAAAAACCACTCTTGTATTCCATGTTTCTTTAGGGCTATCATTATATCATTTATAATTCTTAGAAAATATCCAATCTCAAAACAATAAGGGTGTGAAGATATGTCATCGTTTGTTTGAATTTTATGCCTGAGAAATCGTTCCAATTTTTTTATTCTATTGAAAAGCTGAAGCCATGATGTAGCAGCAAAATAGACACTGTTGTCTGGAGAAGAAAGCCGGGAATATTCTGATATCTTTTCAACTTGTCTTCCCATGCCGCCTAATGCCCACAAGAGCACCGGTTTCTTCGAACCTTCCCTTTGTGCAAAATAATATTTCAACTCATTAGCTAGCTGTTCATAATTCTGCAAAAAAGTATCTTCTCTTTTGGCCTCTACGATTACATCGATATTTTCAAACTCTAATATTACGTCAGGTTCGCAATAGCTGCGCTGATCAAGAGAAAACCAAATGGGCCAAAATTCTATGTTTTCTAAAACTCCAGAAAATGTGGGCAAAAAATCCTCATTTCCCCTGATTAAACGCCAGATCATTTCGCTTGGCAAATAGGCCATCCTGCTTATGACAGCAGCTGTTAGGGAGTCTTCGCACATGTCGAAACTGACTTTTCCTTTTACAAATCCGTGTAACATTGCCTTTTCCTTATTTTTTGTGGGTTGAATTTTTCCAAGACTTACTAGAACTTAGAAGAAGAGTCTGCTTGCCCCCCTGACGATTCAACCTCGTTAGTCTCTCGACGAGCTGCCAACGCGCCTCGATTCTCATGAGATCCCGATCTTTCGTGATACTTTCTTCTTCAGCTTGAAACGGCTGTAATTTGCTCAAGATCTCGATATAGAGGCAGGCCGTCACGATCCTGCCCACTTCTCCGTAAATAGCTGCGCGATCCAGATCTGCCTGCGGCAAAATCCACGAGAACAGATTGACCCAATCCATATTCCGGCACACTCCCCGTGTTTTGGGATATAACGCATAAGCCGCAAGCAGCGATTGCGAGCCGCCTTTCAGAACATCTTCTCGGGTAGCCCGAAAATTGGAAAGGAACTCCTCCTTTGTCGTCTTTAGTGTGTCGAGAAGCCTGGATTCCCTTTCTCTCCAATGATCCACAGCCTCCAATGCCAGTTGCCGTAATTCGGGCATTAGCGGCAGCACCTCGAATCGTTCGCGCAGATGGCTGATTTCATCTTTTTGCCACCGATAGACGGTTTCTGCATCGCGTGCCGGTCGTTCCCTGACGCAGTGTGCATAAGTCTCGTCGACCAACTGGTCGATGGGGTTGCGCCGTTTTAAGGACATACCATCCTCCAGCGAAAGTACGATTGTTGGACCGCCGCCTTCGGAGCAGCAGTTGGACTGCTCCGAAGGCCGTTTCTCAGCGCGTTCAGGTCAAAAAGGTGGCAATTCGATCTGAAGCGATCGAACCCGCATGATGTTCTGTCCCCGGCTTTTCGCGCAAGGCTTCAAGCCGCCCATCAAAAGCCGATGGCGGCCCTTCCGCCGTGGCTTTCCTTCAAGGTGGATTCGCGAAGCAGCGCCTTGATGAGCTCTTGGTGGGTAATCACCTCGCCCCGAAAACGTCGGGTTTCGGAAACAACCTTGAAGTCGCCGGGAGTGAGATTCCGGATACGATAGAGCAGCTTTGCCTCCACCTCGCTCAAGGGGGCTCCGACGAGCGGTGTGAGATACTTGTCGTAAAAGAGCCGTTTGCCCGCATCCGTCAGGTAATCCAGGCCAATCTTATGGTGAAACCGACGCAAAGCGGCCGGATCCACATCCTCAAGGCGGTTGGTGGTGGCTATGAAGACGCCGCGGAACCGCTCCATGCTCGTCAGAAGCTCGTTGGTCCTGCTGAGCTCCCACGATCTCTCGGCGCGGTTTCGACTGTAGAGGACCGATTCCACCTCATCGATCATAAGTACGGCCTCGGCAGCTTCCGCTGAAGCGAAGACGCTTCTGATGTTCCTTTCCGTTTGGCCAACGTACTTGCTTAGAATGTCGGCAGCGCCGCAGATCATGATCTGCCGGCCGATCCGATCCGCCAGGTAGCGGCCCAATTCGGTCTTGCCAACTCCCGGAGGGCCGTGAAAAAGGGCGGCAAGACCGACACGCCCATTGGGTTCTTCTTGGCAGAAATTTCTCAAAGCGTCAATGTGCGCCAGCATGGCCTCGAAATCTCCTTTGATGGAAAGGCCCTCCAAGGTGTAGTCGCTTCGAACAAGGCCTACCGGAATCGGTTCACTGCCGTCATGAAGGAGCCTTTCATGGGCCGATAGAGCCATGGTGAGGGCCTTGCAGAATTTTTCCTGAGATGTCCATCCCGCCATTTTGGCGCCCTTGACGGCCGTATCGATTGCCCCGGCGGAAACATGGTAGCGCCGGGTCAGTTCCTTCAAGGTCGCGTCGTCCACCAGGTGGGCCACCCCGTTGGCCTCCATAATGGACAACCATAGCCGCTTCTTGCGATCGCCACCCAGGGTTTTGAACGCCATGCTGAACGTGAATCGCCTCCGGACCGACTCGTCGATATCTTCGATCGAGTTAGTGATCCAGATCATGCGCAATCCCGGGCGGTCCATGAGTTCATTGAGCCATCCTTTGTCCGTGCCGTGTTTGCCGAAAAACCAGGGGAGGTCCGTATTGAGCAAGTTGTCCGCCTCGTCCACAATGATGATCGCACCGTTACCCGTATTGGTGGCCGTGATGCAGGTTTCAATGGAAATCCGCCGATTCGACTGGGACGACTCCTTGTCGGCAATGACCGCGTAGGCCGGATCATCCTGAAGATTGGCCAGGGCCCTCGCAAAACTTGACTTCCCCGAACCCGGTGGGCCGTAGAGAAGAATGTGCACAGGATGATTCGGTTTCTTCTTCAATAACGCCCGCATGTAATCCAGGGCGTCCTGATCGATGGGATGTGCGTTCAGTGGGACAGGCTCCGGCTCTACGGCCCCGAAGTGAGCCTCCATCAACTGAACTCCTGGATTTTCCAGAAACTTTCTAAATTCGTAGGTCAGATACATTTCGTCCTGATCGATGATTAAATATCCCAATTGAGTCAAAGGACCTTGGAAGGCCTTTTCCAGTTCCTCTTCGTTTGTGCCCAATGTGGCTGCTAAAAGATTGCGCCCACTCATTCTGTGGCATTGAAGGTATTCGAAATAGTAGTCGTGCAGGCATTTGTTTTCAGTCAATGTGTACACAAATGAGCACAATTCCATCTCCGTCGTATTCAATCGGAGCAGGTCGGCCATTTTGCCCAGCCGCTCCTTTAAGGGATCGGCAAGATGTCGTCCGGCGCGACGGCGACGGGCCAAAAAATCCAGAACCACCGATTTCATCTTCTTACGACGTTCTCCATCGGTTTGGGCCGACGTGAGAAACAGGATGTTGGCCATGTCTTTGTGGTCCAACGACTCTTGAATCATTTTCCGCTCGATGTGTTTCAGCGTCGCGGGGGAATGAGCACCAAGGAGGTCGCGGGTCAAATGGACAACGTGCTCGCCTGCGACATGTAACAGCACTTCCAATGTTTCCCGATCGAAGCGCGGGTCTGCGGCGAAGGTTCTCTCCAGGTAAACGCAAGCCCTGACAGAGCTTATCCGTGGGAAAACGCGGGGATTGCCGCTTCGGGACCGACGACCTCTGATCATCACAAATACCTCCTTTTCATGTTGCATTTTAGGGAGTTGAAAAGGCCCACCCGACTCTCCTGCCCATGCTGGACTTGAGCCGGCGCCACACCGAACGAGACCCTCCAGAGGGCTCTTCGGCGCCCTAACGGAGATTCCCCGCTAACTGCCTGAACAAATCCGAAAAAAATTTTGCTTGTCGCCCGGCGACAAGAATAAGTCTTGTAATGTCAGTGGTTTGCACATGTCGCTCCTGTTTGGGGCAAAGGGGGGCAGGCCTTTCAAGCAATGCAGGCATGATGTTGCGCAAGCGATGCAGAGGCCAATCGGGCAGATAGCGCTGGGGAGGGGCATCTGAGAATGACGTGCAAACGAATCGTGATCGGTCCCGCCATCATCGAAAAGAGGCATTTGCAAAAGTCGCATCTGCCGTGCGTCCGACAAGAAGAAGTCATCCTCCTTCGCATGCACTGTAAGCAGGACGCGCCCTCCGGGGCTTGTTTTTCGTAAGGCTCCGTTTCCCCCTTGCGGCTGCTAAAAACATAGGTTATGAAAGTAAACGATGTTTATCACATAGACTGGCGTTTATCATGCGTATGCCACATGGATTCCACAAAATTGGGAGGCCGAATCATGAGGATCAACATAGGGGGCTTGCTGGCCAATCGAGCCTTTTTGTCACCAGACTTGGTCGCGTGCGTGGACGACGATTGTCGCTACACCTTCCGGGAAGTGAATCAACGCGCCAACCGCTTCGCCCACTATCTTTCAGCCATGGGCCTTTGCGCCGGGGATCGCATCGCCGTCCTCTCCCGCAACCGCGAAGCCGTGACGACGGCCCTTTTCGGAGCGGCCAAGATCGGCGTGGTTACGGTTCTCCTGAACTGGCGGCTCACGGCACCGGAGCTCGATTACATTTTGGGCGACTGCGGCGCGCGTCTCCTGCTCTACGAATCCTGTTTCGGGGAAACGGTCTCAGGGATCCGTACGTCCGGGAACTTGGAGTTCTTTGTTTCCGCCAACGGTGCTTCGCCGGACGAGGACTTCAGCCAAGTTCTGGAAAAGTCGTCCACGGCGGAGCCCGCTCATCTGGGCGGCGGCGCCGACCCGGCCATCATCATGTACACGTCGGGGACCACGGGAAAACCCAAGGGGGCTGTAATCTCCCACGATAACGTCTTCTGGGCGTCCATCGGACTGACCCACACGCTGCGTTGGGCCCACAAGGACCGGTACCTTCTGGTGGCTCCCCTGTTTCATATCGGGGGCTTGGCCCCGATCTTCGCCAACGTGCACGTGGGGTGCACCACCTACTACATGGCTGAGTTTCACCCCGGGAAGGTCTGGGAGACGCTGGTGCTGGAAAAGATCCAGTTTCTCATGACCGTCCCCCTGATGCTCCAGGCCATGCTCATGTTGCCGGGCATCGAAAAGTTGGATCTATCGACGTTCCGCCACTTCATCTGCGGGGGATCACCGGTCCTTCGGAGCCTCATCGAAAAGTACCGGGACCTGGGCCTTCGGGTCGTGCAGGTGTACGGGGCCACGGAATACACCGGGGCCATCACCTTCTGGACGGAAGACATGGGCTTGGAGAGGGCTTCCACAGCCGGAAAACCCATATTCCACGGCGCGGTCAAGGCCATCGAGCCGGGGTCGGGCCGTGAGGTTCCCCCGGGCGAGGTCGGGGAATTATGCCTTTACGGCCCGCAGGTATTTTCCGGTTACTGGCAAAATCCCGAGGCCACCCGGGACGCGCTGCTCAATGGGGCCTACCGATCCGGCGATCTGGGTACGGTGGACGAAGAGGGATTCGTCACGGTCGTGGACCGCTTGAAGGACATGATCATCTCCGGTGGAGAAAACATCTACCCGGCGGAGGTGGAAGCCGTGCTGTCCCGCATGCCCCAGGTCCAGGAGGTGGCGGTGGTGGGGAGGCCCGATGCCACCTGGGGCGAAGTTCCCGTGGCTCACGTGGTGACACGGCCCGGACAGTCGCTCACCAAGGAAGAAGTGGTTGATTTTTGCAGAAAACATCTGGCCGGGTTCAAATGCGTCAAGGATGTGGTGTTTACGGAGTCTCTTCCGAAAAACGCCACAGGAAAGATCCTGAAGCAGGCTCTGCGCCAAGAAGGAAAAGGAGAGGCTTTCCATGACTGAGACATTGAAGCCGAACCCGTATAGGTTCGACGACTATCTGGATCGCCGGGATTCCATGGATTTCTATGCGGATGATCCCATCGTGCAGGCCGTCGTTCGTCACTACTGTGGGGACCGCTGGGAAGAGGTGGACCGGGAAGCTCGGGAACTTTCCCGGAAGGTTTCGTTCCGGTGGAAAAGGCTTGCGGAGGCGGCGGCCGTCCCGGAAAAACGCCCCGCCGTAGAGCATTTCGACGCCTATGGAAGGCGCGTGGACCGGATCGTGCGCCCCCTGGAAACGGAGCTGCTGGAAAGGGAGGTCTTTTCCGAGGCGCTCTTTTCCGAAAGGACTCATCCATGGGTGAAGCTCGTCAAGATGTTTTTGATCTATCAACTGGGAGAGGCCTGCATCGCCTGCCCGGTCACCTGCACGGAAGGCCTGGTGGCCCTGCTGGACAAGTTCGCCGACACGCCCGAACTCATGCGCATCCGGACCCACTGCAAAGAAGGCCTGGACGGGCACTTCGCCATCGGAGCCCAGTACCTTTCCGAGATCCAGGGCGGATCGGACGTTCCGGCCAACCGGGTGGAGGCGGTGGAAGAAGGAGGCACCTGGAGGCTTTACGGCCCCAAGTTCTTCTGTTCGGCCACCCATGCGGACTATGCCGTGGTGACGGCCAAGCCCCGGGGATCGGACGCCGTGGCCCTTTTCGTGGTGCCCTCCTGGCTTCCAGCCGATGAAGAAAAGAGGACCCGAAACGGCTTTACCATCGATCGACTCAAATGGAAGATGGGCACCAGCGAACTTCCCACGGCGGAGATCACCTTCAACGGCGCCAAAGCCTATCCCGTGGGACCCCTGGAAAGGGGGCTCGCCAACGTGGTGGGGATCGTGCTCACCCTTTCCCGGCTCACCGTGGGTCTTTCCAGTGCGGCGTTCATGACCCGTGCGGTCCGGGAAGCCAAGGCTTATGCGGAGTTTCGTGAAGCGTTCGGGCAGCGCATCGGTCGGTTCCCGCTTGTGGTGTCGCAACTCACCGGGATGGAGCGGACCGCGCAACGCACCCTGGCCGGCGCGTTTCGTCTTTACCGAAGCTTTCTGGGTCTGCCCGACGGCCTCAAGGGCGGGCTTGCCGCGGACGAACCCGATGAAGTGCGAAAGCTCCGCTTCGATGTGCGCGAACTCATCATGCTGCAGAAAATCACCGCCGCCTGGGACGCGCCGGACGTGATCCGCGGAGCCATGTCCATCTTCGGCGGACACGGCGTGATGGAGGACTTTTCCGCCCTTCCCCGGCTCTATCGGGACGCGGCGGTGAACGAACTTTGGGAAGGCCCCCGGAATGTGCTCCTCACGCAGATCCACCGGGACCTGAGTCGGGTGCGAGACTGGTACCCGCCTGCGGAATTCGTGGGCAGGATCCTGGAAGGGATCCCTGAAGGGCCGGTAAAGGAGCTCTCCCGGGAGGCGGAGGAACTCCTTTCCGGGCCCATCACCCACCCGGTGAACGCCGAGACGATGGAGCGTGCCCGCCGCTGGGACCGTTTTTGCCATCGCCTGACGCAGCACTACCAGGAAAGGGCGTTGGAAGAAGTTCACATGGCTGGATAGATGTGTCACTTTATGAAGGTCGGAGGAGTACCGCAAGCCTCCTCCTTATATCGAGAAAAATGGATTGTCCGGTAAAGAACACGGTTATCATAGTGGGCGGATGCTATCCATGAGCGAGAAGGGGACTTTCCAGCGATTAAGGAAGCAGGAAAAAGAGGCTCGGCGGCAGATCATTTTGGATGCTGCCGAGCGTGTTTTCGGAACCTGTCCTTTCGATAAAGTGAGCATGCGCCAGATCGCCAAGGAAGCGGGAATCTCTCCGGCGGCCATCTACCGGTATTTCCCCGACCAGCAGGCGCTATTCATTGAAAGCTTTCTCACGGGGGCTCGCCGGCTCGTTCATCGAATCAAGAAAATCGTGGACAACCACGGAACGCCGAACGATGTGGCTGCTGAAGTGATCGCTTTCCTGTGGGAGAACGATCACTATTTCCGCATGATGACTCATTTCATGCTGCACGGCGAGATCCGCGAAGAACTCCTCGAGCGGCTGAACGAGATGGAGCGGCGCGTTCTCGACCATTTCCAGGCGGTCTTCCGCCAAGACGCGCGGAGCGCCGAATCGCGCCTTGTGGCTCATGCCTTCTTTGCGGCGCTGAACGGTGTTCTGATCACTTTTCATAACTATCCAGGGCGAAGGCCGGAAGATGTGCGGCGGCACATGGAGCGGGTTGCCGAAGTCATCGCCGACTTGTTCGTAAAGGGACTGCAGGCGGGCTCCCCCGTGGGATCTGCTTAGAGGTGCTTATGCAAGGACCTCGAAGATACTTCGAGTTTTATAACAACCAACGTCCCCGCCATGCCTGAAGGGGCGAACACCGGCGGAGGTTTACGTGATGTGGGCTTGGATCTCAAGGCATGAGTCGATCCATCCGAACCTTCGGGAGAGCCCTCTGCGAGGACCTTCGGTCCGACCCATTCTCGGCGCAGCTCAGGCTATTGGGCGCCCGAAGTAAGAGACCCGATGCTTATGCCACTTTAAGAAGCGATGCACACAACTCGGATCGGTAACATGGGGGAAGCGCCGGAAAAAGGTTGAAAAGCGAAAATGGTCTTGGCATAAAGGAATAAAGGGTAAGAGCCTTTGGCGTCCAGTTCCAACTACCGGGGGAAGTATACCAAGTCCGATTTTCAAATCTTTACGCGCGCAATTGCATAAATGGCCGGTGTCTGCCTGGGCCGCACCCCAATGGCCGGCACCGAGCGAGGGAGCCCGTGCGGGGGACTCACCTCTGCAAGCCCTCTTGATACCCCTCTTTAATATGAAAGATACGGTCGGGGGGGCACCAGCTATCCACCCCCCGGCAACGTTTCCAGTTCCCCTCTGGTCTAAGATCGGTTTTGGGGTTGTGCGATGTATCCGAACTTTACCAGCATCCTAATCCAACGCGGGGCGTTGCGTTTAACATACAAGGCTTCGTAATCTACGGTGCTGTCTCGATAGGGCTCGTTTCTCGAGATCATGTAGAAAATGGTGCGCAGGATCTTGTGGGCAATGGCGATGATGGCTCGTTTGTAACCTCTTCTGGGCATGAGGCTCTGAAACTTGGCCTTAAAGGCTGAAGGAGTTCGAACCGCAGCGTGGGCGAACTCGCAAAGCACGCGCCGGGCGTAGGTGTTGCCCTTGCGAATTCGGCCGTTTTTGTGTTTGCCCGCCGATTCGTTGTTGCCCGGACAAATTCCCACCCACGAGGCCAATCGGTCCGCGCTGCCGAACACGGTCATGTCGG
>NZ_FQVB01000013.1 GCF_900129305.1 Desulfacinum infernum DSM 9756 | reverse complement strand
CTTGCTGCCCGCCCAGCGTGGCAGACTTCCGTGGCTACGTCGGCCGGCTCCAGGTCGAAGTTTGTGTTCTCCGTTTCTCGCCCTTTCGTCTGCGAGTGCCACAGTATCTCGACCATACCTTGCCGCTTTGACACGGTCTGGACTTCGTCCTTCCCTAGGAGACTCGTCGAGTCGTAAGGCCGAATCGCGTTCGTCATCCTGCGGACTGTGTGTTCGTCTCCGGTTGCTTCCCACCCCGCCTCACGGCGACGCAGTTACCTTCGACTACCGGGAGCGGGCATCTCCCGGAAGAGGACTTTCACCTCTCTGATCACGCCTGCTCCCAGGCGCACTAGGGGCGGGCTTTACGCCCGCCCTTCAGAACCTGTCCATGAGAAAGAATCGTCCAATTCAGGAGTAAGTTATGGACTCCCGCTTGCGCGGGAGTGGCGGGTATGAGAGTTCTCGGACAGGCTCCTAGGAGGCTCCCCGACAATGGCTCTCCGACTTACAAGGCCGAGGAACTTGGGTCCTCCTCGTAGCCGCGGGGCTTCAGCCCCGCGGAAAGGCTCATCGCAACTCCATGAATTAATGGGAAATACGCGATGGCCTATCCGACGGCCGGGGGTTCCTCCGCAGCCCTGAAGGGCTGCGCTACGAGAAACGCGTTTATCCGTGGCGTTTTCGGACAGACGCCTGGATAGATTCGTGCACCGCCGTGAACGCCGGCGTGGGTCACGGACGGGCGAACGCACCGGGATCCTCCAGCCGGCCTTGGGCCAGCAGCACGGCCGCGTAGCCCGTCACGTACGCGTAGCGGGCTTCCAGGGCCTGCAGCCGCGCTTCCAGCTGGGCCGTTTCCGCCCGCAGAAGCTCCGTGATGGCGGTCAGCCCCTCCCCGTAGCGGTCCCGAACGATCCGGAGGGCTTCCCCGGCCTGTTCCACGGCCTTTTCGGCCACGGCCAGCCGCTTTTCGGCCGATTGAAAGGCTTCCCACGTCTCCGTCACCTGGAACCGCACCTGGTCCTCCGCCTCTTTCAAGCCCGCCCGGGCCATCTGCAGTTCCGCCCGGGCTCCATCCACTCCCGGACCCCGGTCGCCCCGGAAAAGGTCCCAGCTGAGCGCCAGTCCCACCGTGTAATCCGAACTTCCATCGGAAAGCTTTTCGCCGCTCACACCGTAGGTGGAAAAGGCATCGAGACGGGGCAGATAAAGGCCCCGGGCGGCCTGGAGGCGCGCGGCCGCAGCGTCCACCTCCCGGCGCAGGGCCTCCAGATCGGGGCGGATCCGGATCGCCCGCCGGATCACCTCCTCCAGGGGCTCGCTGGGGAAACGCCCGCGAGGAACCCCTCCCTTGACTCGCACCGCCCGGGTCGGCGCCGGATGGCCCAGTGCCGTGAGAAAGGCCGCCCGGGCGGTCCGGGCGTCCCCTTCCGCCTGGATGAGCCTCTGGCGAAAGTCGGCCAGGAGCACCTCGGCGGCCAGAAGATCCGATCGAACCACCTGGCCGTTTTCGAAAAGATCCCGGATCCGACGCACCTGAGCCTCGGCGCTGCGGACCGTCTCCCGGGCCACCCGGACCCGGGCGTCCGCCACCATCACCCCGTAGAAGGTCCGGACCACCCCATACCGAACCTGCTGGCGGGCCCAGCGGTCCAGCAGGGAAGCCCGCTCCTTGCCGGCCTCGGCCTGGGAAACCCGCGCCGGGGTCTGCCACTGGTCGAAAAGCGTCCAGCGCACCGACGCTTCCGAGCGGAAATTGGTGAGCGGATCGGGGTCGTTGAGAAATCCGGGGTCGAAGTTGGCCGGGCCGAACCGGGCCTGCTCCAACAGGGAGCCGAAGACAAAGACGGGATGGTTGCTGCGGACGACCTTCTGGGACAGCCCGACGCCGGGAAGGTATCCGGAACGGGCCTGGCGAAGTCCGGCCTCGGCGGCCCTCCTTCCCGCGGCCGTGGCCTGGAGCCGGGGGTGGTTTTCCAGGGCCGTGGCCAAAGCCCGCTCCAGGGTCCACACGGGGGATGCGTCCTTGGGGTCATCCCCCGCGGCCGGCCCGGGCGGATTCTGAGCGGCGGCGAAAACGGGATGGAGGAAAACCAGCAGAAGAACAAGGCGGCCGAACCACGGGAACCGGGTCATGGCGAGCTCCCTCAGCACAAGGCGAAATCCCAGACGGCGGAACCTGACGGGCCACAGCCCCCGGAGCAAAAGACAAGGCACAATTGCCTGTAAGGTTAGCTGAAAAAGCAGAAGAAAGCAAACAAGCCCCGTAACGGAAGCCAGCAGCGCAAAGGGGGCTGTCCGAAAATGCCGGGGATCACCGGTTTTCTCGTAGCGCAGCCCTTTAGGGCTGCGGAAGAATCCGCGGACTTCGGGCGGATCTTCAGGTGTTCCCTGTCACTTCATAGGGTTACGATGGCCCCCCCCGCGGGGCTGAAGCCCCGCGGCTACGAGGAGATCAGAAATTTCCCGGCCTTGTGAGACGGAAATTCGTTCGCAGACAGGCTCCTGGAAGCTTGTGCGACAATGGCAAGTTTGCCTCGTTCAACGTCCCTCCGTCATCCCCGCGAAGCTTGTCCCCGGCTTGAACCGGGAGCGGGGATCCAGAATTTCCAATAAGTTACGGACTCCCGCTTGCGCGGGAGTGACAGTGGGGAAGTTCTCGGGCGAGCTCCCGGGGATGGAGCGCACCTTTCAGGAATTGAAAGCTGGCGGGGCGGCCCTCGTTCGTTCAGTCCACCAGCTCGTTGAGCACGCTGTGGCGCTGCTTCAGGCGGTGAATGAGGCGGTCGTAAAGGTGGATCCGGGTGATGGACCGGACGACCAAATACGCGCCCAGCAGGGCCAGGAGGATACACAGGACCAAAAGGGGCGCCAGGAGAGGCCAGACGTCCTTCATCACGTAGTAGCGGGAGGTGGTGATGAGAAGGCTCAGGACGGAAAGGGGCAGCACGAAGATGGCGATGCCGGTTCGAAGCACCGAAAGGGAGGTGCGCTTTTCGGCCAGGATAAGCTGCACCTCGTTGAAGATCACGGCGCTTCCGCCGGAGTCTTCCCGGGTTTCGTCCGTCCGTGTCATCGCTCCGCCCGCCTCAGGGAAGGTGTAAAACTAACGGTCATGGTCTCCCTTGCGCCACCCCGCACAGATGAAAGATGTCCTCAAGGGAGAGTCCTTTCTGTAGGAGCCGGCTTGCCGGCGATCCCAATCGCGGCCAAGGCCGTTCCTACCATTGAAAAGACTCATTGGCGTCGATTCGCGTTCATTCGCGGTTCTCTTTCCCATTACTGGACGAGTGGTCCCAATCGCGAGGTTCCGGCGGGCGGGCGTAAAGCCCGCCCCTACGAAGTCAGATGGGCCCGTCGGGCAGGGGCTGGGTTCAACCCCGCCCGCCAACGATCACGGCCCGCCTCGCACCTCCCCGCCCGGATGAGAGAAAGAGCGCGGGGATCGAAAAAAAAACCGGTCGCGCCCTCGGGCCGCGCGATCCCCCATCAGGGTGCCGCCGGGGGTGTGCCGTTTTCGTCCCAGCCCCGCTCCCGGTAGTATTCCCGGAGCATGATCTCCATCTGCTCCTCGGTGAGGACCTTTCCGGTTTCGGGAAGCGGCTCCGTGTGGAAGCGCACCGGCAGCCGGTCGTCTTCCGCCGTGAGTCCCTCTCGGATGTTGAACCGGCGGATCTGGTCCTTGATCCGGCCCGCCACCCGGCGCATGCCTTCCGTGTCCAGGTCCAGGCCGGCGGTGCCCCGGATGATCTCCGCCAGGGAATCCCACTGATAGAGGTCCCGGTAGAAGCGACACAGGATCAGGGTGTCGAAGATCGTGAGCCGGTCCTCCCATTCGCAAAAGATCTTGGCCTTGCCCTGGATCATCTCAGGGTCCACCATGCCGCTCAACTCCGGCTTGTAGAAGGTGGCCCGAAGGTGGCACGCGCCCCGATCCGAGGTGCCGTAGGCCAGGCCCATGCCCTTGAGCACGCGCGGGTCGTAGCCCGCCGGTTCCATGCCCTTCACGTGGATGGCCAGGTCTTCCAGGCCCCAGGCCGCCGCCGCATGGCGGATGCCCCGGGCGAGAACGTCCCCGATCCCGCGCCGATAGGCCATGTCTTGCAGGAGAGCGGCCATGCGGTCCACCTGCCCGTAGTCGATGTCGTAGTCCACCGCACCGCGCTTCGCCGCCTCGATGGTGAAGCCCACCAGGTTTCCGGCCGTGATGGTGTCCAGGCCCAGGCGGTCGCACAAGTCGTTGAGGTAGGCGATCTCTTCGATGTCCGCCACCTCGCACAGGCCGCCGAAGGCGTAGATGGTCTCGAATTCGGGACCTTCCACGACCAGCCCCTGGTGGCGGCCCGCCTTCACCGTGCTCAGGCGCCCGCAGGCCATGAAGCACTTGAGGCACGCGTGGGGCTTCACGTCGCAGCGTTCATGGAGCGCCGAGGCGTTGATGCCTTCCCGGTGGTCCGCCCGCCCCTTGTGCCAGTACCGGGTGGGAAATCCCCCCGCTTCGTTCATGATGTCCACCAGCATGGACGTGCCCATGGACTTGTAGGCCTTGACCCCGGGATTTTCCTTTCCTTCCCGGGCCACGTCCCCGGCGAACCGCTTGAGAAGGTCCGGATCGGCGAACTCCTTGGCCCGCTTTCCCCAGAAGGCCACGGCCTTCACCCTCTTGGCTCCCAGGACGGCGCCCGTTCCCGTCCGGCCGGCGCTCCGCCAATAGTCGTTTTCCACCACGGCGAAGGCCACGCCGTTTTCCGCCGCCGGACCGATGGCCAGCACACCGGGCTTTCCCGCCTCGGGCCGGTTGGCCCGGATCCACTCCTTCACCCGGTCCTCGGTCTCGAAGGTGTCCCGGCCCCACAGATCCGAAGCGTCGTGGACAAAGCAGCCCGCCTCTCCGATCTCGATCCAGACCGGCCTTTCCGAGCTTCCCCGGATGAGCACCGCGTCCACGCCGGCCCCCGCCATGCGCTCGGCCACCGTGCCTCCCGAATAGGATTCGGCGAAAAGCCCCGTCTGGGGACTCTTGGCGTAGATCCCATGACGGCAGGACCCCCACACGGGACTTCCCGTGGCCGCTCCGCCGGCGATCACCACGCAGTTGTCCGGCCCCAGGGGATCGGCCCCCTGCGGGATGTGGCGAAGGAGGAGTTCCACCGCCAGGCCCTTGCCGCCCAGGGTCTCCCGCAGCAGGTCTTCGGGAAGATCTTCGCGTTCAACGGCCGTCCTAGATAGGTCCACATGGATGAGGGTTCCGTAAAAGCCGCGCATATCGTCCACCTCCCCGGGGCGCCCATGTCCCCGCCGTTTCCGTTTCCACGGGACGTTCCTAGCCGTCCAGGACGTCCCATTCCTTGGACTCGTCCGTGTAGTCGTAACGTCTCTTGATGTAGCGCTTCATGACGAAGGCCGTCTGGGTGCGCAAGACCCCGTCGATCTGGTTGACCTTGTCGAAAAGGAAGGTGTGCAGGTGGTTCAGGGACGGCACCACGAACTCCACGTCCAGGTCGGTGCCGCCGGTGGTGAGGGCGATGTACCAGATCTCGTCCAGCTTCTTGAGCTCCTCCACCACGTAGTCCAGCTTCTTGAGGTCGATGGTGGCCTTCAGGTTGCCGGTGATGGCCAGACCCAACTTGGAGGGGTTCACCACCGGAAGGATCCTCAGGATGTCTTCCTGGATGAGGCGGTTCAGGCGGTTGCGGACGGTGGCCTCGGAGACGTTGATCCTCTTGGCGATCTCCGTGTTGGACATCCGCCCGTTTTCGTGCAGCAGGTCGATGATCTTTTCGTCGATGGCGTCCACGGATCGTTTCATGGGCTCCCCCGCATGAAAGGACACAGCAAGACGGCCGCAGGCACTGGATACCGAATGGAGTCTTTATAGCATTGCAGGAGGTCGGCGTAAAAGGCCGTGGGGGCGAAAAATCTTTCGCCCCCACGGCTTCGGGCAAGGTTCCCGGCTCAACGGGGGACCCCGTCGGGTCCCCCGGACGCCGGTTTTTTAAGCCTTTCCGAAGATTCCCATCCAGTTTCGCACCGGCATGGGTTCGCCGTCGATATCCACAAGCGGCATGGGAGGATCCATGGACCGGGTGAGCAGGCTCACCACCACCAGGGCCACCACGGAGGCGATGAGGGCCCAGACGGAGCTGATGTAGAGCGCATCCCACATGGCCCAGTCGAAATAGACCTGCCCCACGCCCTCCACCGTGGTGGCCACGGAAGCGAAGGTCTCGGGCGGCAGGCAGTCGGGGCTCACCTTGTTGGCTTCCAGGGTCATGGGAAGGTAGGCGTAGTAGCCCACGATCCAGGCCACGAAGCCAGCCACGTAGGACGCCAGGGCACCCAGGCGGTTGGCCCCCTTCCAGAAATAGGCCGCCACGTACGGGGCGAAGAGCGAGACCAGCAGCACGGACCAGGAGATCACCATGAGGTTGTAGATGGCTTCGAAGTAGAGGGCCAGGATGAGAGAGATCCCCGTGACGATGGGCACGGCGATCCGGGTGGCCTTGAGGGTCTGTTCCGTGGTCACGTCGGGCTTGAGGATCTTGTAGGCGTTGTAGCCCACCATGGACGAAGCCGCCAGGATGGCGCTGTCCGAAGAGGACATGAGGGCCGCCACCAGGGCCGAGACGAAGACCACGGCGAAGAAGGGGTTCAGATGATCCGTGGCCATGAAGAGGAGGATCTTGTTGAGGGCGTCTTCCGGGCCCAGGTTGGGATTGAGCTTAAAATAGATCAGGCCGATGACGACGGGCATCATGCCCACGGTCACGTAGAGAAGACCCGCCAGGTAGGAGGAATAGGAGGCCACCTTTTCGTCCTTGGCCGAGAGTGTGCGCTGCATGAGGTCCTGGGCGGGGATGGAGCCCAGTCCGATGGCCATCCACGCGGCCAGCCAGTAGAACCAGCCCACGTAGCCCGTGTAGTAGAGAAACCCCGCATCCCCCTTTTCCGGCAGGAAGGACCAGGTGGGAAGCTCCATCATGTTGGAGGTGTGGGAGGAGAAGATCTCGCCCCAGCCGCCGGCCAAAGGCACGGCCACCACCAGCATGACGATCATGCCCACCGTGAGGATGATCATCTGGAAGACGTCCGTGAGGGTCACCGACCACATGCCGCCCAGGTAGGTGTAGACCACCAGGATGAGGGTGGAGATGGCGATCCCCCAGCCCAGGGGGAGGCCGCTGAAAAAGTGGATGATGGTCCCGAAGCCCACCAGCTGGGCCCCCACCCAGCCCATCTCCGCCACGGTGAGCGAGATGGCCGAAAGGATCCCCATGCCGTTTCCGTAGCGAAGCTGAAAGAGGTCCACCAGGGTGAGGTAGCGGCCGCGGCGCATGAGGCGCGCAAAGAAAAACCCCGCCAGGAAGAGACACAGGGCCGCCCCCCAGGGGTCGAAGATCACGCCCTGGTTACCGAAGATGTACGCGTTCCCGGCGCCGCCCATGCACGTTCCCGAACCGAACCAGGTGGCGAAGAGCGTGCCGGTGCACAAAAAGAGCCCCAGGCGCCGGCCCGCCACCAGGTAGTCCTCCGTGCCCTGCACCTTCTTGGACGCGTACCATCCCACGAGCAACATGAGCACCATGTAGATGCCCAGGCCCACCAGAACCCATCCACCGTACTGATAGGAACCTTCCATGCCCTGTCCTCCTTGAAGTTGATGGCTTGCCGGTGAAGAAAGAACAAAGGGTGGTGCCGAACCCTTTGGGAGCGCCTTCGTAAGGCCCCGCGAGCGACACCCGGTGGCGCTCCGGGGGATGATTGTCAATTGCGCGCGCCGGCCGGCGCGCGCCGGCCGGGGAGGGGAAGAATCGCTCAGTGGATTTACGAATAACGAACGAATATAAGGCGTATGGCTGCGCAATTCGTTCCCCTATACGATTTGACAGGGCATGTCAAACATAAATTTTCACGCACGTTTCGTCATTCGTTAATTCTTTAAGTACCACTAAACCTTTCCCTCACCGTTTCGGGGAAACTGATCTTATATCGTCAGCCAAATCCAATTTTACCGTTGACATTCGTTGCCTTCATATGGAATGTCTTCGAATACAGAATGATGGTGCCGATCCCCAGGAGCTTCTCGCAAAGACCTCGGGCCCGCCGGGCCCCAGCAGCAAACCGTAAAGGAGCGGAAACATGGCACGAGATGTGGCTTTGGGCCTTAAGGAAGCCCAACGGATGGTGGATATCATCGGGAGGCCGGAAGACCAGGTGGGCGAGGAGGAGCGCAAGCGCATCGCCCTGGAGACGGTGGAAAACTTCGCCCATCACATCAACAAGGGCTTCCTGGAATATCGAAAGTCGGTGACGGAAGCCGGGGAATTCGCCGTGACCGAATGGGTGGGCCAGGGGTCCATCCTTCGGGACGCCCTGGGCCGGGAATACATCGACGCCCTGGGAGGATTCGGCCTTTACAGCCTGGGCATCCGCCATCCCAAGGTGGTGGCGGCCGTGAAGGCGCAGCTGGACCGCAGCCCCCAGTACAGCCAGGAGATGCTCGATCCCCTGCGGGCCCACCTGGGCAAGGTGATCGCGGCCATCACTCCCGGAGACATCCAGTACGGCTTTTTTGCCAATTCGGGAACCGAAGCGGTGGAAGGGGCCATGAAGCTGGCCAAGTTCTACACCGGAAAGCCCGGCTTCATCGCCATGCTCCGCGGCTTCCACGGAAAGACCCTGGGCTCCCTCTCGCTCATGGGAAAATCGGTCTTCCGTCAGCCGCTCCTTCCCCTTTTGGAAGGGGTTCGCCACGTGCCCTTCGGGGATGCGGACGCGGTGGAAAAGGCCCTGGCGGCCGCCAAGGCGGTGGGGGACGGCATTGCGGCGGTGGTGGCCGAGCCCATCCAGGGGGAGGCGGGGGCCATCGTGCCGCCGGACGACTTCTGGCCCAGGCTTCGGGAGCTGTGCGACCACTACGGAGTGCTGCTCATCGCCGACGAGGTCCAGACCGGCTTCGGCCGAACGGGCACCCTGTTCGGCGTGGATCACTGGGACGTGACCCCGGACATCATGTGTTTCGGCAAGGCCCTGGGCGGCGGCGTGGTGCCCATGTCCGCCTTCTTCTCCACGCCCAAGATCTGGAAGGTCATGGAGCCCAATCCGTTCATGCACACCACCACCACGGGCGGAAACCCCCTGGCCTGCGCGGCGGCCCTGGCCCAGATCACGGTCACCCTGGGAGAAGACCTTCCGCGGCAGGCGGCGGAAAAGGGCGACTACGTGCTGGGCAAACTCCGGGAATTCCAGTCCCGGTTCCCGCAGATCCTCCAGGAGGTGCGCGGCAAGGGGCTTCTCATCGGCATGGAATTTCCCACCGACGAGGTGGGCTTCAAGGTGGCGGCGGGCCTTTTCAGCCGCGGGGTGCTCACCGCCGGGACCCTCACCAACGCCCAGACCATCCGGATCGAGCCGGCCCTCAACATCTCCTACGAGCTGCTGGACGAGCTCCTGAACCGGCTGGAAGACACCCTGAAGAGCCTGGCCTGAGAGCGGGCGGGCGAAGAGCCCACCCCTTGGAGGCTGTCCGACAATGGCTCTCCGACTTACAAGGCCGAGGAATTTGGGTCCTCCTCGTAGCCGCGGGGCTTCAGCCCCGCGGAAAGGCTCATCGCAACTCCATGAAGCAACAGGAAATACGCGATGGCCTATCCGACGGCCGGGGGTCCTACTACGAGGAAAAAGGTCGTCCACGGCGTTCTCAGACTCCCTCCTGGGAGCTTGTCCGAGAACTGCGAAAACCGTCACTCCCGCGCAAGCGGGAGTCCATAGGTTTCCGGAAATCCTGGATCCCCGCTTTCGCGGGGATGACGGATGGAGACAAAACGAGGCGAAATTGATTCTCAGACAGCCTCCCAGTGCGGTCAACCACCTCTTTGGGTAAGGTCGGCGGGGTTCATCCCCGCCCGCCCTGCGGTGATGGACAAGGGCGATGGAACCATCGCCCCCGGAAACGGCGCGCTTCCAGACCGTGCGGTTCGGAGAGGAATCCCATGAAGACCCGCGAAACACCCCCTGTTCCGGAAGGCCCCGACGGCGCCCGTCCCTTCGGCCCTCCGTTTCCCACCTTCGGAGGTGTGCGGCCCTGGCATCCCGGATCCCGGGCGGCCCTCGTGGTCATGGGGGTCCCCTACGATGCGGGAACCACCAACCGCCCCGGCACCCGGTTCGGACCCCGGGCGGTGCGGGAGGCGTCCTGGACGGGCCCCCTGGCCCGCCGGCCGGAGTTCATGGACCGCGAGACCGCGACACCTCTTCCCCTGGCGGACGCCTTGGCCGACGCGGGAGACGTGTGGCTGGAACACGAAAACCTGGAGCAGGACTGGCCTCACATCACCCGGGCGGCGGGCCTCATCCTGGAGGCCGGGGCCGTGCCGGTCACCCTGGGCGGCGACCACTCCATCACCTATCCGGTCCTGAAGGCCTTCGAGCCTACCCCCGTCCATTACGTCCACCTGGACACCCACCTGGACTGCGACACCATCTTTCCCACCGGCTGGACCCACGGAAGCCCCGTGGCCCGCATCCACCAGGACGGCCTGACCCGATCCCTCACCCTGCTGGGAATCCGGGGTCTGACCAATTCGGGCCACGACGCGGCCTGGATTCGGGAGGCGGGAGCCGTGGTCATCCCGGCCCGGGAGCTCCGGCGTCTGGACGAAGCCCGCCTGGCGGAACGGCTCCCCCGGGGACCCTTTTACGTGAGCGTGGACGTGGACTTTTTCGATCCCGCCGTGGCCCCGGGGACCGGCACGCCGGAACCGGGAGGACTCTTCTTTCCCCATTTCCAGACCATCGTATCGGCCATCGCCCGCCGCGGGCCCATCGTGGGCTTCGACGTGGTGGAGGTGAGCCCCATCCTGGAAGGCCCACACGGAAAGACGGCCCGGCTGGCGGCCTGCTGCGTGCTGGAGCTGGCCGCCGCCGTCCTTTCCCGCTCCAAAGACGCACCGAACCACATTGGAGGGACCCATGAACCTTTACGCAGGTAAGATCCTCAAAGTGGACCTGACCCATGGAACCGTGACCGCCGAACCCCTTCCCGGGAAGTGGATCCGCCGGTACTGGGGATGCTGGGGCCTGGCGGTCCGCCTTTACACGGACCTGGCCGATCCGGTCGTAGACCCCATGGCCCCGGAAAACCCCCTGGTGATCATGACCGGGCCCTTCTGCGGCACGGCCGTGCCCCTGGCTTCCCGATTCTGCATGGTGTCCAAGTCCCCCTACACGGGAACCATCTTCGAGACCAACTGCGGCGGGGCCTTCGGCCCGGAACTCAAGTACGCCGGCTACGACGGCCTGGTGATCACGGGCGCCTCCCAGCGCCTCGTGACCCTCACCATCGCCGACGGCGACGTGCGTCTGGAAGACGCCTCGGACCTGGCCGGAAAGGGGATCTTCGAAACGGAGGCGGCCCTCAAGGCCCGGCCGGGACTGGCCGAGGCCAAGGTGTTGGCCATCGGCCCCGCGGGGGAAAACCGCGTGGGATACGCCTGCATCGGAAGCGAAGCCTACCGGCAGATGGGCCGGGCGGGCGGCGGCGCCCTCTTCGGATCCAAGAACCTGAAGGCCGTGGTCTGCCGGGGAACGGGCGGCGTGGCCGTGGCCGACATGCCTGCCTTTCTCGCCAAGGTGGACCACTACAAGAAGACCGACCTCCTGACGGAAGACAACCTGTGGGCCAAGACCGACGGCACGCCCATCCTGGTGGACGTGACCAACGAGATGGGGATCCACCCCACCCGGAACTTCACCCACGGGGTGAACGAGGGAAAGGACGCCATCAATTCCGACGCCATCAAACGCAACAAGGTGGCGGACCGGGCCTGCGCCTCCTGCCCCCTGGGCTGCGGCAACTACACCCGGATCAAGGACGCCGCCGTGGAAGGCCCGGAATACGAAACCCTGTGCCTGGCCGGATCCAACTGCGGCATGAACGACCTGGAGGCCGTGATCCGCTTCAACCGCCTGTGCGACGACCTGGGCCTGGACACCATCTCGGCCGGAAACACCATCGCCCTGGCCATGGACCTCACGGAAAGCGGGATCCACGACTACAACCTCCGCTTCGGGGAACCGGACCAGTACCTGCAGGTGCTCTCGGAGATCGCCCACCTTTCCACGGACCGGGGCCGGCAGCTGGCCCGGGGAGCCTGGGAGACGGCCGCGGCCCACGGGGCCCTGGACCGGGTGGCGGCCAGCAAGAAGCTGGAATTTCCCGCCTACGAGCCCCGGGGCAACTACGGCATGGGCGTGGCCTACGCCACCAGCGAACGGGGCGCGTGCCACCTGCGGGCCTTCACCATCTTCTCCGAGACCCCCTTCGACGTGGAGGCCATGGTGCGCCACGTGATCGCGGACCAGAACAAGAACGCCATCAAGTGGTCCATGTGCTTTTGCGACTTCTGGGGGACCGTCTCGCCCGAAATCATGGCCGATCTGCTGACCGCGGGCCTGGGCGAACCGGTCACGGCCGAGGAACTGACCGCGGCCGGCGAGCGCATCTGGAACCTCATCCGGCTCTTCAACGTGAAGGCCGGGTTCGGAAGCGACCAGGACACGCTGCCGCCCAAGATCTTCCGGGAGCCCCTCAAGGGGGGACCCCATGCGGGCCGGGTCTTTTCCCAGGAGGATTTCGCCAAGGCCCGGGCGCTCTACTACGAATTGCGCGGCTGGGACGAAAACGGCATGCCCACCGATGAAAAGCTGGCCCAACTGGAACTGACCAGGCTTTAGGAGGAGAGGAGACCATGACAGCACAACTGCTTGCCGTTCCCGAACGGTGCACCGGGTGCATGCGCTGCGCCACGGTGTGTTCGGCCCTGAAGGAAGGCATGTTCCGTCCGTCCCGCGCCCGGCTGCACGTCGTCAACTTCCCCCTGGAGGGCTTTTCGGCGCCCGGCATCTGCTTTCACTGCCCCAAGGCGGACTGCGAGAAGGCCTGCCCGGAAAAGGCCATCTCCCGGGATGAACACGGCGCCGTGGTGGTGGACCGAAGCCTCTGCAACGGCTGCGGGGACTGCGTGGCCGCCTGCCCCTACGGCATGATCGTTTTGGACGACGAGGCCAAGGCGTTCAAGTGCGACCTGTGCGGCGGGGATCCGGCGTGCGTGAAGGAGTGCGAATTCGGAGCGCTCCTTTACGGGAAGCCGGAAGGGGACCTGCTCAAGGCCCGCGGCCTCCAGATGAAGCAGCGCATGCCCGGGGAGATGGCCCCGGAAGAGAAACGACGGAACCTGGCCGTCAACCTGATGAAGGCGCTTCGGAGCGACGGCTGAAACGGGGAGCCCATCATGCCGACCGTACCCTCCTCACCCTATTCCGACCCCCGGGGGAGCCTTCCCTCGGTGGGGATCACCACCTTTGCGGGATACCCCTTCTACCGGGCCGACATGACCCCGGACCTGGTGGTGGTGGGGATCCCCTACGACGAAGGGGCCACGGGAAAGCCCGGCGCCCGGTTCGGACCGCGGGCGGTCCGGGAGGCGTCCATGCTCTACACCTACGAGGGCATGGAGGACCGCTTCTACGACGCGGACCGGGACCGGTGGATCCTCACGGGAAAGCGGATCGTGGACGCCGGGGACGTGGACATCCAGCCCCTGAGCCGCGAGGACAACTGGCGGGCCATCCAGTCGGTCACGGCGGACGTGCTGGCCCGAGGGGCCGTTCCGGCGCTCATCGGCGGGGACCGGAGCGTCACCCACGCGGCGCTTCGAGCCTTCCGGGACAGGAAGGTCCACTACGTGCAACTGGCCAGCCACGTGGACTGCGACTTTCCCGACCGGGACGACCACACCCACGGAAACACGGTGGCCCACATCCTCAAGGAGGACCTGGCCCGTTCCGTCACGGTGGTGGGGGTGCGGGGCCTGAGCCAGAACGGGCGGGGCGTGGCCTGGGCCCGGGAACGGGGCGTACGGATCGTGACGGCTTCGGCCATGCGCCTCCACGGGCCCGACGCCTGGGTGGAGGAGCTCCAAGACGGACCGGTCTATGTGGGCCTGGACATCCACTTCTTCGATCCGGCCGCGGCTCCGGGGGCGGGAACGCCGGAGCCCGGAGGCTTTTTCTTCCATGAGTTTTCCGACATCGTGGAGGCCCTGGCGGTCCGGCACGCCATCGTGGGCTTCGACGTGGTGGAGGTGAATCCTTTCCTGGACGACCGGGGAGCGGTCACGTCCCAGCTGGCCGCCCGGTGCCTCCTGGAACTGGCCCACGGGGCCCTGCGGGACAGGGCAGCCGCCGGCCCATCCGGAAGTTGAAAGGATTCATCGGCGTTTATTCGCGTTCATTCGCGGTTTTCTTTCACCTGAACGAGATCTCCAACAGCGGAGGATTCCTGCCTTGGAAACGAAACGCACCGATCAACTGGCGGCACTGCGGGCCTCGGTGGTCCCGCAGGGACCGTTCCACGTGACCCCCTTCTTCGCCGAACGGGCCGAGGGGGCCCGGATCTACGACGTGGACGGCCGGGAGTTCATCGACTTTGCGGGCGGCATCGCCGTCATGAACGTGGGCCATTCCCACCCCAAGGTGGTGGCGGCCATCAAGGACCAGGCGGAAAAGTTCACCCACACCTGCTTCCACGTGGTGATGTACGAACCGTATCTCCGCCTGGCGGAAAAGCTCTGCCGGCTCACTCCGGGGGACTTTCCCAAGATGGCGCTCTTTGCCAACAGCGGGGCGGAAGGCGTGGAAAACGCGGTGAAGATCGCCCGGTACGCCACCCGGCGCCCGGCCATCATCGTCTTCGAGGGCGGCTTCCACGGCCGCACCCTGCTGGCCATGACCATGACCAGCAAGGTGAAGCCATACAAGTTCGGCTTCGGGCCCTTCGCCCCGGAAGTCTACCGCATGGTCTATCCCTACTGCTACCGGTGCCCTCTGGGGCTGAGCTACCCGGCCTGTGACGTGGCCTGCGCCGACCGCCTCAAGGACTTCTTCGTGGAGTACGTGGCGGCGGAACAGACGGCCGCCGTGGTGGTGGAGCCCGTGCTGGGGGAAGGCGGCTTCGTTGTGCCGCCGCCCGAATACTTCGGGAAGCTCGCCGCCATCTGCCGCGAAAACGGCATCCTCTTCGTCTGTGACGAGGTCCAGACGGGCATCGGCCGAACGGGCAGGATGTTCGCCATCGAGCACTGGGGCGAGGTGCCCGATCTGGTCATTTCCGCCAAGAGTCTCGCCGCCGGGATGCCTTTGAGCGCCGTGGTGGGCCGGGCGGAGATCATGAACGCGCCGCATGTGGGCGGCCTGGGCGGCACCTACGGCGGAAACCCCGTGGCGTGCCGGGCGGCCCTGGCCGTGCTGGAGATCTTCGAAGAGGAGAACCTGCTGGAAAAGGCCCGGGCCCTGGGAGTGAAGGCCCGCGGCCTCCTGGACGAGATGGCCCGGGAGGTGGAGCTGGTGGGCGAGGTGCGCGGTCTGGGGCCCATGCTGGCCATGGAGCTGGTGACGGACCGGGAGCGCAAGACCCCCGCCACGGACCAGGCCAAGCAGGTGGTGCGCACCTGCCACGAAAAGGGCCTCATCGTCATGAACTGCGGGGCCTACGGGAACCTGCTCCGCCTGCTCATGCCTCTCGTGACCACGGACGAGGAGCTCCAGCGCGGCATGTCCATCCTGCGCGACGCCCTGAAAAGCGTCCGCTAGGAGCTTGCCGGAGAATGATTGATTTGCGCCGTTCAACGCCCATTCGTCATCCCCGCGAAGCTTGTCCCAGGCTTGAACGGGGAGCGGGGATCCCGAATTTCCGGTAGGTTATGGACTCCCGCTTGCGCGGGAGTGACGGTTTGCGCCGTTCCCGGACAGGCTCCCAGGAGCCTGTCCGACAACGCCGGGAACCACCGTTTTTCTCGTAGCGCAGCCCTTCAGGGCTGCGGAAGAAGCTTGGCACATCTCATGGGCCGTCGGGCATTCCCTGTCGCTTCGTTCGGTTGCGACAGCCTTTTCACGCCGCGGGGCTGAAGCCCCGCGGCTCCAAAGCGGCATGACATTCCCCGGCCCCTCCGCCCGAAAATCCCGCGGCTACAGCCGATTCCCCCTTGCCTTTTTCGCCCATCTGGTACTCATTGAAGGCGGCACGTGCACTGCGGCCCCGATCCGCGACCCCACGAGCAACCAAAAAATCCGGGAGGAGAAGCCCCGCCGTGGTCCCCATCCCCATCCTCTTTCAGGATGATCACCTTCTGGTGGTGCACAAGCCGGCCGGAATCCCGTTTCACGCGGATTCGGACGGCCCGGGACTCCTGGGCCTACTGCGCCTTCGGACCGGCCTGGAAACCCTCTATGCCGTCCACCGGCTGGACCGGATCACCTCCGGGGTGCTTCTCTTGGCCCGAACCCGGGAAGCCGCCCGGGAGCTGGGCCGGATCTTCCGCGAAAGAGGGGTCTCCAAGTGGTACCTGGCCCTTTCGGACCGAAAGCCCCGGAAAAAGCAGGGAACGGTCACGGGGGACATGGCCCGCTCCCGCCGGGGCGCCTGGAAGCTTCTCCGGACGCGAACCAACCCGGCCGTCACCCGCTTTACCAGCGTCTCCATGGCGCCGGGCCTTCGCCTCTTTTGCCTCAAGCCGGAAACGGGCCGCACCCACCAGGTGCGGGTAGCCCTGAAGGCCCTGGGTTCCCCCGTGCTGGGCGACCCGCTCTACTGGAGCCCCCGGCCCGGATCCCCGGAACCGGACCGGGCCTATCTCCACGCCTACGGCATCGCCTTCGACCTCTTCGGCACCCCCTACCGGATCTTCTCCCCGCCCACGGAAGGCCGCCTCTTCACGTGCGACGCCTTCCGAAACGCCCTTTCCGTGATCCGTGATCCGTGATCCGTGACGGGTGACGAGTGATGAGTGACGGGTGACGGGTGGCGGGCGGTCCGCCCCTCCCTCTAATCCTTAATCCTTTAATCCTCTAATCCTTCCCTCTCCAGTAGTCGTCTCTTCCGCTCCAGCCCCCACCGGTATCCGGCCAGGGTTCCGTCGGAGCGCACCACCCGGTGGCAGGGAATCACCAGGGCCGCGGGATTGGACGCGCAGGCCCTGGCCACGGCGCGCACGGCGGAAGGGCTTCCGATGCGGCGGGCGATTTCCGAATAGGTGGCCGTCTCGCCCGGCGGGATCCGCCGGAGGGCCTCCCAGACGCGCTGCTGGAAGGCCGTTCCCCGCACGTCCAGGGGAAGGTCCGCGGGGGTTCGGTGCGGCGCCTCCAGGTGGGCCAACACCTTTTCGATGAAGACCGCCCGGTGCGGATCTTCCGGCAGGGTGCGGGCCCGGGGAAAGCGCTCCCGGAGCTCCCGCTCCAGGGCCTCCGGGGAATCGCCCAGGAACACGGCACAGACGCCCCGGTCCGTGGCCGCCACCAGCACCCAGCCCAGTGAGCACGGCGCGGAGGCGAACCGGATTTCCATGCCTTTTCCGCCTCTTGCGTACTGTTTCGGGGACATGCCCAACTCCTTTCCGTCCCGTTCGTAAAACCGGCTGCCGGATCCGTAACCCGCCTCGTGGATGGCTTCCGTGACGGAAGCCCCCCGGCCCAGGTGGGTCTGGACCTTTTGGCGCCGCAGTTGGGCGGCGTACCGGCTGGGGGTGATTGCCAGGATCTTCTTGAAGATTCTTTGCAGGTGGGACGGGCTGCACCCGGCTTCCTCCGCCAGATCCTTCAGTTTCGGCGGGCTTTCCGCCTGGGCGATCCGGCGGCAGGCCCATTCCACCAGCTCCGCCCCGGGGTGGGCGCCGCTCCGGTTCGGGCGGCATTTGGCGCAAGCTCGAAACCCGGCCTTTTCCGCTTCTTGGTAGGATTCGAAAAACCGGACGTTTTCCCGCCGGGGCCTTCTGGAAGGACACGACGGGCGGCAGTACACCCCGGTGGTCACCACGGCGTAGACAAAGATCCCGTCCGCCGCCCCGTCCCGGTCGAGCACCGCCCGCCACCTGGCCTCCTCCGACACAAATCCTTTCATCTTTCCCTCACCTGCGACTCCGGCTCCCAGACTTCGATCCATGCCCGGCACTCCCGGAAGTGAACGTGAAAGAGAACCGCGAATGAACGCGAATGGACGCAAATGTGAAAGACCGGTGTGTGGGAGCGGCGAAAGCCGCGATGAGGGTGGGCGGCCATCCAACAGCCGCGCCATCGCCCAAAGACAGTCGCGCCTTGCGGCTCTCCCACAGAAGGCCCTTGCCCCGGCTGCCAAAAGGAACAACACGCCCTCTTTAGCTCATCCTCCGCCCGAGATCACTCCGAATCACGCCCCGCAATTCGCATTTTGGCCTTGCCGCCCCAACCCCGCACCAACACGCCCGCCTCACCCACTTCAGAAAGGCACCTTCCTTCAAGCGTCGCCATCGTCGCCCCGCTTCGTGGCGCGGCCGAAGCGAATCCCGGGTTGACAGGGCGGAAGAAGCCCGGTACCGTTCTTTGTAATAATTTACTCAACGGTGCAGTTCTCGATTGTTTTGGTAGGTTATCCCGGCAGATCGGCCTTCTTTCGCCTGCAGTCTCTTCGGTTGGAAGCACCCCCATGCTGGAACGGATCTTCTGGTTCTACGGTCTTCTCAGGGAAAACGCCTATCCCACGGCCGCCCGCTACGAAGAACGCTTCGAGGTGTCTCACAGCACCTTCAAGAGGGATCTGGCGTTCCTGCGTGACCGTCTGGGAGCCCCCATCGAATACGACCGCCGTCGCGGGGGCTACTTTCTGACCGACAGCTCGTTCGAACTACCCTCCTTTTGGTTCAACCCCCACCAGCTTCTTCTCATGCTGGGGATCTGTCGTCAGATGAGCCGGGCCCTTGATCCCCTGCCCAAGGAAATCCTGGGGTTCTGCAAGCGGGTGGAAGCCCTTCTATCCATGCATTTCGGTCCCCGCATCCTGGAAGCGGTTTCGTTTGAAAACGTGGAATGGGCCGCCTGCGACAACCGGCTGCTGGAGACCCTGGCGGACGCCATTCTGAAAAGGCGATGTCTTCGCATCGTCTATTACACGGGCTATTCGGGAGAAACGGCCACGCGCCGCATCGAACCCTACCGGCTCCACAACTACCGGGGAACGTGGCATCTGGCGGCCTTTTGCCACTACCGCGGAGAACCCCGCATTTTCATGCTGAGCCGCATCCGGGAGGTGCAGATCCTTCCGGATGAGTATGGGGTCCACCGGTTCGACGTGGGCCAATTCCTGGACACGGCTTTCGGCATCTACAGAGGCGGCACCGTCCGGACGGCGGTGCTCCGGTTTTCTCCGGCCATTTCCCGCATCATCCGGGACCAGATCTGGCACAAGGACCAGGAGGTGCGAATGGATGAGGACGGCTCCCTCACCCTCTCGGTCCCCATCGCCGATCTGACGGAGATCCGACGCCACGTGCTCAAGTACGGCGCCGAAGTGGAGGTGCTGGAGCCGGCGGAACTCCGGCGCCAGGTCCGGGAGGAAGCCGCCCGCATCCTGGGCATCTACGAAAAGGAATAATTTTCTCCCACAGGCTCACCATATGAGCGATTTCCGAGGCATTCCTGCCTCGGCCTCATTGAAGCCGGCTGTTGACGCGCGGGACGGGTCGTTGTTAGATCTTGTTCGCCTGCGCCGTCCAGGCCGCACCCCCATGGGCGGCGCCGAGCGACGTGGCCGGTGCGGCGGCCATAGTCTATTATCAGGAAAGGTCATGCCGCCTGATCGCACGCAATGACGCCGGCCGATTGTCCCCGACATTCCCGCCTCTGGCCGCATGAAAGCTATCGTAGTCCGAGAGGTAAGTCCCTGCACGGACTCCCTCGCTCCACGTCGTCTATCGGTGTGCAGACCAGACGACGCGGGCACGACAAGTGGTAGCACCGCCACCGTGCGCGGTCAATCGTGGGTCACTTTCGACAATGCCCCCTTCTTGAAGCATTCCATGTTGACGGGGTCCCGCTGTTTGAAGCCCCAACGGGGGGACGGCCCGGAAGCCCTGAGATCGGTGCACGGAAGGCCTACCGGCCTTGGGGCCGGAAGAAGGCGTCGTAGCGGGGGGTTGTGCGGCCCAGGGTGGAACGGGCGGCCGGGAACCAGATGAGGCCCGCTCCGGCGGACCAGCGCGTGTAGCCGGAGGACTTGTCCGCGTCCAGGTGCACGCCCACGGCCCAGTGGGGCGTGAGGAGCTTCACGGCCCGGAGGGACCCCGAATAGCCCAGCCCGGAAAAGCGGTCCCCGGCGTAGCGTTCCGGCCGGTCCCGGCGCGGATGAACGGGGCTCGATTCCGTTTCGTAGTAGAGGTAGCCGGCCGAGGCCTCCGCATCCAACCACCAGGTCCTTCCGGGATCCGTTTGGAAGCGCAGCGTGGGACCGGCCATCACGAAGACCGACGGGCTGAAATAGCCCCCGTGGCCCAGGGTGTAGAAGTCCGTGTTGCGATCGTAGTGAGCCGCGGAAAGGAAGGCCCCCGCGGACACGGTCCCGGCCTTCCAGGGAAAGCTCCGCCCGAAGGCCGCATCGCCCGAAAGGGAAAAGTTCCGCCACACCCCCTCGCCCCAGTAGTGGTCGGCCCCGATCCGCAGACTCGCCCAGGTTCCGTTGGCCCACGAAAGGCTGCAGCCCGCCGATCCGCCGGTGCGGAGCACCCGCCCCCAGGTGTCGTCCGAGTAGGGATCCCGCTGGCCGATCCACGAAAGGAGCGAATCTTCCACCGACTGTTGGTGCACTTCCAGCCGCCACCGGGGATTGGACAGCTCCAGGGAAAAGGTGGGCACCGGATCCACGGGGCCTCCCAGGGGAGTGAGTCCCACGCGGGCCCGAACGTCCCAGGCCCCTTCCCTCGCCCACGCCACGGACGGGGACGCCACCCACCGGGACGAGATCCAACGGGATTCATCGTAGGATCCGGAACCCGGAAGCCCCGCGGACCCCACGAAGGGATCGGAGCCGGGATCCCCGGTATCCGGCCGGATTCCTTCCACCTCCAGGACCCAAAGGGACGCCGCCCCTGCGGGAAGATAGAGGCGCCAGGGCAGCCGCACGGTCTTCAGCCGGGACGTGCCGTCGTCTCCGGATCGGCTTTCATAGGACGCCTGCACCGTGGACCAGGGTCCGGCGTCGTTCGTCTCTTCCGGTGCGGTGGAGGCGGCCAGGAGCGCCTTTCCCGATCTCCGGAAATGGTCCGCCGCCGCCCGGCGAAGGGACGGATCTTCGGCTCGGGCGAGGGTTTCGGCCTTCCGGTGCGCCTCGGTGAACCGGCCCGCCTTTTCCAGGGAAAGAAGCAGCCCCTGGGATCCTTCGGCGTCCGGTTCCAGGGCCAGGGCCCGATCGAAAACCTCGGCCGCTTCCCGCGCCCGCCCCTGCTCCAGGAGCACCCATCCGAGGGAGCGCAGGGGTGCTCCGTCGTCCGGATTCAGCTCCACAGCCCGCCGGTAGGCCGCTTCCGCCTTCGGAAGGTCCCTTTCCTTTCGCCAATGAGCTCCTTCTTCCAGGTGAAGGCGAAGCAGAGCGCTCCGGTACCCTTCCGGATAAGGGGGCTCCAGGGCCTGGAGGGCGTCGAGGGCTTCCCCGAACCTCTTTTGGGAAATGAGCGCGTGGGCGAGGCCCAGGGCGGCCTCGGGCCGTTCGGGCCGGGCGCTTCGAAGCCGGGAAAAGAGCGCTTCCGCTTCGGAAAACCGGCCCGCGTGGTAGCGGTGCCAGCCCAGCTTCAGGAGCGCGTCGGGATCGTCGGGGTTCCGTTCCAGAATCCTTCGGGCCACGGCCTCCGTTTCCGGGTCCTTTTCGGAAAGGGCCGCGAGCCTCCGCCTCAGGGCCTCCGTCTCCAAGGCGTCCAGGCCCTTTCGGTAGGACGCGGGCACGCCGGTACGGTCCTTTTCCTCACCCAGCCTCGCCAGCATCTCTTCCGGGGTCGTCAGGTCCATGAGCTCCGCATAGATCCCCAGGCGAAGATCGTAGCGCTCCGCCGTGCATTCCAGGAGCCTCTCCTGGAGGCTTCGGGCTTCCGCGCTTCGGCCCTTCCTGCGGAGCGCCCGGGCCGCCTCGAAGAAGGCTTCGGGAGCGATGCAGCGGCGGAGGGCCTTTTCGTTCCTTCGGGCGAAACGGGAAAGGGCATCGGGGTCGGCCGCCGCCGCAGCGGCCGCCGCTTCGTTCCGGATCCGCTCTTCGTGGAAGCTCCTTCGGACGATGGCGCGGCCCCGCCGGTAGTCGGAAAGCCACCTTTCCAATTCCCGTGTGCGAACCCCCTGGCGGTGGAGATCCTCCATGAGCGCCGCCGCCTCGTCCTTCCTTTTCAGGCGGTCCAGGCAGAGCGCCTTGCCCCACTGGGCTTCCTGCCGAAGGGAAACGGGACCGGTCCCGCGCATCACCTGGTCGAAGAGTGCCAGGGCCCTTTGGAAACGCTCTTCCCGGTAGTGCCACCAGGCGATCTCCAGGGAGGCCCGGGCCCGCACGTCGGAGGCTTCCCTCTCCGCCTGCGCGGCGGGCGCCGGTCGGTTTCCGCCGTCGGAAGGCGGAGCCCCGGCCGTCGAGCCCCCGGGGCCGAACATCGCCAGCAAGAAAACGACCATCAAAAGGATCCGTTTCATCTGAAAATCCCTAACGGTCATGACCGGTCCCGCGCCGCTCCCACAAGGACAAGAAGGCTCATCCGCGTCCATTTGCGTTCATTGGCGGTTTTTTTTGTCTCTGACACGCGGCCTTACGGAAGGAGGGACAGATACTTTTCCGCATCTTCGTACCGCTTGAGGGCCAGCAGGGTTTCCACCAGGGCGGGCGCCGACTCCTGCAGCCGCACCTCCCGGTGCACCAGGTCCTCCAGGATTTCGGCCGCTTCCGAAAGACGGTTCAGCCGGATCAGGCAATAGGAAAGCCCCAGCCGGGCTTCTTCCGTCGCGCCGGAGGCCGCGCCGTCCTCCACCAGGGCTTGGAAGAGCCGGGCCGCCCTTTCGTACCGGCCCTGGTTGTAGTAGCCCCAGGCGATGGCCAGGCGGGTGAGGGGAACGTCCAGCGAGGAGGCGGCCGGCCCCATGGTTTCAAGCGGGAGGGCCGATGCGTCCCTTGCGGCCGCTCGGGGCCGCTCCGAAGACTCCTCCGGCGCTTCGGGGGGAGCCTCCAGGGGCCTGGGAGCCAGCAGGTGTTCCTGCGGTCCCTTTTCCACACGGACCAGCGCCTCCTGGACGGCTTCCTGGGCGCCGGCCCCCGGCACCGCCAGGAACAGCAGAACCAGCAGAGCGCTCAGCAGGCGCCCCGCCCCCGAGAACCGCCGACGGACGCCCACATGCCCAAGTGAGCGTTCGTTTCGCTGGTAAGGCAAGGTGCATTCTCGTTTCGCCATGAATACCTCCACCTCCCGGGGCGGGCCGCCGCAACGGTCATGGCCCTCCCCGTGCCATCCCGCATGGATGAAAGAGCGGGCCAAGAAACATTTTCCCAAAGTGAGCGATTTTTTTCGGGTGTCTCTCACACCGCGTGATGAGCGGGCGGGGATAAACCCCGCCCCTACCCTTGAAAAGGCTTATTCGCGTCTATTCGCGTTCATTCGCGGTTCTCTTTCGCATTACCCCCATCACGGGAATCCCGTGACAGCAAAGGGTGAAACGCACCCTTGGGAAGCAGACCCATGGAGGGGCGAATGATTATTCACCCCTACAGACCCCGCGCCTGGACGGAAGGAGGTCGCCTTCCATAAAATGGCGCCATCGCGCTACGGGGTTTCCAGGGCCCGCAGGCTCAGGAGATGCAGGGTCGCCGAATAGTAGTCGTCCTTTTCCCGGGCGAGTTGTTCCCGGGCGCGGCTCCGGAGCCTCTCGGCCGTCTTCGGCCGGCCCAGCCGCTCGGCGGCCGCGGCCCACACGGCGTAGAATCCCCCGGGGGCTTCGACAAGGGACACGGCCGGGTCCGCCACGTCCACCCACAGGGGAAGGACCCCGGTCTTTTCGAACCAATCCAGCACCCCATTCCAGGGCTTCAGGGCCTCCCCGCGGCCCGCCCAGGCCAGATACAGGGGAACCCGCACGGCTTCGTAGCCGAACCGGGAACTCCTTTCCCGAAAGACGTCCAGGCCGTCGGGGCGCACCAGGATCCAGTCGGGCGGAAGGTTCCACGGCAGGCGGCGCGCCCGGTCCAAAAGGTCCAGACCGCCCCGGAGAATCTCCTTCCAGATCGGGTCGGGATCGTGGCGGGCGACGGCTTCCAGGGCGGGATAGACGTAGTAGGCCGGATTCACCACCAGGGCGCCGTCCCTTTCGAAGCCGTAGTAGCCGGGAAGAAGAACGGGAACACCCCCGGTTTCCACCACCAGGTGCTTCTTGACGGCCGCGGCCAGCTCCAGCGCCTCCGCTCGCCAGGCGGGATCCTTCCAGCGCTCGAAGGCCAGCAGCAGCCCGTAGGCCGTGAGCAGGTCTCCGTCCGTGGCGTTGTTGTAATCCACCACGCCCCATTCCCCGTTGGGCCTCAGCCCCCAGGCCCAGGCCAGGAGCCGGTCCCCGCCGCGCACCTGCAGGTTGTCCCGGGTCCACCGGCGAATCCGCTCGAAGGCCGGGCGGTCGTCGGCGGCCACGGCCAGGATCAGGCCGTAGCCCTGCCCTTCCGAATGGCTCATCTTCCGGTTTCCCCGGTCGATGACCCGGCCGTCTTCCGCCACAAAGCGGGCCTTGTAGGCATCCCAAAGCGCCCGGTCCAGGGCCCGGGCTCCATCGGGAACCGCCGCCATGAAAACCGCCGCCATGAGAACCGCGATCCGGCTAAGCCTCCGATTCACCCAATCGCCTCCGACGATACCGCCTGAGCAGACGATACACGAGGTAACTCACCAGGGCCAGGGCCGCGAGCACCGACAGGGCGAAGGCCCATGGATAGGTGTAGACGAAGAAGTCCAACCGGGTCAACGGGGTCAGACTGCCCACCCGGTACGTTTGGCTCACCCGGAGGCTCTGCACGCGGGTCCTGGGACCTTCCCAGTCGAAGAGAGCCAGGTCCCCGCGGCATGCTCCCTGGGTTTCGAAGTCCCAAAGAGATCGGGCCGCCCGGGCGACGGTCTTGGCATCGTGGGCCGTGAGCACCAGGAGCGTCCTGTCCGACGTGCCGGGAAGGCGGTATTCCATGAGGGCCGCCCGGTCCGGGGAAAGCCCTCCGGTCTGATCCGCCCGGGCGAACCGGACCACCGGGGATTCCTGGGGCCTGGAGAATCGGCCCAGCGCGCGCCTCAGCCACCGGTTGATCCACCCCTCCCCTTCGGGAGATTCGCTGCGAGGCGGGGAGGCTACCGGGTAGGAAGCCCGGACCGGCTGGACCAGGTGATAGGGGGCGGACTGGAGAAGATCCCCGGGAAGGGCGTCCAAGGACCCCACGGCGATCACGTTCACCGACGGCTCCTTGGGAAGAGCGTCCCGCACCCGGAGGCCCACCGGCGGATAGCCCGTCTTCTGGCTCATGAGCCCCACCAGGTTGACGGCCGCCTCCAGGGCGGCGAAATCCGCCTGCGGAAGATAGAGCGCCGCTTCCCGCCCGTCCGGAATTCTTGCGAAGGGGAATCCGTCCTTGAAGAAGAGGCCCAGATCGGGAAGCTCCGCCCAGTGGGAGATACCGGGCACGTGGAGCGTGGAGTCGTCGAAGACGGTGAGCAGCAGATGTTGCGTCTGGACCTGGGCGCACTGCCCTGTGATCAGAGGCGTGAGCACCGCGTGGAATGCCAGTTCGTTGTCCCCGGGCCGCAGCAGGTACGTGGGGAAGCTGATGCTGTAGCCTTCGTAGCTGGCGCCCGCCTTTTCGCTCAGTGGAATGGAGGAAAAGAACTTTCCGTTGAGAAAGAGCGTCAGCACGGAATCTTCCCGCATGCCGGCGCTATAGGCCACGTGCAGGGACAAAGCGGCGTACTTGTGGGGCTTGATCAGGATGTCGGACGGCAGCCGGAACCGGAGGACGGACGGCGCCGGCCGGTATCCCCGAAAGGTGACGCTGGAAAAGCCCAAGTCCTGAAAGGTGTAGGTACGGTCCAGCCGGAGCATGCCGCGGGCTTCGTACGGCCCGACCTGAGGGAGCCGCACCTCCTGAACGATGGTGGAGGCCGTGTCGGGAAAGGGAAAGGAGAGGAAGGCCAGGGCCCGGAGGGCCTTTTCCACGGCGGCCTCATCCGGTCCGCTCACCAGGATGAGAGCGTGGGTGGGGTCCACACCGCCCCGGGCATCGTCTTCGCTCCCGTCCAGCCCCGGCATGTGGCGCACTTCCAGGTAGGCGCCATCCGGCTTCGGTGCGGCGTCTCCCAGGATGCGGGGGAGAAAGTCGGGGGTTCCCACCAGCACGTTGTCCCTCCCTGGCTCCAGCCGGTCGGACACGGAAAACTCCACGGGCCGGTAGGAAAACCGAAGCGCCGCCGCGGACGCCGCCATGACGGCCCGCTCGGCATCCTTCGCGGACGGGGAGGCCACGGCGATGTGGACCTTTTCCGGCCGGGGATTGGCCGGATCGAAGACGACGGTGGGAAGGGCGCTGAGCCGAAGCGGAACGGGCTTCAAGGACACGGTCCAGTCCAGAACGGCTTCGTCCAGCTTGAGGGTGGTCCACAGTTCCGGGGCGGTGGGGTCTTCGCACTCCAGCGCGTAATGCTGGCTCACCTTGAAGGACAGTTCGTTGTAACCGGGGGTCAGAAGCCGGGCCGGCAGCCGCACCGAAACTCTTCCTTCAGGAGAAAGGGGATCCAGGACCACCTGGGCCAGGGGATGCCCGTTCAGTTCCACGACGAGCCGCGAATTTTCCCGGAGCAGGGCCGTGGAGTTCACGTAAGGGAAGGTGAGTACGGCCTCCCGGACGTCCCACCGTTCGGGAACGGGAAGGCTCACGTCAAAACCGCTGTAAGCCCCCTGGAGCTTGTGGACGGATACGGGAACCAACTGGGGCAGGGGAACCCGAAGCCGAACCGGTTCCACCTCCGAAGCGGCCCAGGCCGTCAGGGCCAAGAGCTGCCACACGACCACCGCGAGCAGAACCCGGGCGGCCCCCGTCACAAAGCCTTTTCCTCTTTCTTGAATCCTCGTATCCATAGCGCTCCCGTCATCCTCCTCATGCGTTCCGCCAACAATCGGCAGGTTCCTGCGCCATATTGAAAAGCCCGGCGAAGGCCGGCTCCCAGCAGCAGTCCGTAGCCGCTCCAAAGAGCCGGACGGGTCCGGGGACCGGTTTCCCAAAAGCGCCGCCATCACTCGCTGTCTCCATAGATAAAGCCCACCCGGTCGGCGAAGGCCTGTAGATCGTCCTCCGCCCATCGGCATCCCACCATGCATTCCCGACGGGAGCCCTTTCCCGAGCCGCCGATCCGCTGGATCCGGACCGCCAGGGCGTATTCCCTCTGGGAACTGTCCCGGGCCTCGAGAGTGAGAAGGTCGCCGGGACTCAATCCCTCCACGTCCGAAGGCGCCAGGCGGAGGCCCACCCCGCCCAGGGAAAGATCCGCGATGCGCGCAGGAAGCGTCCGGCCGTCAGCGGTGCGGACCGTTGCGGGCTCATGGGTCACCACCCGGTGATGGCGGCGCCACTGGTGCAGCTCCCAGGACGCCCCCAGACAGAGCAGGATGATGGCCAGGTTGTACAGGTTCCAGAAGAGGCAGATGAGGATCACATCGCGCTCCTGGGGAAAGGCGCCCCAGCGGAGGTAGCCCGCCGCCATCCCCAGGACGGCCAGCACCAGCATCCCATAGAAGGGATAGCCCAGGGGGCTGGGGGCGTCCGCCGCAAGCCCTCCCCCCTTGGGAGTCACCTTGAACTGCGGGGCCCTGGGGTTCTTGAAGGTGGAAAGGATCGCCGGCAGCAGATAGATGCTTTGGACGGTTTCGAAGAATTCGGAAAAGAAGGTGTGGCGCACGTCCCCATAGAGGTAGTGGGCCGTTGCCACGGAGCCGAAAAGGTGAGGCAGCGCGTAGGCGATCACCTGGACCACCGAGGCGTTGTAGACCCGCAGCCCGAAAAAGAGGTAGGCCAGGGGCGCCAGGAAGAAGAGGATGCGGGCCAGGCCGAAAAACCAGAAGAGACAGGAATTGAGATAGGAAAGCTTCTGCTGGAGGCTCAGCCCCTTGGCCAACAGCGGGTTTTTCAGAAGAAAGATCTGGACCATGCCCTGGGCCCAGCGGGATCGCTGCAGGATGAAGGCGTCGAAGGTTTCCGGAGACAGGCCGCAGACCATGGGCTGGTTCACGTAAACGCTTCGGTACCCGCGCCGGTGAAGCTCCAGGGCCGTCTCCGCATCTTCCGTGATGGTCTCTCCCTGGATGCCGCCCACTTCGGCCAGGAACGATCGGCGCAAGAGCGCCGCCGAGCCGCAGAAAAAGGACGCGTTCCAGAAATCGAGCCCGGGGTGGATGCGCCGATAGAACATCACGTTTTCGCCGGGCAGAACGCCGTGGAGGCCCAGGTTCTTTTCCACGGGGCCGGGGTTGATGAAAAAGTGCGGGGTTTGCACCAGGAAGAGCTTCTCGTCCCGGAGGAAGTAGGGCACCGTGCGCTTGAGAATATCCCGGGTGGGAACGTGGTCGCAGTCCAGGATGAGGATGAGGTCGCTGCACGATCGCCGGATGTCCGCATTGAGGCAGGTAAGGCTTTTCCTCTCCGCATTGAAGCCGTCGGCGGAACAGAGACACTGCAGGGCGGCGTTGATGTTGCCCGCCTTGGCTTTTCCGTTCTCGTCCCGGGCCATGTAGTGCACGCCGATCTCTTCCGCCAGCTTCTTGAGGCGTTCATGCCTGATCCGCGCGGCCCGGGCCTTCTCCGGGTCCGGATCGTTCCTGCGGGCCACCGTGCCGCCGTCGTCCAGGATGTAGACGTGGAACTTGTCCTTGGGGTAGTCGATGAGGGTACAGGCCACGGCCGTGGTGCGAATGATCTCCTCGGGCTCGTCGTAGGTGGGAATCAGGATGTCCACCGCGGGGTATTGGGAGGGATCCTCGGGAAGAGGCGGCTCCCCGTTTCTTTCCAGCGGCCAGATGTTGACGAAAAGCCCCAGCAGGTGGATTCCGATGCCGTAGGTTTCCGCGCCGTAAAGGAGGAGCATGCCCACGCAGTCCCACGGGCCGGTGTAGCTGAGCGTCTCGAAGGTGCGGAACATCCAGTAGCGCAGTGAAAGAAAGGCGCTCAAGAGGAGGATGAAGATCCGAAACGGGACGCTCCGCCCGTTCCGACGCACCGCCGCCCACAGGACGGCGAAAAGCCCCCAGCCCACCAGAACCTGGTCCTCCAGTTCCAGGTAGATGCCGGCCGCGTAGGCGATGTAGGCCCACAGGACGGCCAGGGCCGTCCACAGGATCCAGCGCTCCGCGCTTTCCTTTTTCAGGGACCCTCGCAGGGTGTTCGGGAGCATGCCGAAAGATTCCTTTTCCTAGTGCCCGTCCGAGAACACGTCTCCTTCATTGATCGATAAGGGATCCGTCTTCTTTCGTAGCCGCGGGGCTTCAGCCCAGCGAAAAGGGGCCATCGCAAATGACGGGCAACACCCGATGGGCCCTCCGGCCTCCGGGGATTCCACCGCAGCCCTGAAGGGCTGCGCTACGAGAAAAGCGGGGATCCAGAATTTCCCGTAAATCTATATGAAACGCCGCCTCGTTCCGTTCGTGCGCTCGGCCTGTAGGGGCGAATGATCATTCGCCCCTACAGGGGCCTGCATCCCAAAGGGGCCTTTCATTCTTCGTTGTCACGGGCCGTCCGTGATTTATGGACTCCCGCTTGAGCGGGAGTGACGGGTGGCGGAGTTCCCGGACAGCCTCCTGGTCCTTAGCCGATGGATGCCCTCTTCGGCTCCTTATGCCGTCGAAAGCAGGTATCGGCAAAAACTCCCGTGAACTTGAGGGAGGGTGCGCCGGGGGCAAGAAAAAGGCCGCAATCCTTTCGGGATTGTGGCCTCGGGAAGGCCTCTCTGGTGCCGAAGGCCGGACTCGAACCGGCACGGGTCGCCCCACCACCCCCTCAAGATGGCGTGTCTACCAAGTTCCACCACTTCGGCACGTGGCTGAAAGCGAAGGGGATTATACCCATTTCGCCGTTCATGTAAAGAGCTAATTGGCGGGCTTTTCTCCCGCCGTGTCACCTCCCGATTGGGTTTGCGACGCAGCCGGAGCCGCCTCCTGCTGGGCCGCCGGCGCGGCTTCCGGTTTTTCCGGGGTCTCGCTCTGAGCCGCCTTCACGGGAACGGCCGCGGGCACCTGGGTCGAAGCCGCCGGCTGCACCGGCTTGGCTTCCGGCAGGGCCGGTTCTTCCTTGGCCGGAACCTTGTCCATGACGGATTCGGTGCTGGGCTTTCCCGAAAGGTAGGTGAGGCCCAGGCAGGTGAGCATGAAGACCACGGCAGCCAGGGTCGTGAGTTTTCCCAGGAAGGTGGTCCCTCCGGTGCTTCCGAAAAGGGTCTGGGAACTGCCGCCGAAGACGGCGCCGATTTCCGCTCCCCGGCCCGTCTGGAGCAGCACGATGAAGATCAGGGCCAGGCAGGCGATGATGTGAAAGGTGATGATTACGGCTTCCATGTCAGTTCGTTTCTCCCATCTTCTGAAATCGGACGATGCGGCCGAAGGAGGCCACGTCCAGGCTCGCGCCGCCCACCAGGGCCCCGTCGATGTCGGGCTGGGCCATGAGCGCGTCCACGTTGTCCGGTTTGACGGAGCCTCCATACAATATTCGGATATTCTTTGCAATCTCTTTCTGGAACCGCTCCGCCAGCCAACCGCGGATGAAGGCATGCGCTTCCTGGGCCTGTTCCGGACTGGCCGTTTTTCCCGTGCCGATAGCCCAGACCGGCTCGTAGGCGACGACCAGCTTCTCGATCCGCTCCGAAGGGACCCGGGCCAGGCCCGTTTCCAACTGGCGGAGCAGCACCGCTTCCGTCCGTCCCGCTTCCCGTTCTTCCAGCTTTTCGCCCACGCAAAGGATGGGGGACATCCCGTGGGCGAACGCCGCGGCCGTCTTGAGGCCCACCCACTCGTCCGATTCGCCGAAGATGTGGCGCCGCTCCGAATGACCCAGGATCACGTAGGTGCAGCCCACTTCCTGGAGCATGGGAAGGGAGATCTCCCCCGTGAACGCTCCCTTCTCCTCCCAGTGGCAATTCTGGGCAGCCAGAGAGTAGCCCGCCGCCCCCATGGCTTCTCTCAGGGCCCACAGGTGGGTGAAGGGAGGCGCGATGAGCACCTCCCGATCGTCCGGGGTTCCCACGGCTTCGTGCAGCCGGGCGACGAAGTTCACCGCTTCCCGGATCGACAGGTGCATCTTCCAATTGGCCGCCATCAAGGGTTTTTGCGTCATGGTTCCAGCTTCCTTTCCCGTCCGGACCCGCGGTTTCGATGCACAGCATGGAGTGCCGGGGCGGGCGCGGGGCCCGTCCCCATCGGATGGCGAAGACCCGGGCTCACGCCCTTTCGGAGCACTTCTGCAGAGCCTGGATACCCGGCAAGACTTTTCCTTCCAGCATCTCCAGGAAGGCGCCGCCGCCCGTGGACACGTAGCCCACCTTGTCGGTCACACCCGCCTTGGCCACCGCAGCGGCCGAATCCCCTCCGCCCACCACCGTGAAGGCCTGGGAGGCGGCGAGAAAACGGGCCAGGTCGTAGGTGGCCCGTTCGAAGGGCGGCGTCTCGAAGGCCCCCAGGGGCCCGTTCCAGACCACCGTGGCGCAGGGCTCCAAAGCCTGCCGGATCAGGGCCGAGGTCTCCTCTCCCACATCGAAGATGGCCAGGTCCGGCGGCACCTGGTCCACGGGAACCTGCCGGGCCCGGTCCCCGGCGTCCAGGGACGGCGCCGCCGTGGCGTCCACGGGAAGGATCACCCGCACGCCCCGTTCCCGGGCCTGGGCCAGAAGCACTTTGGCCGTCTCCACGAACTCGTCCTCCACCAGGGACGCCCCCACCGACTTTCCCTGGGCCTTGAGGAAGGTGTTGGCCATGGCTCCGCCGATCACCAGCAGATCCACCTTGGGAATCAGGTTTTCCAGCACCCCGATCTTGGTGGACACCTTGGCCCCGCCGATCACCACCGCCAGGGGCCTTTGGGGGTTCTCCATGGCCTGTCGGAAGGTTTCGATTTCCTTGGCCAGCTGATAGCCGGCCGCGCATTCCCTCACATATTCCGTGATGCCGTGCACCGATGCGTGGGCCCGATGGCTCACGGCGAAGGCGTCGTTCACGTACACGTCCGTCAGCTCGGCCAGCTGGCGGGAGAATTCCGGATTGTTTTTGGTCTCCCCTCCGTGGAACCGAAGGTTTTCCAGAAGCAACACCCGGCCCGGTTCCAGTTCGTCCACCATCTTCCGGACCGCCCCCCCCACGCAGTCGGGAGCCAGGGGGACGTCCATTCCCAGGATTCCCGAAAGGTGGCGGGCCACCGGAGCCAGCGACATCTCCGGCACCACCTGGCCCTTGGGGCGTCCCAGGTGGGAAGCCAGCACGGCCTTTCCCCCACCGTCCAAGACCTTGCGAAGGGAGGGCAGAATCGCCCGGATGCGGGTATCATCCGCCACCGTGCCGTCCTTCTTGTCCAGCGGCACGTTGAAGTCCACCCGCAAAAAGACCCTCTTTGCAGACACATCCACGTGATCCAGCGTCTTCACGGCGTCCACCTCCTTTCCGGCGCCGCATGGCGAAGCTCCCGTCCTGGGGCAGCCTCCCGGGACTCGTCCGACAACTCGTTTCCTTCAGCACCCGACAAGGGATCCAGGAGCTTGTCCGACAACTCCCCCACCCGTCACTCCCGCGCATGCGGGAGTCCATAACTTACTGGAAATTCTGGTCCCCGCTCCCCGTTCAAGCCGGGGGCAAGCTTCGCGAGAAAGGAACCATCATAATCCGACCTAACAAACGAAGGATGAAACGCACCTTCGGAATGGAAACCCCTGTAGGGGCGAATGATTATTCGCCCCTACAGGCCGTGCGCACGAACGGAACAAGGGCGCGTTTCATGTAACTTGGGCGATTCTTGCTCACGGTACGGTCCCTGCGGGCGGGCGTAAAGCCCGCCCCTACAAGGGCGCTTGGACCTCCGGGGAGGGGCGGGGTTTGTCCCCGCCCGCCAATCGTGCGCCGATGGGGAAACCCGATGGCAAAATCGCCCCCTTTAGGTCCATAGAAGCGACGGGCCATACCCGATGACCCGCCCGACGCCCGGGGATTCCTCCGCAGCCCTGAAGGGCTGCGCTACGGGAAAAGCGGTCCTCCCGGGCGTTTCTCGGGCAGGCTCCTAGCCCGCCAGCTTCTCACCCATGAAGACAGCCAGATCCACCATGCGGTTGGAATAGCCGAACTCGTTGTCATACCAGCTCAGGACCTTCACCAGGTGGCCGTCCAGGACCTTGGTGAGGGAGGCGTCCACCGACGACGAGTAGGCCGTGTGGTTGAAGTCCACGCTCACCAGTTCCTCTTCCACAAACTGAAGGATGCCCTTGAGGGGGCCTTCGGCCGCCTCCTTGAGGGCCGCGTTCACGGCCTCCGCCGTGGTGGCCGTCTCCACGCGGCACACCAGATCCACCAGGGAGACGTTGGCCGTGGGCACCCGAATGGCCATGCCGTCCAGCCGACCCTTCAGTTCCGGGATGACTTCCGCCACCGCCACGGCCGCGCCCGTGGTGGTGGGCACCATGGACAGGGCGGCCGCCCGCATGCGCCGCCGATCCTTGTGGAGCGCATCCAGCAGACGCTGATCCATGGTATAAGAATGCACGGTGGTCATGAGGCCGTGCTCGATGCCGAACCGGTCGTGAAGAACCCGCACGATGGGCGCCAGGCAGTTGGTGGTGCAGCTGGCGTTGGACACCAGGTTGTGGTTTTGGGGATCGTACTGGTCGTGGTTCACTCCCATGACGAAGGTGGCGTCCAAGCCCTTGCCCGGGGCGCCCACGATCACCTTGCGGGCTCCTGCGTTCAGGTGCTTGACGCACGAATCCCGGTCCCGGAACCGGCCGCTGGTCTCCAGCACGATGTCCACCTTGAGGTCGCGCCAGGGCGCCTGGGCGGGATCCGCCACCTGCAGGCACTGGACCGGCCGGCCGTCCACCACGAGCCGGTCCCCTTCAGCGCGGACGTCCTTGCCCCACCGGCCGTGGACTGAGTCGTACCTGAGCAGGTGGGCCAGGTCGTTGGGACTTCCCAGATCGTTCACCGCCGCCACGTCCAGGGGCCAACCCCTGTCCACGTTGGCTCGAAACACCATGCGGCCGATGCGGCCGAATCCGTTGATCGCCACTCTCACAGACATGATCTCCTCCTTGGTTCCATGGGAATTCACAGCAGCATCTTGGCAATGCTCACGGTCCGATCGCCCAGCATGTTGGTGTAGCTTCCCAGCTCGTTGTCGTACCAGCCGTAGATGACCGCCTGGGTGACCGGAATCTGGATGATCCGTTCCTTCTGGGATGAACTCAGCGTTTCATCCACCTTGCGCAGGGCCTGGTCCACGTCGAAGGATCCGCCCTCCTCGCTGGAGAGCGTGGCGCACACGTTGAGTACATGGTTCAGGTCGAAGCGCACCGCGGCCGTGCGGGTGTGGGTCTCGTGGCCTTCGATCACCGCCGCCGCCCGCGGAAGGCCGATGATGTCCGAGGAGACGTTTTGCTCCTCGGTGTAGAGCAGATAGCCTTCGGGGAAGTGGTCCTGGGCCTTTCGGTAGATGTCGTTGATGAGATCCCGGTTGATGGGGTTTCGCAGGCTTTCATCCTGGATGAGGACCACCAGGATGATGAGCGATCCCGTGGTGACGGGAACCCGCACGGATTCGGCGATGAACCCGATCTGCTTCATTTCCGGAATCACCAGGCCCAGGGCCTTGGCGGCGCCCGTGGTGGTGAGGATGATGTTGTTGAAGACGGAGCGGTTCTTGCGAAGATCGGTGGCCTTGGCCTTGGGGGAGCGGTCCAGCACCTGCTGGGACGGGGTGGCCGCGTGAACGGTGGCCATGGAGGCGGAAAGGATCCGCAGGGGCCCGAAGTAGTCCAGCAGGGGTTTCACCATGTAGGCCAGGCACGTGGTGGTGCACGACGCGTTGGAAACGATCGTGTGGCGCTTGGGATCGAAGTCCGTGTCGTTGATTCCCATGACGGTGGTCACCGCGTCCGGGGGCGTCTCCTTGGACTTGTCCTTGATCTTGAACGGAGCGGAGACGATCACCTTCTTGGCTCCGGCGGCCAGATGCCCCCGCACGGATCCCTTGGGATCCTCCGCCGGCACCGTGGGATCCAGGAAGGCGCCCGTGGCGTCCACCACCAGGTCCACGCCGTGGTCCTTCCAGCCGATGTGGGCCGGGTTGCGGTGCTGACGCAGGAAGGTCACCTTCACGCCGTTGATGCGCATGGAACCTTCCGGCTCGCTGATCTCTTCGATCACCCGCTGGGCCCTGCAGCCGTACAGATAGTGGTGCAGGCGCCCGTACGTGGAGTCCTTTTCGATGAACCGGGCGATGTCCTCCAGGCTTCGGCCCACTTCGCGCCCGATGTTCACCACCAGCTCGGAAAAGTACCGGCGTTCCACATGGTGCCAGATGCTCAGCTTGGCGATTCGACCCAAGCCGTTGATGCCCAGCTTCTGGGGAACCATCTTGTCTTCTCCGCCCATACGCACCTCCTCCGGAAAATCGTCTGTTGCGACGAGAAGCCCGGGGCGACTCCGCCCCCGCCCTCAATCCATGTCCAGTTGCTCCGTTTCGTGGTGCCCTGCGTAGATGGCGCCGCTGTGACCGTCGATGCCGATCTCGTCCCCCGTGCGGATGAAACGGCCGTTGATGAGACACCGCCGGTCCTTTTCCCACACGCGCATCTTGGAGCAGCCCACCACGCAGGTCTTTCCCAGCCGATGGGCCACGATGGCCGCGTGGGACGTGGCCCCGCCCTTGCCGGTCAGGATGCCGTCGGCGATGGAGATCTCGTGGATGTCGTCGGGGACCGTATCGGATCGGATGAGGATGATGGGCTCGCCCGGATGGTCCTTTCGCAACCGGATGATGTCGCTCAGCTCGAAGGCGGCCCGGCCGCACAAAGCCCCTCCGCTCACGCCGATGCCGCTGGCCAGGTAGCTTTCCTTGAGGGCCGGCGTGGGCTTGAAGACCGGGAACCGTTTTCGGCCGCGAGGCGCCATGTTGCGCGATTGCAGGATGTAGATGCCGTCCTCGTGATCGCCCTGGAAGGTGAATTCAATCTCCTGGGGGCCCCACTGCTGCTTGTAGATGAGTTCCCTGGCAATGTCCACCAGCCGCTGGTACACGCGGGGAAAGAGGGACTCCAGGCTGTGCTCCTTGCGCTCGCCCTCCCGCAGCCGCTGCTTTTCCGAAAGGGGCAGAGTCTTGACCAGGCCCCCCACCACGTCTTCTCCCTGGTTGCCCAGGGTGAAGTCGCCCTGGGGGTCGATCTCTTCTTCCGACGTCCATGGGTTGTGGGTGAACATCACTCCGGCGCCCGAACGGGTGTCCAGGTTTCCGAAGACCATGGTCTGGATGGTCACAGCCGTCCCCCAGTTTTCCGAAAGGCCCATGATCTGCCGGTAGGTCACGGCCTTGGGAAAGAACCACGACTCCATCACCTGCCGTATGGCCGTGAAGAGCTGTACCTCCGGGTCGTCGGAGATGTCGATCTCGTAGCGCTCCAGGGTCTCCCGGTAGGCGCGGGCCAGCTCCCGGATCTCCTCGGGCGCAAATTCCCTCTTGACCTTGCGCCCGTAGCGCTTCTTGAAGGCGGCCATGATGGCGTCAAACTGGTCGCGTTCCAGCCCGAAGGACATGCCCCAGGACTGGAGAAATCGTCGGTAGTTGTCCCAGGCGAACCATGCCTCCCCGGTCTCCTCGATGAGCCCCTCCACGATCCTTTCGTTGATGCCCACGTTGAGAAACGTGTTCATCATGCCGGGCATGGACACGGCCGATCCGCTCCTCACCGAAAGGAGCAGCGGCCGGTGGGGATCGCCGAACTCGCGTCCGCTCTTTTCCTCCAGCTTTCGGATATGCGCCAGCACCCGCTGTTTGAAGTCCTCCCGGGACTGGGGAAACGATTCGATCACGTCGCGGCAGCGGAAGTACTCGGTGGTGATGACGAATCCCGGCGGCACGCGGATGCCCAGGCCGTGGAGTTGGGTGAGGTTGTAGCCCTTGTTGCCCAGGTGGATCAGATCGTAGGTGCCGGGCTTGGGATCGTAGATGAGCGAGATGGTCTTTTCCGGGTCGTAGCTCAGGAGCAGGTCCAGTTTCTCCGTGCTCAGCTCCTCCTTTTGCGTGGAGAGCGTGGTGAGGATGCTGGAGATGAAGTGGTCGAAGTATTGGAGGCCGAAGGTGCGGGCCACCAGGTCCCGGAGGAAGCTTTCCGAAATGCGCTGGACCTGTTCGGAGAGCTTTTCTCCGTGCAGTTGGCGCCGGTAGCGGGGCAGTAGATCTCCGGTCTGGCTGAGCTGCCGGATGATCAGCTCCAGGGTCTCTTCGTGCACCGAGTTGTAGTAGCTCTGGATGATCTGCTTGATGGCCTCGGAAAACCCCCGGAAGATGTCCATGTACTGGGAATGGGAAAAACGGCGGATCTCCAGGGCGCAGCGAAAGAGATCCTCCTGCCGTTCCAGCCGCCTGGAGGTGATTCCGTCGATGGCCAGGGCCTTCATGAAAAGGGGCAGCACCCGGCCGATCTCAAAGAAGGTGGCCCGGGTGATGAAACTCAAGTTGAAGGACAGGATCAGATCTTCGAACAGGACGTTCGCCAGGTTTTCCAGGCGGAAGGTGAGCCCCAGGGCATCGAATTTCCTTTCGCTGTACGACCCGTACATGGACGGGATGTCCACGGCGATGTGGCGCTTGTGGTAGATGTTTTCCACGCAGGAGAGTTCCTCCGGGGCCAGGAGGATCTCCTTGAGGGCCATGAGGTAGTCCAGGATGGCTTCCAGCTTGGTCACGTTGTCCCCCGAATCCAGAACGTGCAACAGGGGCTCGGGATCCGGCAGGCCCAGCTGCGCCGCGCGCCTCAGGTGGATGTGGATGTCCTTGAAGCTCAGCGCATACTTTTCGTGGAGCAGCTGGTAGAAGCGGATGACCAGGAACGCCCGCTGCCGCTCCCTCGGCGACACATCGGGGATCTCCCCCAGCCTGGCCTCCAGCTCCTCTTCGGAAACATCCAGCAGGTCCTTCACGTGGTTGATGCGGGTGTCGGCAAAAAGATGCCGGAAGATCCGGTGCATCTCGTCCACGTAGGGTCCCGATTCGCTCACTTCCCGGTACACTTCCGGCGGCACGAACTTTTGAAGCGGCTTCTTGTCCAGGCTGAGCCAGAACCGGAAGATGGCCTCGATGAAGAGCACGATCAGGTTGTTGCTCTCCACGTGGCTCTGCTTTCTCAGGAAATGGATGAGGGGGTCGGCGCGCCCGGTGATCTCGTCCACGTCCGTGGAGACGGCCCGGAGCGTCCCTTCGGCCCCGATTTCGTTGAAATAGACCGGAAAGAGCTTGGTCAGCTGCTTGACCAGGTTGTAGATGGGCCCGATGGGAGCGTGTAGGAGCCGGCTCACGTCCTTCTGGAACAGGTCCGTGTCCCGCACGTAGATGCCGCCCAGAAAAAGATTGACGATGAGGGCGGACAGCAGGCTCTTGGTCCTTTTGGGGCTTTTCTTGATGAGATCCAACCAGACGCGCACATTCAAGAGATGGGCCGGATTGACCTGGACCTGCCAGTGCTGGGTCACCCCCCGCAGATTGGGCGTCTGAAAGCCCAGGCGGATCACCCGCCTCAGGAAGAATTCGATCAGGTCCGCATCGTCCGTGGCCAGGATCTCCAGACCGATGGTGCGCACGCACTGCAGGGCCGCCTCGGGGTAGTTTTCCAGGCATCCCTTGAGAACGGACAGGAGCCGGTGCAGGCGGGACCGGAGCGTCTCGTCCCTTTCTTCCCGGATCCAACGTCCCAGGTCGAAATTGATGGCCCGAAGGGTCTCTTCGTGGATAGCCTCCAGCCCCTTGGTTTCCATGATGCGGAGCCGCAGCAGCATGCTCACGTGGCCCGCGGTGTCGTCGGGGCAGGCCGCCGCCACGCGGTCCGGCAATTTCTGATAGGCGAGGACCACTTCCCGAAAGTCCGGGATGGCGCACAGCCCTTCCAGAGCGGCCCGATGATCCTCCAGGCAAGAGAGAGCCTGCACCCGTTCCAGGAACGCCTCGTGATCCCGGCGCCGGAGCGGAGCGAACAGATCCTCTTTGGGTGAAGGATCCCACGCGCCGTCCGTCTGGCGCCGGAGCCATTCCAGGGGATCCTCGTGATGGAGCCAATGGGTGTGGGTCTCCACCAGAAGCCGCTCCAGGAGCCCCCGGGCCTCCGCAAAGGAATCCGAGGCCTTCCAGAGGGAAAGGAGGCGCTGGATCAGCTTCTTGGGCTGGTAGTAGGAGCGCACCAGGGTGGAAAAGGGCTCCGGCGGAAGCGTCCGCAGGCACTCCAGGCACCAGCGCAGGATGGCTCCGTCGGACCGCCTGGCTTCCAGGTCTCCCAGGTTTTCCATCACGGGAGATCCTTCCAGGGAGGCCTCCCGGCACAGCTCCGGCGCCTCTTCCACCAGCTTCAGCCAGAAGGCGATCAGGTGGTCCGCCGCCGCGGCCCGGGTCCGGCCGTTTCCGGATTCGCCCAGGGCTTCCAGAAAGATCCGGCAGATGAGGAAGACCACCTCTCCGCTACGGGAGAAATCCTTGTAGAGTCTCAAATTGCCCGTGGCATACCGCCAGGCCTCTTCCAGCACGTAGCCCCAGTTGCGGTACTTGTGGTGGTATTCCACCAGAAGTTCCCGGGCCTGTTTTTCCTTGCCCGCATAGCCCCGGACCGCCTCCACCAGCACTTCGTGGCCGGGATCCACCACCACCGGCACGTTGGTCAGGCTCATGTTCTTGGCCCACGCGTCCGAGGGCACCTCTTTGAAGGCCGGAGCCTGATGAATCCTCACGTTGCTCACCGTTCCTCCTCGACCGCCAGCCATCGGGAACGCCACGGGCGGTCCATTTCCAGTTCCATCAATACGGCCGGCTCCCGAACCCCTTCGTAGTAGTCGGGCCGGAGGCCCGTGGGTCGAAAGCCCAGGCTCGTGTACAGGTTTTGGGCCGCCCGATTGCTCCTTCGGACCTCCAGCAGGGCGGTCCGGGCCCGTTCCCGGCACGCCGCCCCCAGGGCCTCCAGCAGGAGCCGGCGGCCCAGCCCCCGGCGCCTGTAGGCCGGATGGACCGCCACGTTGAAGATCTGCACCTCGTCGGCCACCAGCCAGCAGCAGATGTAGCCCAACACCCGGGGCATGCCGGAGCCGTTGCGGGCCACCAAGGTCCGCGACTGGGGCCGGTCCAACTCCTCCAGGAAGAAGGACTCCCGCCACGGGTCCACGTGACTGGCCCGCTCGATCTCCATGATCCCCGGAAGGTCTTCCCTCCGCATGGGACTAATCCGGATGGGAGGAAGATCCTTCATGGCTCCTGTCGCCCGCCCCGACCGTCATGATCTCCCCCGCCACCGAGATGTGATGGCGGCCGTAGTCCTTCATGGCCCGGGCGGCCTCCGCCAGGGTCATGGACACCCGACATTCGGCGAACTTGATGAGCATAGGAAGATTCACCCCGCTCACCACCTCCACGTTTCGCCCCGCCAAGGCCAAGGCCACGTTGGTCGGGGTTCCGCCGAAAAGATCGGTGGCCACGATCACGCCGCGCCCCCGCTCCACCTGGGCCACGGCCTCGGTCAATTCGCGCACCATCGTTTCCAGCGGCGTGTCGGGGTTCATGGAGACGGCGCGCACCCCTTCCTGGGGGCCCAGGATGAGTTCCACCGCCCGCACCATCTCCTGGGCCACTGCGCAATGGCACGCCACCACCAGCCCGATCTTGGCATTGCTCGAAGGCGCTTCCATGGCATCCTTCGCAAGGGGTTGCGGGTTGTCGGAAATCAATCCAGATGAATGTCGCGATGAAACAACACAATATAATAACCGGCGGCACGGAGCTTGTCAGCCACCTGCTCGGCCACCACCACCGATCGGTGTTTGCCGCCGGTGCAGCCCACGGCGATGGTGAGATAGCGTTTGCCCTCCCGGATGTACTGGGGCAGAAGCTTTTTCAGGAGGCCTGTGTAGTCCTCCACGAACTCCACGGCCTGCGGCCAGCCCAGCACCCAGTCCCGGACCGGCGCCGAACAGCCGTCCAGCGGCCGCAGGGTCTCCACGAAGTACGGGTTGGGCAGGAAGCGCACATCCATCACCAGGTCCGCCTCGAAGGGAAGCCCGTACTTGAAGCCGAAGGAAAGGATCTGCACACTCAGCTGCTCCCTTTCACTCACCAGGGAGTAGGTGCGGGTGATGAAGGCCTTCAGCTGATGCACGGAAAAGTCGCTGGTGTCCACAACGCGGGAGGCCCGGGACCGGAGCCCCTGCAGCTCCCGGCGCTCCCGCTCGATGGCGGCCACCAGCCGCTGGGACTCGTCGGCCATGGGATGCAGACGCCGGGTCTGGCTGTAGCGGCGCTGGAGCACCTCCGTGCTCGCCTCGAAGAAGAGTACCTCCGGGTAGTAGCCCGATTCCTCCAAACTCTCGAAAAACCGCTCGGTGTCCGGAAGAAAACTTCGACCCCGGATATCGATCCCCAGGGCCACGCGCCGGAGCTCCGGCTTGTCCTCTTCGCACAAGGCAAGAAAAGGGGGCAGCAGGGGAGCGGGCAGGTTGTCGATACAAAAGTAGCCGATGTCCTCGAAAGCCTTGATGGCGGTACTCTTTCCCGATCCCGAAAGTCCGGTCACGATCACCAGATGGATGCGGCTTTCCGTCATGACTCCTCCCCCGCAGAAAAAAAGGGAGCCGGGGCATCCCCCAACTCCCCTTCCGATAAGAACCCAGGAGTATTTCCGAGAACTGGTTTCGGCCACCATCCGGCGAGAACTTCCGCCTCTAAGGGTAGCCGCAAACCTTCGGGGCTGCAAAAGCGACGGTTCCGGAGCCCTCACACTCCCGCGGAAACACGCTAGGCCCAGGAGCTTGTCCGAGAACGGTTCCCCAACGCAAAGGCCCGGGAAATCTCCGTTTTTCGCAGCCACGGGGCTTCAGCCCCGCGGAAAAGGTGATCGTAACCCCATGGGGTGCCGAGTCCCGACGGCCTATCCAACGGTCGGTGGATCCTCCGCAGCCCTAAAGGGCTGCGTTACGAGAACCACGGCCATCCGTAACGTTTGCGGACTCGCTCCCGGCCGCTCCCGCCCGATCAGAACTCGTCGTCTTCCTGTTGAATGATGGCATAGATCTCGTCGCGGGAAGCGGCCGAGCCCAGGCGTTTGCGCACGGCGCTGTTTTTCAGCAGGCGCGCAATCTTGGCCAGGGCCCGCAGGTGAATGCCCGCGCAATTTTCCGGGGCCACCAGGAGGAAGAAAAGGTGGGCCGGCTTGCCGTCCATGGACTCGAAATCGATACCGCCGCTCGAGCGCCCGAAAGACACGACCAGTTGATCCAGGTCTTCGATCTTGCCGTGGGGGATGGCGATACCGTCTCCGATGCCCGTGCTGCCCAGCCGCTCTCTTTCCAAAAGGACCTCCAGCAATCGATGCCGATCCAGATGGGGTTTGCACTTCAGCAGGGCGTCCGTGAGCTCCTCCAGCACCTCGCGCTTCGTCTTCGCTTCCAGCTCGGGAATGATCGACTCTTTCGGTAGTATGTCCAAGATCTTCATCAATCCTTTCAGGTCCTCCTCACCCCTCGACTCCGCCTTCCGGTCCCCGAAACCCCTTTATTGAACCGGCTCGATCAGGCCGTAATTGCCGTCCTTTCGCCGGTACAATACGTTCACCGCATTGCTCGCGCGGTTGGTGAAAACAAGAAAGTCGCCGTTGGACAGGTTGAGCTGCATCACCGCCTCGTCCACGTCCATGGGCTTGGCGAAGATCTGGCGGGTGGTCACCACCCGGGGCTCGCCGGTCTCTTCGGCGGGCCACTCCAGAATGTTCATCATCAACTGCTGGTTTCTTTCCGAGTTGGAAGGCTTGCGGTTTCTCTGTTTCTCTTTTTGCTTCTTGATCTGCGATTCCAGTTTGTCCACGACCATATCGATGGCCGAATACATATCATGTGTTTCTTCCGTGGCATTCACCCGCATACCGTTTGAATCCAGGCTCACTTCAGCAATATGCCTGAATTTCTCTACCTGCAAAACGATATTGGCTTCAATCGGCTCATCCATATACTTTTTAAGCCTGGAAAGCTTTTCCTCAGCATACGTCTTCACCGCTTCGGAGGGTTCCGTGTGGCGGAAAGTTACATTGATCTGCATAGGCTCGCTCCTTCTTCCCAAAAAATCATAGGGTTCCGTCTCAAAGACCTCAGGAACCCCAGAGCACTTGCTTTCTCTTGTGGGACGGCAGAATGCCCATCATCTCCCGGTACTTGGCCACCGTCCTGCGAGCGATCTTGATGTTTTCCTTCTTGAGAAGATCGACCAGATCCTTGTCGCTGTAGGGCTTGGCTGGGTCCTCCTCTTTGATGAGCTGACGGATGCGTTCCTTGACACTCTCCGAAGCCACAGCTTCCCCAACAACACTATTTATGGAGCTGTTGAAGAAATATTTCAACTCAAAAATACCCTGGGGCGTATGCATATACTTGTTGGTGGTGACTCGGCTGATGGTGGACTCGTGCATGCCCACGTCTTCGGCCACGTCCCGCAGGACCATGGGCTTGAGATGGGCGATGCCCTTTTCCAGGAAGTCGCGCTGGAAGTTGACGATGCTCTGCGCCACTTTGTAGAGAGTGCGCTGGCGCTGGTGAATGCTCTTGATAAGCCAGGCCGCCGAACGCAGCTTGCCCTGGATGTAATCCTTGGCCTCCTCGGAGACCGTGGAATCGCTCCGCAACGCCTCCCGATAGTAGGGGTTGACGCGGAGCTTCGGCATGCCGTCCTCGTTCAGCACCACCACAAACTCGTCGTCCACCTTCACCACGAAGATGTCGGGGCTCACATACTGGACTTCTTCTTCGCTGTAGGCGCGCCCGGGCTTGGGGTCCAGGCTCAGGATCACCTCCACGGCCGCCTGCACCTCGCTCTTGGGGCGCTTGAGCACCTTGACGAGCCCCTGGTAATTTTTGTTCTCCAGGTAGTGCAGGTACTTGTCGATGATGGTCACCACCAGCCCGTTGGGCACATCCAGGCTTCTGGCCTGGATCAGCAGGCATTCCCTGAGATCGCGGGCGGCCACGCCCGGCGGGTCGAATCCCTGCACCTTCTCCAGGACCCTTTCCACGTCCTGGACGGTCACCCCGCTCAGCTCGGCGATCTCCGCCGTGGGGCTCACCAGGTAACCGTCGTCGTTCAGGTTGCCGATGATCATGGCGGCGATTTCCTTGTCCTGCTCCGAAAGATCGGACAGGCACAACTGCCACATCAGGTGGTCCTCCAGGGAGGGGCGTCGGGTCAGGCGCTGCTCGAAGGAAGGTTGTTCCTGGTTGGGATCCCTTTCCACGGGCATGGGGGAATAGGTGCTGTAGTCTTCCAGAAAGCTTTCCCAGTCGAAGTCGTCGCGAACCTTCTCGGTGATCTCCACCTCCTCGAAGCGTTCCTCAACGGCCGGCGCTTCCGGCTCCACCTCCTCTTTGTTGCCCACCTCGTCAACGGTCTCTTCCAGCACCGGATTGGATTCCAGTTCCTGCTGGATGGTCTCCAGCAGTTCCAACCGGGAAAGCTGCAAGAGTTTGATGGCCTGCTGCAACTGAGGCGTGATGATCAGTTGCTGGGAGAGCTTCATGTGTTGTTTGAGTTCCAGTGCCATGGCTTGGTCCCGTCCCTAAAGACTAAATTCCTGCCCAAGATAGGTGCGCCGGGCAAGCTCGCTTCGGGCGATGAGGTCGGGCGGCCCTTCTTCCAGGATGCGCCCTTGGTGCATGATGTAGGCTCGGTCGCACACCTTGAGGGTCTCCCGGACGTTGTGGTCGGAGATGAGAACCCCGATACCCCGTTCCCGCAGGGAGGCGATGAGTCCCTGGATTTCGATGACCGCGATGGGATCGATCCCCGCAAAGGGCTCGTCCAGCAGGATGAAGCTGGGTTGGGTCACCAGGGCGCGGCTGATTTCCAAACGCCGTCGTTCCCCGCCCGAGAGTCTGTCCGCTCGGCTCTTGGCCAGATGCGCGATGTTGAGGTCTTCCAGAAGCTCCTGGAGCCGCGCCCTCCGTTCCTGGGGGCCGATCTTGAGGGTCTCCAGGATCGCCAGGATGTTCTCCTCCACGGTCAACTTGCGAAAGATGGACGGCTCCTGGGGCAGGTAGGTGATCCCCTTTCGCGCCCGCAGGTACATGGGGGCGTTCACGATGTTTTCGCCATCGAGCCAGACCGCCCCCTCGTCCGGCCGGATGATCCCGATCACGCTGTAGAACGTGGTGGATTTCCCGGCGCCGTTGGGCCCCAGAAGCCCCACCACCTGCCCTTGGAACACCTCCAGGCTCACGTGGTCCACCACCGTGCGGCCACCGTAGCGCTTGACCAGGTTCTCCGTTCGCAGACTCTTGCCGACCGCCTCCATCAGGGCTTGTCCGAACCTTTCTTGGGGTGAAAGACGGCCTGCACCGGGGCATCGACCCCGCCTTCCACCACACTTCTCTGATCGCGCAGGTAGAGGGTGATCTGTTTCCCGCGCACCCGGTCCTTTCCCTGGACCAGCGTGGGGTTACCCAGAAGCACCACCTTTTCCTCGCGGTTATAGAGAACCGCCTTGTCCGCGGTGGCCACCCGTCCCTGCTGGGAAATCCTCACATCCCCCAGGACCTCGATGCGTTCGATCTTCTCCATCATGGCGTCGCCGGACACGTCCCCGCCTTCGGAGGCATAGACGGTCATCCTGTGCCCCGTGATGGTCAGGTCTCCCTGCTGCACCGTCACATGCCCTTCAAAGACGACCGTGCGGGCCTGCTGATCCGCCACCATGCGATCACTGGCAATGTGAATGGGCTCTTCACCGGCCGGCCCCATGGGGGGGTTCTGATCCTCCCCCTGCCCGGAAGCCGCCACGGCCAGGACCAGGCAGAGCGCCAAAAGCCCGCACCACCTCCGGGATCCCTCCAGCAAACGCCCGGCCCGGATTCCGGGCGATCGCCTTTCACCGAATAGAGTTTGCCTCATGTTTTCTCCGGATCCGCGACCACCATCAGGATCGTTCCTCAAGACAGGTTACCGGACCTGTTTCACCACCGCCCGCACTCCGCCGTCCACATAGGCTTTCCGTTCCAGCGCATCGTAGCGCCACCGGGCCCCCTCCAGTTCCACGAGAGGTCCCGTGGCGTGCACGGGTGTATCCGAGACAACCTGCCGGGTGGCGTGTCGGTAGAAGGCCCGTTCCGTTCGGAGGTCATAGCCTTGCGGCACCACCGCCCGCACGTCTCCCCACAGTTCGATGTCCTTGGTGCCGGCGTGGAGCTCCCCTTCCCGGCTTTCCAAGACCACCGTGCGGCCGTCTTCCAGATAGAGCTCCACATGCACCCCCTGCAGGTGGGTTTTCTTCGACTCGTCGAAGTATTCCGCCTCCCGGGCCTTCAGCCGCCACACCTCACGGCCCTCCTGCACCTCCGTATACTCCATGTCGGTCAGGCGCATCTGGGAGTCACCGGCCACCTCGGTTTGTCGCTCTCCGGGGGCACCCGGTCCGCCCATGCGGGCCGTGCCGTAGATGAAAATGCCGACAACGACAGCCGCGGCCGCCGCCAAGAGCCACAGGGTAGGGCGTCGGCTTCGTTCCATGAGTCGTTCCTGTTTTCAAGGTATTTCCACCCGTTTCACTGGGAATCTAACACGCGCTCTTTCCGGGTGTAAAGAAGGATGCCGGAAAGCCCTTGACTCCTCCCCGCCCATCCACTCTAAAAGAACAAACGGGTAGGACCGCCTCACGGAGGCGCCGGGACGGCTCCGCCGCCTCCGTGAAATCCCCCCAACCACGGATTACGGATCACGGAAGGAGGCGTCCATGGCACAGAAGATCTGTTTTGTCATCTCCAAAGGATTCGAGAAGTCGGGAGGCGCAACGCGGGCCTTCCAGTTCGCCGCCCTGACCGTGGAAGCGGGTCACCAGGTGGAGGTCTTCCTCATCGACGACGCCATCCACTGGGCCCAACTGGGCATGGCGGAAGGGATCCGTTCGTCCACGGGAGAACACATGAAGGATCTTCTGGACATCCTGGTGGCCAAGAAGACCCCCATCCACGTGTGCAAGGCCTGCGCGGACAAACGGCTCATTTCCCCGGACGACCTGATCGAGGGCGCCCAGATTTCCGGGGCCCCGGTCCTGGTGAACATGATCGGGGACCCCAACTGCAAAGTGATCACCTTCTAGAGCCTGTCCGGGAATGGTTCTACAGCCTACAAGGCCGGTAAATTTTTGTTCTCCTCGTAGCCGCGGGGCTCCAGCCCCGCGGAAAGGTCCATCGCAACTTCATGAAGTGACAGGAAATATGCGATGGCCTATCCAACGTTCGGGGGTTCTTCCGCAGCCCTAAAGGGCTGCGCTACGAGAAGGGCGCTCACTCGCGGCATTCTCGGACAAGCTCCCGGCAGCCGTACACCTCCGCCCAACTTCGATCGAACGCGGGAGCCATGCTGGACTGCATCATCGTCGGAGCCGGACCCGCCGGTGCTTCCGCCGCCCGGCGGGCCGCGCAAAAGGGACTTCGGACGCTCGTTCTGGAAAAGGAGATCTTTCCCAGGCCCAAGCCCTGCGGCGGGGCCCTTTCCGTTCAAGGACTTTCCCATCTGGACTTCCCGCTGCCGCCGCACCTCATCGAAAGAACCATCTCCGGAGTGCGGGCCGTCCATGGCAGACTGGAGATCCGGGTGGAATCCCCCCAACCCATCTGCGTGCTGGTTCGACGGAGCGCCTTCGATCAGCTGCTTCTGGAAAAGGCACTGGAGGCCGGTGCGGAATGCCGGCAGGGGGAGCGGGTGCTGGCCTGCCGGGAATCGGGATCCTTGGTCACGGTGCAAACGGACAAGGGCAGCTACCAGGCCCGCTACGCCATCCTGGCCCACGGGGCATCCGGGCGGCCGCCGGCCGCGGCCCTGACGGACGGCCGCCGGAAAGCGACGACCCACTGGCTGACCGTGGTGGGGGAAGCGGCGCCGGAATGGAGGGAACGCGGAACCGGAAGAGATCCGGCTCCCGTCCTGGAATTCTATTTCGATGCCTGCCCGGGGGGATACGGCTGGGTCTTTCCCTTGAAGAACGCCGCCTCCGTGGGCGTGGGCGGCCTGGCCGGTGCGGCTCGAAGGCCGGTTCGACTCTTCCGGGAATTCGTGGGGAGGCTGGGGATCCGTCCGCTTCCCGCCTATCGCGGTTGTCCCATCCCGTGCTCGGGCATCGCGCGTCGTTTGGGAAGCGACCGAATCCTGATCGCAGGGGATGCGGGGGGATTCGCCGAGGCGTTTTCGGGAGAAGGCATCGCCTACGCGGTCCGATCCGGCCAGATCGCCGCCGAGACCTTGAGCGATGCCGCCACAGGCGCCGTGACGCATTCCCTGGCGGGGGAATACCGGCGACGGTGCCGGGACGCGTTGGGCGACAACCTGATCTATGCGAGGCTTTTCGCCCTGGGGGCCTATGGGTTTCCCGGCCTTTTCTTCCGGGTCTTCGACCGTCATCGGTCGCTGGGAGAGGAATTCCTCAAAATCCCCCGCGGCCTGCAAACCTACCGGGGATTCTTCGCCCACATCCGTCGCCGCCTGGCGGAAGGTCTCATTCTTCGTCGAAATAGCGAGCCGTAATACCTTCCCAGCGTCCCTGGATCTGGAGGATCAGTTCGCAGATCTCCCGGGCGGCGCCCTTTCCGCCGGGTGCCTGCGTCACGTAATGAGCATAGGGCTTCACATGGGGGCTCGCATCGGCCACGCAGGCCGCAAAACCCACCAGACGCATGACGGGGATGTCGATGAGGTCGTCGCCCACGAAGCCGATCTGGTGGTCCTGAAGGCCCGTATCGGCCTTGATCCGCTCGTAGGCCTCCACCTTGCGGTGGATCCCCTGGTAGGCCTTTTCGATGCCCAACCCCTTGGCCCGATGCTCCACGGAAGCGCAATAGCGGCCCGAAATGAGAGCCACCTCAAGGCCCGTTCGCTGCAGCAGCTTGATCCCGTGTCCGTCCTTCACGTCGAAGGTCTTGGATTCGGAACCGTCGTCGTGGTAGGTGATGCCCCCGTCGGTGAGCACGCCGTCCACGTCGAAGATGAGCAGCCGCAGGGGAAGAATCCGCCGACGAACCTCTTCACTCACCTCCACCAAGGGTGTTTTCAGTCGCATGAAAACCTCGCTCCCTCAGCGCGCAACCGGCGCGTGTCTTCTCGTCACGTGATAGATGCCCAAAAGGGCCTCGAGAACAGCCGGCACATCCTTCAGGCGCAGGGAATTGGGCCCGTCACACAAGGCCTGGTCCGGATCTTCGTGGACCTCCATGAAGACCCCGTCGGCTCCTGCGGCCACGGCCGCCCGGGCCAAAGGCTCCACGAAATCCCTCTGCCCGCCCGAGGAAATCCCCTGCCCCCCCGGAAGCTGTACGCTGTGGGTGGCGTCGAAGACCACCGGGTAGGGCCCGCGGCTCAGCAGGGCCACCGATCGCATGTCCACCACCAGGTTGTTGTAGCCGAAGCAGCTGCCGCGCTCCGTCACCAGGATCCGGGTGTTGCCGGCGCTTTCCGCCTTGGCCACCACCTGCTGCATGTCCCACGGAGCCAGGAACTGGGCTTTCTTGATGTTAACGGGCTTTCCCGTTCGGGCGCAGGCCACGAGCAGATCCGTCTGGCGGGCCAGAAAGGCGGGGGTCTGGAGCACGTCCACCACGGCCGCCACGGGGCCCACCTCCTCCACGGAATGGACGTCGGTGAGGACGGGCACATCCAGATCGGCCTTGATTCTTCCGAGGACTTCCAGACCGGCCTTCAGGCCGGGACCTCGGAAGGACTGGATGGAGGTGCGGTTGGCCTTGTCGTAGGAGCTCTTAAAGATGTAGGGAATGCCCAGGTCCCGGCAGACGTCGCGCATGGTCCGCGCCACGGAAAAGGCGAGCTCCTCGCTTTCCAGGACGCACGGCCCGGCGATGACAAAGAAACGGTCCTTGCCGAAGGGCCGCCCGCCGATGGTGATGGGCTTGGCAGACGCAGTTTTGGTATCCATTGGGACCTCCCTTTCTACGATCGAGCCGCCCCCTCATCCGCCGTCTCTCCGGCTTCGGCCGACTTCCTGCCCCGGGCGTTTTCCAGTGACTTGCCGATGAAGGCGGTGAAAAGGGGATGGGGATCCATGGGGCGCGATTTGAATTCGGGATGAAACTGGCAGCCCAGGAACCAGGGATGATCCGGCAGTTCGATGATCTCCACTAGGTTCTTGTCCGGGGAGAGGCCGGTAAAGCGCATTCCGGCCTGAGCCAGGGGCTCGCGGTAATCGTTGTTGAACTCGTAGCGATGCCGGTGCCGCTCCGAGATCTCGGTCCGCCGGTAGGCTTCGTGGGCCCGGCTGTCGGGTTCCAGGATGCAGGGATAGGCCCCCAGCCGCATGGTGCCGCCTAGATCCGACTCTTCATCGCGGCGGATCACCCGGTTGTTCTTGTAGTCGAACCATTCGCGCATGAGGTAGATGACGGGATGGGGGGTGTGCTTGTCGATCTCCATGCTGTGGGCCCGTTCCAGACCGGCCACGTTCCGGGCGAATTCCACCACGGCCATCTGCATGCCCAGGCAGATGCCGAAGAAGGGCACCTTGTTTTCCCGGGCGTAGCGGATGGCCTTGATCTTGCCCTCGATGCCGCGCGATCCGAAGCCGCCGGGGACCAGGATGCCGTCGGCCTTGGCCAGGAGCTCTTCGCCGCCCGAACGCTCCACATCCTCCGAGTCCACGAACTCCAGGAGAACCTGGGCGTCGTTGGCCACGCCTCCGTGGATCAAGGCCTCGTTCAGGCTCTTGTAGGATTCCCGAAGGTCGATGTATTTGCCCACGATGGCGATGGTGACCTGGTGGGACGGGCGGCGCATCCGTTCGATAAGCCGCCGCCAGTCGTCCAGGTGCGGGGCCCGGGTCCAGATGTTGAGCATCCTTAGGATTTTCTCGTCCAGGCCTTCCTCGTGAAAGCAGAGCGGCACCTCGTAGATGCAGTCCACGTCCTTGGCGGTGATGACCGCATCGGGCTCCACGTTGCAGAAATGGCCGATCTTGGCCTTGATGTCCTTGGACAGGGGCAGTTCCGTGCGGCACAAGAGGATGTCCGGCTGGATACCGATGCTTCTCAGCTCTTTGACGCTGTGCTGAGTCGGCTTGGTCTTCACCTCCCCGGCGGCCTTCACGTAGGGCACCAGGGTCACATGGATGTAGAGGGCGTTTTCGCGGCCCACATCGATGCGGAACTGGCGGATGGCCTCCAGGAAGGGCAGGCTTTCAATGTCGCCCACGGTCCCGCCGATCTCCACGATGACCAAATCCACGCCGTCCGCCACCTGACGGATGCACGCCTTGATTTCGTCCGTGACGTGGGGGATCACCTGCACGGTTCCCCCCAGGTAGTCCCCCCGCCGTTCCTTGGTGATGACTGAATAGTAGATGCTTCCGGAGGTGAAGTTGTTCCGCTTGCTCATGCGAGCATGGGTGAAGCGCTCGTAGTGGCCCAGATCCAGGTCGGTCTCGGCGCCGTCGTCGGTGACGTACACCTCTCCGTGCTGAAACGGGTTCATGGTGCCCGGGTCCACGTTGATGTAGGGATCCAGCTTCTGGATCGTCACCCGCAGACCGCGGCTTTCCATCAGCGCTCCGATGGAAGCGGCAGCCAACCCTTTGCCCAGGGAGGACAGCACGCCTCCCGTGATAAAGATGAATTTTGGATGTCGCAAGGCCCCTGTCCTTTCTGCTTTTTTTCCCTTCAAAACAGCCTTTCAGTATAGCCATGGAAACCCCAAAGTCAACGAACGGGTCGGGGGCGCGTTTCATCTATGTACAATTTTTCTCTTGCAATTTCGCGCTCCATTCCGTACGCTTCCTTACGCAAACAGATCCGTGACAGGCTGTCCGTTTTGCAAGCCCGACGTGAGAAAGCACCCGTAAGAAAGCACCTCGTTCAGTCGACCGACGCAAGGTTCCGCCCATGATTGTGCGCCATTGGATGACCACCCGCGTGGTGAGCACCACCAAAGAGGCTTCCGTCCAGGAGGCCATGGCGGTGATGAAGCGCCATTCCATTCGCCATCTGCCGGTGTTGGATCCGGAAGGGCGCCTGGAGGGGTGGGTGACGGACGCGGATCTTCGCAGCGTCCTCATTGCCTCCATGTTGGAAGAGCTGACGGTGCAGGACGTCATGGTGCGCTCCCCCTACACGATCGGCCCCGAGGAGGCCTTGGAAAAAGCCGCCAAGCTCATCCTGGAAAAGCGGATCGGCGGGCTGCCGGTGGTCTCCGACGGCCGGCTGGTGGGGGTCATCACGGTGGTGGACATCTTGTCGGCCTTCATCACCATGCTGGGGCTCATGGAGAGTTCCAGCCGACTGGATGTGAAGCTGGCGGACCGCGGCCAGTCGCTGGAATCGGTCACGCGCCTTTTGGAAAGAAGCGGCGCGGAGATCATCAGCGTCTGCCACCTCCGGCAGTTCCAGGGAGAAGAACCCATCTACTCCTTCCGGCTGAAAAAGCGCGAACTGGAAGACATCATCGGCAGCCTGGAAAAGGAAGGCATCCAGGTGCTGTCCGCCGAAGCCTGACAAGGCGCCTGCGGGGCGCCCGACGATCGTCACCCGAGGTGACGTTGGCTGGAAAAGACGCCGTTTCAAGTCAGGACCTAACGAGCAGCCGCAGCAACCACTGTCCGGCATCCTGAGACGATTCCACGTTTCCCCTGTCGCTCACACTCCTTTGGTTCCGTTGGTTCGGGATCCAGTGAGGCTGCCGTTGACAAACCTGCCCGTAAACCCACTTCGGGACGCCGGAAGCTCCGACGCCCCCATCCGGTGTTTGCCCCGCCGGACGTGTTGCCTGCCGGACCGCCCTGTGGAGGGACGCGCACCCTGCAGGCGATCAGGTTACGACCCAAGGGCCCTTGTTAACCGCAACGGCAAGGAGGAATGAGCATGGCGAAGATCCCCGAAAACTATCTACCCCCCAAAGAGATGTGGCCTGAGTACGTGGTGCCGGAGGAATTTGCGGACACCCCCATGGAACTGAACCTGGCCGATTATCTCCTGGACCGGCATGTGCGCGAGGGCCGGGGAGACAATCCGGCGGTCAAGTTCATGGACAAGGTGTTCACCTACGCCCAGCTCCAGCAGATGGTCAACAAGTTCGGCAATGCGCTCAAGGAAGCGGGTGTGGAGCCCCAGGATCGTGTGGGTATTCGCCTGGTGAACTCACCGCAAGCCCTGGTCACCATCTTTGCCATTGAAAAGGTCGGAGCCATTCCGGTGCCCACGTCTCCGCTGTGGTCCAAGGAGGAGGTGGCCTTCGTGGTCAACAACGCGGAGATGAAATTCTTCGTGGTCAACGCGCCTCTCATGGGTCCCGTGGAAGAAGCCAAGCCCGATTTCGAATACGGAACCAAGGTCATCGTCATCGGCGGCAATCCCGACGAGGTGAAGGCGCAGGGGAATCTGGTCTTCGAAGAGATGTTGGAAAAGGGTTCGCCGAACCTGGACGCCGTTATGCTGAAGGCGGACGACATCGGCGTCATCCTCTACACCTCCGGCACCACCGGGATGCCCAAGGGCTGTGTACATTTCGTCCGTCCCATCATCATCGAAGCCCGCCTGGTCAACAAGTATGTCTACAACCTGAAGCCGGGAGACGTCCTGGGCGGTGCGGCTCCGGTCTCCTTTGCGGCCGGGTTCGGCACCTTCACCCTCATCCCCTTCGAAGGCGGCGCGGCCATCTCGCTCATCCCCAAGTTCGCCCCCGCGGACATGATGGAACTCATCGAGAAGCACAAGATCACGGTCCTCACCGGCCTTCCCACCGCCTATCGCGCCCTCATGAAGTTCCCCGACTTCAAGAAGTACGATTTCAGCTCCGTGCGGCTGTGCACCTCGGGCGGCGACGCCCTGGGTGCGGAAACCCTGGAGGCCTGGACCAAGCTCACCGGCCAGCCCATCTGGGAAGGATTGGGCGGAACGGAAATGCTGCATCTGCTCACGTCCAACACCATGAATCCCGAACCGGTCCCCAACTCCATCGGAAAGGCCCTTCCGGGCGTTCAGGTCCGCGTGGTGGATCCCGAATGGAACGACTGCAAGCCCAACGAAGTGGGTTCCATGATCATCAAGGGCCCCTCGGGCACCTTGTATTGGAAGCCGTACGTGGACAACGAACGGCTTCTCAAAAGCCAGCAGAAAGGGGTCAAGAACGGCTGGAACCAGATGGGAGATGCGGTTTACATGCGGGAAGACGGCAACATCTTCTTCGTTTCCCGCGAAGACGATATGATCAAGAGCTCGGGCTACCGCATCGGGCCTGCGGAAGTGGAGGAAGCCATTCTGAAGCATCCGGCCGTGGCGGACGCCGGCGTGGTGGGCGTGCCCGACCCGGAAAAGGGGCAGGTGACCAAGGCCTTCGTGGTGCTCAAACCCGGCTACGAGGGAAGCGACGCATTCTTCGAGGAACTGAAGGAGTTCTTGAAGCAACACATCGCCGTCTACAAGCTGCCGCGTCTCATTGAATACGTGGATGCGCTGCCCAGGACGCCCACCGGCAAGCTGCTTCGCCGCAAGCTGCGCAAATAGGCTTCGGGCGAGCGGCTCAACCCGGAACCGGGTGTTGCAACCAGAAAAAAGGGCGACCCTTCCGGGTCGCCCTTTTTGATGGGAAACGGACGGCAACCAAGGACGAAGGAGGAATCCCATGAGTTGGAAAGTGACCGTCTTGTGTGAAAACACGGTACCGGTTCCCGGGCTCATCGGGGAGCACGGCTTCGCCGCCTATGTGGAAACTCCCGCAGCCACGTTGCTTTTCGACACGGGACAGGGCTTCGGCCTGGTGCCCAACTCGCTTCGCCTCAAAAAGGACCTTTCCACAGTCGCCAAACTGGTTCTGAGCCACGGCCACTTCGATCACACGGGAGGCCTACTGGCCTTTCTCGGAGTCCACGGCCCCTGCGAAGTGGTGGCTCACCCGGATGTGCTCCTGGAGCGCTTCCGATGGATGCCCGTGGGGCCCGACCAAAAGCCGGTCTCCATCGGCATGCCCTGGAAAGAAGCCTACCTGACAACCCGCGGGGCCCGGTTCCGGTGGGTGGATTCCTTCCAGGAGATCGAGCCGAACGTGTTCGTCTCCGGAGAGGTTCCCCGGAAGACGGACTTCGAGACGGGAGACCCCAAGTTCGTCTTGCGCGAAGGCGACGGGTGGGCCCCGGATCCCTTCCTCGACGACTATTCCCTGGTGCTCAAAACCCCCAAGGGGCTCGTGGTGATCCTGGGCTGCGCCCATGCAGGGCTCATCAACATCCTGGACCACGTCACCCGCCAATCCGGGGAAGACCGAGTCTACGCCGTCCTCGGCGGCACCCACCTGGGATTTTCTCCATCGGAACAACTGGACAGGACCCTGGAAGAACTCAAGCGATATCAGGTGCAGGTGCTGGCCGTGAGCCATTGCACGGGCCAGGCTCCCATTGCCAGGCTTTCCGCCGAGTTCGGACCCAACTTCGCCTTCGCCCCGGTGGGCTACACCCTCACCGTGGAGGATTGACCGGCCCTGCCCGCGGTCGGATCGGCATCTTGCGCCTGTTCCCACAATGGCGTATGGTGTCTCAAGAATGGTTCGGACCGTCCACTGCGTCGAGGAGGGCGTCATGAGAGGTGTTCCTGCCAGCAGGCTCGCCGCCGTGCTCGTGCTCCTTGCGGTCCTTTGCATGGGACAATCCGCCGCCTTCGCCTCGGAAATTCGCATCGGCGAAATCAACCCTTTGACGGGCAAACTGGCCAACCACGGGCAGGAGATCCACCTGGGCATCCAGGCCGCCGTGGACGAGGCAAACGAGGCGGGAGGGATCGAAGGCCGGAAGGTGGCGCTTCTTACGCGGGACGATCAGAGCCGACCGGAGGTGGCCGTCAGCCAGGCCGAGGATCTGATTCTTCGCCAGAAGGTGGCGGCCCTGGTGGGAGGCTATGTGGACTCACTGGTGGGCCCCCTGAGCCAGCTGGCCTTGCGCCATGAGATCCCCTACGTGGCTTCGGCGAGTCTGCAGACACACCTGACCCGGGAGGGAAACAATCCCTACTTTTTTCGCATCTCCCACTTGAGCGGTTTGGTCGAACCCCTGTGCGGGTTCGTGACCGAAGCCCTGCAGGCCCGAAGTGCGGCGTTGCTCCACGCGGCCACACCCGGAGCCACGGAACTTTCCCGGGAACTGTTCAAGTGCCTCAAGAAGGCGGGAGCGGACCTGCCTTTGGTGGAAAAATTCCAGCCCGGAACGCCCGATTTTTCCCCTTTTGTCCTCAAGTTGAAAGCATCTCCACCGGACGTTCTCCTCGTGGCGGGCTTCTTCCAGGACCATCTCATCCTGGCGCGGCAGATCCGGGAACTGGGAGCCCCGATCAAGGCCTACATCGGCCCCTGGGGCGTAGCCTACCCCTCCTTCGTCCAGGAAATGGGCCGGGCGGCCGAACATCTCTTCGGGCTGAGCGCCTGGAATCCGGGCATGGCGGTTCCCGGGACGGAAGAGGCCTCGGACGCCTTCACCGAACGATTCCGCCGCGTCTACAAGAAAGAACCCACCACCACGGTCATGCACGGCTACACCTCCGCCCGGGTGCTACTCCACGCCGTGGGCCGGGTTCTTAGGGAAGGTCGTCCGCTCAGGGGATCGGAGATCGCCCGGGCTCTTCGCACCATCGACCTTCTGCTCCCCATGGAGCGGGTGGCTTTCGACACCAAGGGCGACCCCCTCCATTACCGCCAGGTGGTGGTACAGATCCAAGACGGGGCCCTGGTGCCGGTCTATCCTCCCGAGCGCGCCCAGGGGACATGGATCTATCCCATGGCGCCCGCCGCCTCCAACCCATGAGCGAACGACGCCATCCTTATGTGGTTCCAGCTGCTCCTCAACACCCTGTCCCTCGGATCCTTCTACGCCCTGGTGGCTTTGGGCTTCTCGCTCATCTTCGGCGTGACCCACACGTTCAACCTGGCCCACGGCGAACTGATCGTCCTGAGCGGTTACATGGCCTACGGCCTGTCCAAGGCCTGGCAGGCACCCTTTGCGCTCACCCTTCCGCTGTGCATGGCGGCCATGGCCTGTCTCGGCCAGGTTCTGCTGGCCCTGGTGCGGCGGATTCGCGAGCCCTTTGAGCTCTCCTCCCTCGTTTTCACCTTCGGCCTGGCACTGGTGATTCAAAACGCCATGCTCTTCCTGTTCACCGCCGACTACCGGCGCATTCCCGCCTCGGGGAAACCCCTGCGGCTGACCGCCGATCTGATCGTAACCCGCAATCAGCTCTGGCTCATCGGCCTCTCTCTTGCGGCCACGGCCCTGGTCTATCTCATGCTGCGCAAGACCTTCCTGGGCATGGCCCTTCGGGCCGTGATCCAGGAAAGGGAAGCGGCGCGCCTTGCAGGCATCCGGGTGGAGCGCATGAACCGGATTGCCTTCGCCGTGGGAGGCGCCTTGATCGGCCTAGCCGGCCCCCTGTTCGGCCAGAACGCTTATCTTCATCCGGCGGGCGGCATGGAAGCGACGCTCATCGCTGTCGTGATCACTCTCTTTGCGGGCACGGGTCGTATCCGGGGCCTGCTGGCGGGCGCCTGGCTTCTGGCCCTGCTGGAATCGGCCGCCGCTCTGTGGCTGGGGTCCAACTGGCGGGAGTTGGTGAGCGCAGGCATTCTGATCGCCCTGCTCATGTGGAAACCCGAAGGCCTGTTGGCCAGAAAGAAACCGGCACCCGAGCTGTGAAGAAGGAAGGTCTTCGCCGCCATCTTCTGTGGACTCTCGTCGTGCTCCTGGCCTTGGGGCTGTGGCCACTGGGCGGGTGGCACACCCTTCTGGTCTGCCGGGTCCTTGGATTCGCCTTCCTGTTCGCCATGGTGACGGTGGCCTGGAACCTGGTGGCCCTGAGCGGTCTCATATCTCTGGGACATGCCGCCTACTTCGGCCTGGGAGCCTACGCAGCCGCCCTGCTGGATCACTACTCGGGAGCCCAGGTGCCCGTCACGCTGGCGGTGGCGGGCCTTTCGGCCGCCGCCTACGGAGCCGTCCTGGCCGTGGCCTTCCAGAGGCTCAGGGCAGCCTCCTACGCCTTGGCCACGCTGGCGTCCGTGGAAATCCCCAAGGTGATTGCGGACAATTGGGAGTCCTTCACCTTCGGCTCCTTGGGCCTGGTGGGGACCCGCCCTCTGCCCACCATTTCCGTGGCGGGATTCGCGGTGGATCTTTCCCACAACATCATGGGCCAGTACTATTTTTTGATGACTTTCCTGGCGGTTGCCTGCGCCATTCACGCGCTGGCCATCCACTCCCGCTGGGGATGGGCGCTGCGGGCGGTGCGTGAGGACGAACGGGCAGCAGCGGTTTTGGGCGTGGACGTTTTCGCCACCCGATTTACCGCCACCGTCCTGAGTGCCGCCCTCACAGGAGTCTGCGGCGGGCTGTATGCTCACCTGATGGGCATGACGGAGCCTGATCTGGTCTTCAACCTGCACATCTCCGCCATGCCCTTGGTCTTTGCCATTCTGGGAGGCCGCTTCCGCTGGTATGGACCGGCGGCGGGCGCGCTGGTTCTTTACAGCGTGGATCAACTGGTCCTTCACCCCTGGCTGCCCGCGGGGCACGCCGCCGTCTACGGGCTCGTTATCATGGTGATCCTTCTCTTTTTCCCGAAAGGCATCGGATCATGGCCCGCGCCCCGATCCTAGACATCCAGGGACTCGCCGTGAAGTTCAACGGCAGGAGGGTGCTCAAAGGCATCCACCTTTCCGTCGAACAGGGCGAAATCGTCAGCCTGATCGGCCCCAACGGAGCCGGAAAGACCACCCTGTTCAATGCCATCACGGGCCTCGTGCGGCCCAGCGCGGGATCCGTCCGCTTCTGCGGAGAAGACATCACGGGATGGCCCGCCCATCGTATCTGCTGGGCCGGTATCGCCCGCACCTTCCAGATCGCACGCCCCTTTCCCGAAATGACCGCCGAAGAAAACGTTCGGATCGGCATCTGGTTTGGAAAAAGGAAGAAGGAACTCCCTCGGAGCCGAAACACTCGAGAGGAAGCGCGCCGGCTTCTGCACCTGGTGGGCCTGGAGGGCAAGGAGGAGACCCCGGGAAGGGAACTCACCCTGTCGGAACAAAGGCGCCTGGAGGTGGCCCGGGCCCTGGCCACCGCCCCCCGGCTCCTTTTGCTGGACGAAATCGCCGCGGGACTCAGCCCCCAGGCCGTCAGCCACGCGGCCCGCCTGGTCCGGGCCCTGCGCGACCAGGGCACCACGATCCTTCTGATCGACCACTTTCTCAACCTGACCGCCCGGGTTTCGGACAGGCTCCTGGCCTTGGACCAGGGGGAAACCATCGCAGAGGGATCGCCCGCCCAGGTGCTGCATCACCCGGAAGTTCTCTCGGCCTATCTGGGGGAACGCCATCCCCACACTGGATCGGGGGAGATCCCATGAACAACACGGACCCGGACCAACCTTTGTTGAGCGTGCGTCATCTGGCCGTCTCCTACCAGGATACGCCCGTGGTTTCCGACGCCACCTTCAACGTGTGGCCCCACCAGATCGTAGCCATGGTGGGCCCCAACGGGGCGGGAAAGACCACGATCCTCAAAGCCGTGGCGGGCCTCATCCGACCCGTGCGCGGCGAGATCCTCTACCAGAACATCCCCATCCATTCATTGGACGTGGCCGACGTGGTGTCCCTGGGTGTGGTGTACGTTCCCGAAGGGATGAAGGTTTTCCCCGATATGTCCGTGCGGGAGAACCTGGAGGTGGGAGCCTACCTCAATCGCGCGCACATTCCGGAGCGGCTGCGGTTGGTGCTGTGTCTCTTTCCGGAGCTGACGTCGCGGATGGAAGCCCCGGCCGGGGGGTTGAGCGGCGGGGAAAAGCGCATGGTCACCCTGGCCCGCGGCCTCATGGCCGGCGCCAGGCTGCTCCTGCTGGACGATCCGTTCTTGGGACTCGGCCCCAAGGTGGTGCAAAGATTTTGCAGCGCCTTTCAAAAACTCCGAAAAAGCGGCGTCACGCTGCTCATCGCCGGTCAGCACGTGAGAAGAATCCTGCGGGTGGCCGACCTGGCGTTCCTCATCGAGGATGGATCCATCACCCTCCAGGGACCGGGACCGGACATTCTGAAAAACCATCACCTGCGCCGGATTCTTTTCGGCCACGCACCCAAACCCTGACCGGGACATGGAGCAGGGCTGAAATGCCTGGAGCTCGTCCCAGAGCGGCCGGATCCTCCGTCTCAACCTCCGTCCGCCATCCGCCCGAAGGCGGGGATCCCGTAATTCCTGCAAGTCATGGACGGGCACTTGCGCGGGATTGATGCGCTCCTGAACGGTCTGGCAGGTTTCACGGGCAGGTCATTTGAGAAGATAAGCCCCGAGGGCTCTGTCGACGGGGTCGTCCTTGAAATATTCCGTACCGACAACCTTGTGGCCCGCGTAACGCACGATCACCGGTCGCGTGATGCTCGTTCGATCGGGATTGTCCAGGCGAAAGCGGACCCGCACCACATCCCCCTTCCTCAAATCATGCTCTTCCACGGTCTCGAATCGTAATCCGCCCAAGGAAATGTCTCTGACGATCATGGGGTGTTCGCCGGGCACGGACGTTTTGGCATAGTAGCCCGGCAGGTAGACCTGTTTCCGGTAGTAGCGGCGTCGTTCCAGGATGATGGTAAAGTTGGCTCCGCACCCGCAGTGTACCCGTATCTTCTTTCCCGGCTGTTCCTCCTGGATATTGACAAGCTTTTTGGTGCGCCCGCACGCTTCACAGATGACGATCGCGCTATTGTCCTGAGATACGTAGACCTTCTTCACCGGTTCGCTCATCTTCCCACCTCTTCTTGAGGGTCCCAGCTCCCTTATGCTTTACGGGCGGGAAGATGTCAATCCGCGTAACTGCCCAATGGCTGGGACACCGCCATCATCCGAACCGGCCCGTTATGTAATCTTCCGTCAGCGGGTGGCGCGGCCGTGTGAAGATCCTGTCGGTGGGTCCCACCTCGATCAGATCCCCCAGGTGGAAAAAGGCAGTGCGCTGAGACACCCGGGCCGCCTGTTGCATGGAATGGGTCACGATGACGATGGTGTACTGCTCCCGCAGTTCGTGGATCAACTCCTCAATGCGGGCCGTGGCGATGGGATCCAGTGCAGAGCACGGCTCGTCCATGAGAATCACCTCGGGGCTCACGGCGATGGCGCGGGCGATGCACAACCGCTGCTGCTGGCCGCCGGAAAGCCCCGTTCCCGGATGATCCAACCGGTCCTTGACTTCATCCCAGAGTCCCGCCTTCCTGAGAGACGTTTCCACGATCTCGTCCAGCTCGGCGCGGGTCTGAGCCAGGCCGTGGATCTTGGGCCCGTAGGCGATGTTGTCGTAGATGGACTTGGGAAAGGGATTGGGCTTCTGAAAGACCATGCCCACCTGGGCCCGAAGGAGCACCACGTCCAGGTCGGGATCGTAGATATCCTGGCCGTCCAGGGTGATGGTTCCCGTCACCCGGCACCCCTCAATCGTATCGTTCATCCGGTTGAGACACCGCAGGAAGGTGGATTTTCCGCATCCCGACGGGCCGATCATGGCCAAGACTTCATTGCGGCCGATGTCGATGGAAACGTTCTTGATGGCGTGCTTGTCTCCGTAATAGACATTGACCCGCCTGCAGGTCATGCGGGGATTGACCGCATGGATTTCACCCACCGTGGTCACGGCAGTCTCGGCCGCCGGCGGATGGTCATGGCGCGCATCGTCAGGAGCCACTGGCAGTTTCCCTTCAACTGGAAGTCCGGACGGTAAGGATGGATCTAGAAAAGCGTGCATACCCTTCTCGATTGTCAACCATTACGGCTCCGCAGGCAAGCCTCCGGGGAACCGTGCCCCGCAGGGCTTGCCGGCCGCAGCTCTCCATGAGATCAACCCTTAATCCACTGGAAGCGTTTCCAGATTTCTCGCCGCTTCCCGCATCCTGGATCTCTCTTCGTCCGGAAGGGGAATCAGTCCCTTGTCGGCCAGGTAGCCTTCAGGTCCCCAAGCCTTTTCGCTGGTGAATTCGGCGATATATTCTTCGATGCCCGGAATGGTGCCCACGTGCGCCTTCTTCACATAGAAGAACAGGGGGCGGGAAAGGGGGTACTTCTGAGAAGAAATGTTCTCAAAGGTGGGCTCCACCCCGTCCACATGGGCCCCCTGGATCTTGTCCGTGTTTTGATCCAGAAAGCTGAAGCCGAAGATGCCCACGGCGTTGGGGTTCGCTTCCAGCTTCTGCACGATGAGGTTGTCGTTTTCACCCGCATCGATATAGGCGCCGTCTTCGCGGATGGTGTGGGCGATCCTCTTGTATAGGTTCTTGTCCTTCTTCTTGAGGCCCTTGATCCATCCGAAGGTGTCGGCGCCTCCTTCCATGGCCAGTTCCAGGAAAGCATCCCGGGTACCGGAGGTGGGAGGCGGTCCCAGGACCTCGATCCTCACGTCGGGCAGTTGGGGATTCACGTCCTTCCACGTCTTGTAGGGGTTGGGGACGGTTTTTTCGGCACCCGACGGATCGGGAACCTCCTTGGCCAGGGCCAAGAAAATGTCCCTGCGGGAAAGTTTCATGGCGGGCGCCTGCTTGGAATTGGCCAGCACGATGCCGTCATAGCCGATCTTGACTTCCACGATCTCCTTCACCCCGTTCTGGACGCACATTTCAATCTCGGACTTCTTGATGGCGCGCGAGGCGTTGGTGATGTCGGGATGCTCCACCCCCACCCCGGCGCAGAAGAGCTTCAGACCCCCACCGCTACCCGTGGATTCCACCTTGGGGGTCTTGAACGAGGTGGTTTTGCCGAACTGTTCCGCCACCACCGTGGAGAAGGGATAGACCGTGGACGAGCCCACGATGCTGATGTAGTCGCGGGCCGATGCGTCGGGCACCAGGGAAAAACCCATCAGAGCTGCGATACCGAGAAGATAAAAGACCTTCTTCATTTCCATGACTCCTTGTTCTTGGGGTTGTGATCCAGAACTCCTCTACCCTGGCTCCCGCGCAAGCGGAAGCCCATCACTCGCCCCCCCATGGGGCGATTCTTTCTCCAGAAGCGGGCGTAACGGTCGGGCATCAAGCCCACCCCTACAAAAACCGATTGACCTCTGGTAGGGGCGGGGTTGATCCCCGCCCGCTCAGCGCGGGGATGATACTGAACCGTTGGAAAAGCCCAGTGAACCATTTTCAGGCAGGCTCCTTCCATGGCATTTGTTGGCCTACCAGCGCCGTTCGTAGCGGTTTCTCAAGAAGACCGCCGCCGCATTCATGACAATGAGGAAAGCGAGGAGCACGATAATGGCCGCCGATGTCTTCTCCACGAAAGCCCGTTCGGGACTGTCGGCCCATAGATAGATTTGGACCGGCAACACCGTGGCGGCGTCCGTGAGACCGCGCGGAATGTCCACGATGAAAGCCACCATGCCGACCATGAGCAATGGCGCCGTCTCGCCCAAAGCCCGGGCCATGCCGATGATGGTCCCGGTCAGCATGCCAGGGAGGGCCAATGGCAACACATGGTGAAAGACGGTCTGCATCTTGGAAGCCCCCACCGCCAGGGCTGCGTCGCGGATGGACGGCGGCACCGACTGGAGGGCGGCTCTTGCGGCGATGATGATGGTGGGAAGGGTCATGAGGGTCAGCACCAAGCCTCCCACCAGGGGAGACGATCGGGGCAGGCCGAAGAAGTTCAGGAAGACCGCCAGGCCCAGCAGTCCGAACACGATGGAAGGAACCGCCGCCAGGTTGTTGATGTTCACCTCGATGACGTCGGTCCATCGGTTGCGCGGTGCGAATTCTTCCAGGTAGATGGCCGCAGCGGCCCCCAAGGGAAAGGAGAGCAGCAGGGTGATCATCAAGGTATAGAAAGATCCCACGGTCGCCCCCCAGATCCCGGCCAGTTCCGGCTCCCGGGAATCACCCGCCGTAAAGAAAGTAAAATTCCATTTCTTTTCCAGCCTGTTCTGTCTTTCCAGGACCTCCACCCAGGCCAGGCTCTGATCATCCAGGCGCCGTTGCGATTCGGGCAGGGTCCGGTCCACATGTCCCTTGATCACCATGTCCACATCGTCATCAGCCGGCACCCAGATCCGAAGCCTCCGGCCGATGAGCGAGGTATCCTCCAGGACCATTCGACGAAGCACGGCACCGGCTCCCGAGCTTACCAACTTGTATAGATTGCGCTTGTCTCGACGTCCCTTCACATCCGGGAAGAGTTCCCGCAACGAGGTCTTGATGAGCCCCTGATAGTCCGCAGAGTCCAGGTTGCCCACGTGCACCACGTCGGGATCCACATACACGTCCAGAAGGACGTAGGTTTGCTGGAACGCCGTATAACCTTTGGACACGATGGCCGTGAATAGGACGGCGAGAAAAAGGAGTCCCACGGCCACGGCGATCATCCCGAAGAGACGGAATCGCCTTTCCGCACGGTATCGCCTGGCAAGTGTCCTTTGAACAGCGGCGGCAATGCCGCCGTCTCTTTCCAAACGCCTATCCTCTGCCATTTTCGTTATCCGTTATCCGTGATTCGTAATCCGTAATTGGCTGTCCGTTGTTCGTCCCGACCTTTTGCGGCCGCCTATTCGTACTGTTCCCGGTATCTTCTCACCACCACCAAGGCGACCACATTGAGGCACAAGGTGACGATGAACAGGACGAGCCCCAGTGCAAAAGCCGCCAGCGTCTTGGGACTGTCGAACTCCTGGTCGCCCACCAGAAGCGTGACGATCTGCACCGTGACCGTTGTGACGGCCTGAAGAGGGTTCATGGTGAGATTGGCCGAAAGGCCGGCGGCCATCACCACGATCATGGTCTCCCCGATGGCACGGGAAACGCCCAGGAGAACTCCTCCCATGATGCCGGGAAGGGCCGCGGGGAGCACCACCTGACGGATCGTCTCGGCGCGGGTGGCCCCCAAAGCCAGCGACCCATCGCGAAGATCCTGGGGAACCGCGTTGATCACATCATCGGAAAGGGAGGAAATGAACGGAATGATCATGATGCCCATGACCAAGCCGGCCGCCAGGGCACTCTCCGAAGCCACCTCCAGACCCAGACGTTCGCCCACTTGCCGGATGGTGGGGCCCACCGTGAGAGCTGCAAAAAACCCGTAGACCACGGTGGGAACTCCGGCTAGGATTTCAAGAAGCGGCTTGACCACGGCCCGGACCGGCCGCGAGGCATACTCACTCAGATAAACGGCGGAAAAAAGGCCCACGGGCACCGCAAGCCCCATGGCAATGGCCGAAATGAGTAGTGTGCCTGTGAAAACGGGGATCATGCCGAAGGCGCCGCTGGCCCCCACTTGATCCGCCCGGATAGCGATCTGGGGACTCCATTTCAGCCCGAAAAAGAACTCCCAGGGGGGAACCATCCGAAAGAACCGCACGGCTTCGAACAAAACGGAAAGGACGATGCCCACCGTGGTAAAGATGGCCAAGGTGGATGAGACGATCAGGATCGCCCGGACCACCCGTTCCACCTGATTGCGGGCCCTCAGGGTCGGCTGCACCTTGCGGACCCCCCAAGCCAGCCCCGCCACGGCCAGACTCAGACACCCCACGGCCACCGCCGCACTCCCCAGGGACTTGAGGGAACGGTAGTGGTCCGCCGCCGCCCGCAGGGCTTCGTCCGGCTCGCCCGACACCATGGCCCCGGTGGCCAGATTCTTGATATCATTCAAGACCAGCCCCAATCGGTCCGGCGGAAGACCGCTATAGGATTCGGGAAGTTCGCGCACGATGAGGTGAGTGAGCAACCAGGGTTCCAGGGCGATCCAAAGCACAGCCACCAAGGCGGCGGGCAGGAGACACCACAGCGCCACATAGGCGCCGTAGTAGTTGGGGCGTGAGTGAAGGCGCCCGTATGCCGACACCCGGACCGCTTTCTTCCGCCCCAGCAGATAGGATGTGGCCGTGAGCAAGATCAGTGCTGCGAAAAAACCGATATTCATCAAACCGCCTTCCTCCCTCCTTGCCGGGATGCCGTGTCTGTTTCTCGACACCGCTAATCTAAGAGCGCTGTGTGAACAGACGGTGACCGACATGTGACAAGTGTGTTACAGACAACAGCACATGCCGATTTGATGAAAACTCAGTCGCTTAAGAGGATCTAGGAGGATTTCGTCACACAATTGTCACCGCTCCATCACTTGTTTGTGACAGTCCAATGCTTTTCATGAAGATGGCTGGGTGCCCCCTCCTCTCAACGGAGGAGGCGATTGCCGGATTCATCGACAACCCTGAACAGGAGCGACATGCATTGGGCAAGACCACGATACTGATCGTAGAAGACGATCCGGACATCCTGAATCTGGTGGCCTGGCACCTGAAGGCCGCCGACTACCATGTACTGATGGCCCAGGAGGGCGACGGCGCCCTGGAGATCGCCATGGCGGAACGGCCGGATCTCATCATCCTGGACCTGATGCTGCCGGGCATGGACGGGTTGGAGGTGTGCAAGGCGATCAAGCGTCAGCGGGAGACGACTCATGTGCCCATCATCATGCTCACAGCCCGAGGCGAAGAGGCGGACCGCATTGTGGGTTTGGAGCTTGGCGCGGATGACTACGTGGTCAAGCCCTTCAGCCCCAGGGAACTGGTGCTCCGGGTGCAGGCGGTGCTGAGACGCTCCTCGGACACGCAGGAAAAGAAGGGCCCTTTACAAGCGGAGGGCATCACGGTGGATTTGGAAGCCCACCGTGTGTGGGTGGATGGGGAGGAAACGGTTCTCACGGCCACGGAATTCAAGCTCCTTTTGGAGCTTTTGAACAACAAGGGACGGGTTCTGAGCCGTGACCGGCTGCTGGACCGCGTTTGGGGTTATCAATTCGACGGCTACGCCCGAACGGTGGACACCCATATCCGTCGACTGAGACAAAAACTTGGCAGGCGCGCGGACGTGGTGGAAACCATCCGGGGCGTCGGCTATCGACTTCGGGAGTCCTAAGTGAAATCCATCAGTTTCCGCACGCGGCTGCTGGCCGCCTTCTGGCTGGTCCTGGTTCTGGGCCTGGCGGTTCCGGGCGTGTTCTTTCAAAAGGAGCTGCGCCGGGCGGTCTTTGACGACTCCAAGGAGAGAATCCACAAAGAACTTTCCTTCATCCACTGGAGCCTTCGGGAACACGAACCCTTCCAATGGCTCTCGGACCTGGACGCATGGTGCACCCAGGCGGGGCGGGAACTGGGCGTGCGCATCACCTATATCGCCCAGGGCGGAAAGGTCGTGGCCGATTCCCACGTTCCCTACGACAAGCTGGGGTTCATGGACAACCACTGGGAACGGCCGGAGGTGGCGGCCGCACGCTCCCAAGGGTTTGGTCTCAGTGTCCGCCGAAGCGACACCCTGCGCCGGGACCTCATCTACGCCGCCATGCCCATGGACCACATTCCCCATCTGCCGCCCGGAGTGCTGCGCGTCGCCATGCCCGCCTCCATCATCCAGGAACGCCTGGATCGGCAGTTCAGGTTCCTCTGGGTGATTCTGGGCCTGGCGCTGGGTGCGGCGACGGTGGTGGCCTACGCCCTTTCTTCCTATCTGGAACGGCCCATCGCGAAGCTGGTGGAAATGGCCGTGAACATCGGTCGCGGGGACTATCAGACCAGCCGCCCGCCCCTGGGGGATCCCAGTCTGGACACTCTGGCCCAAACCATCCAGGAAATGGGGCGACAGATCGAGCACCAGATGAAACGCCTGGAGGACCAGAAGACCCGCCTGGAGACCATCCTGGAGAGCATGCGGGAAGGGGTGGTGCTGCTGGCGCCGGATGGAACCATTGAGTCCTGCAACCGAGCCGTCCACGGTATTCAGAAAGATCCCAAGCCACGGCCCGGGGTCAAACCTCTGGAAGTCTTCCTGAACAAGGAATTGCAGCAGGCCTGCGACGAGGTTCTGAAAGGCCGGCCCGGCGTGCGCCTGGAAATCGCCATGGAAGGCGATCGAACCTACGACGTGCATGTGGTTCCTCTGGAAGGGACCGGAAAGCCCCGGGGCGCCGTCCTGGTCCTTCACGATATCACGGAACTGAAACGGCTGGCGCGTATCCGCCGGGATTTTGTGGCCAATGTGTCCCACGAGCTGAGAACCCCGCTCACCGCCATCAAGGGCTATGCAGAAACCCTTCTGGAAAGCCCCTGCGCGGACCGGGAGGAGCCGCGACTTTTCATAGAAACCATCGTAAGAAAAGCCAACCACATGACCCGCATGGTCAATGACCTGCTCACCCTCACACGACTGGAAAGCCGCCCCCTACCGATTCCCGAAACACCGGTGGATGCGCGCACCGCCATCCAGGCCGCCGTGGAAACTTGCCGACAGGAAGCCAGGAAGAAGGATATGGACATGCTGGTGGACCTGCCGGACACCCCCTTGTGGGTACACGCCGACCGGGACCATCTGGTGCAAGTCTTCCAAAACTTGTTGGAGAACGCCGTTCGCTACAGCTTGGAGAAGACACCCATCCGAATCACCGCCCGGGAGGAGAGGGAACGGGTCGTCTTTTTCGTGGAAGACCAGGGGCCCGGGATACGCCCGGAACACCAGCAGAGGATTTTTGAACGCTTCTACCGGGTGGACAAGCAACGCGAGACGGCCACGGGCAGCACCGGCTTGGGCCTTGCCATCTGCCGGCACATCGTGCAGAAGATGGGGGGGAAGATCTGGGTGGAAAGCCCGGTTCCGGGCACCGACAGGGGCGCCCGCTTTGCCTTCTTCGTCCCCAAAGCCCCCGTTTCGTCCGCCGACAACACGCCCCATGGTTTGAAGGAGCTCCCAGCATGAAGACCCACTTCCACCGCCAACTGGACGAACTGAAGATGACCATCCTGGAAATGGCGGCCGTCACGGAAAAGGCCATGGAGAAAGCCATTCGGGCTTTCCGAACACGGGACGCGGAGCTGGCCGCCCAGGTCATCGAGGGCGACCAGGAAATCAACCAGCTGGAAATGTCCGTGGACCATCTCTGCCTTTCGCTCCTGGCCCTGGAGCAACCCGTGGCCAAAGACCTGCGGTTTATCATCGGAGCCATCCGCATGAGCATCGATCTGGAGCGGATCGGCGACCAGGCGGTCAACATCGCCCAACGAACCTTGAGCCTCAGTTCCAAGCCCCCCCTTCCCCCTCTTCCGGAACTGGACGCTTTGGCGGACACCGCCATGGACATGCTCCGGGTGTCCATCGCCTCTTTCGCCAACCGCAACATCAGCCAAGCCTATGATGTGTGCCAGATGGACGACGAGGCCGACGAGCTCAACGTGGCGGTCCTCAAGAAGATGATCGATCTGATGGTTACCGAAAGCCGCTCCATCGAGCGGGCGGTCCAGACCATCATCACCGCCCGCTGCCTGGAGCGGGTGGCCGACCAGACCACCAACATCGCCGAGTGCGTGATCTTCATGACCGAAGGCGTCAATATCAAACACCGGTGCGAGCCCTAGAGGCTATTCTTCAACATATTATTATCCTTAGTTTTCCTTGCTTGACACGGCAGCGGGAGTCCGCTAGAGTGGCTGACGTTGTAGTGTCCATCTGTTCCTTCGATAAGACCCTCATTCCCTTAAACCCATGAAGCAGCCGATGTTCGGTTGCACCACCCCGGCGAAAGCACGTGGACGTGTGAGAACGCCACAACGGCCCCGGTAGAGCGGATCGGCGATTCAACCTTAGGATGCACCAATCGAGAACGGAGCGAGGGAATTCGACATGAACGACAGCGAAATCAAGGACCTGGTGGAATACATCGCGCGCGCCCTGGCGGAGTATCCGGACCAAGTGCAAGTCCGGGAGATCAACGGGCACCAATTGTCGGTCATTGAGCTGAGGGCCGCCAAGGAAGACTTGGGTAAGATCATCGGCCGGGAAGGTCGAAACGCCCACGCCATACGCACCATCATGAACGCGGCGGCCACCAAGCTGAGAAAACGAGCCGTCTTGGAAATACTGGAATAAGAGGACGACGTGCAGGAAGAGGGCGGAACACCCACTTGCTACGGGGACGCCGCCAAGGTGTGCCCCAAGGATGAGGACGGGTTCATTCAGCCGCAGCCCACTTGTCTGAAATGCACCTGGGTGCGGCCGTGCCTGCAGGAAGCGCTGAAAACACAAGGCCTATGGAAGGAGGAGCCGGAGTCGACGGCGGAGATTCAAACGCCCGTCGGCCGATTCCTGAGGCGATGGTCGGAAAGGAAAAGGATGGCGGCCGGCAAGGCCCCGTCCAAGGAAACCCCTCATCCACGCTAGCGGGCGGAGGGCGCGGTCCGATCCCAAGCCGGCAGCAGGATCGAGCACCCTCCGGGGCCGATGCGTCCCTCTTCTCCCATCCGGAAAAGGTTCGGGAGGCGGCCTCCCGCTTCTTCTTTCGAGACATCCACCCGCGCCTTTTCGTCGGCACGGCCAGCGACCGATACGGGGGCTGGATCCATCAGATCTACACCCCGGAACGCTACGAAGGGCGCATCCGGCAAAGGGTGCAGCGGGTGGGAGGGACCTCCTTCACGTCCCAGGTGCTGCCCGTGGACAGTGTGCGGGAGTACTTTGAACACTTCTCGGTCTTGGAACTGGATTTCACCTTTTATAGTCCGCTGGCGGATCCGCAGGGACGCCCCACCCGTACCCATCGAACCCTCGAAGAATACGCCGAGCACCTGCCCGAAGGGGCCCGGGTGCTCCTCAAGGTTCCGCAACTGGTGACAGCCCGGCGCATGTGGCGGGGCCGTTCCTTCCGGGAAAATCCGTCGTACCTGAGCGCGGAACTCTTCACCCAAGGGTTCTACCAACCGGCGCTGGACCTTTTGGGAGACAAGATTAGAGGCTTCATCTTCGAGCAGGAATACCAGAAAAAGGCCGAACGACCCCATGCGGGGGCTTTCGCCCTGGAGCTGGACCGTTTTTTCAGCGCCGTGCCCCGCGACACCCGCTACCACCTGGAACTCCGAACGGAAGCCCTGCTCACGCCGGAGGTCTTCGGCGCTCTCGCCAAACACGGAGTGGAAGGCGTCTTGTCCCACTGGACATGGCTGCCGCCTCTGCTGGTGCAGTTCCGAAAGCGCAACCGGCATTTCACGGGCCGCTCCGGCGAGCTGATCATCCGCCTCATGACTCCGAGGGGCGTGCGCTACGAAGAAGCCTACGCCAAGGCCCATCCCTTCGACCGGCTGGTGCCGGGCATGGCCCTTCCCCGCATGTTCGAGGAGACGGCGGCCATCGTGCGGACCGCCTTGGACCGGCAGAAAACGGTCTACGTGGTGATCAACAACCGGGCGGGCGGCAACGCCCCTCTGCTGGCCCGGCAATTGGTCTTCACCCTCTTGAAAGGGACGGGTGATGAGTGATGAGTGATGGGCGAGGGGTGGCGGCCAATCCCCCGACCCCCTTTGAAAAAGGGGGGAGACGATGGGAGCCCCTGGTGCCCCCATCACTCGTCACTCATCACGGTTCACGGCCATGAAAAAGCACGCCTCGCACGCCGAACTACCGGTGATCTTGGATCCACTTCCCGAGGAGATCGCCCGGGAACTCCATCGGTACGAAGAGTCGGCGGCGGAACATCTGCGGGCGGCACGGGAAAGCGTGCACGGGCCTTCGTGGGAAACCCGGCGGGCCCTGCCGGTGTCCTTTCTCGTCCACCTGGAAAAGGCCTTCCAGCTTTTGGACCAATCCCACCGCTTCGTCCTGAGTCACCTTCGGCGCTCCGGCTCACCCGTGCGCTGCAAGCCGGGCTGCTCCCACTGCTGCACCCAAATGCCGTCCGGGGTATCGGGAGTGGAAATCCTTTATCTCTACCATGGCCTCACGGTATCCGGAACGGTGGATGTGGCGTTCCGTCGCTGCCTGGAGCGGGAGGAGATCTGGGCGCAACTTTGCCGCTGGACCCCTTCCGGGGTTTCCCCGAACCGGGAGCAGCGTCTCACGCGCCGTCTGCATCAGTACCACGGGATGGACATCGCCTGTCCGTTTCTCAAGGGAGACGCTTGCAGCATCTATGGGCAGCGGCCGTTGCCGTGCCGCATGCACTACAGCCTCTCCCCTCCCTACTGGTGCCGCCCGTCCCATTTTCAGCACCCCCATGCGGTGCGGTTCAATCTGGAACCCGGCGCCCCCGTTTATGAGGAACTGGACAAACTGGACGCAGCTCTCGGCTTGCTAAAACTGAGCGATCTTCTGATTTGCGGTTTTCTCCAATTTGTGGTCAATGTGATGGGATTTCAATCCATCCACTGGGTGGATGTCTGAACGCAAACGAACCGCGAATCAACGCCAACGGACGCAGATGGGGCTTCGGCATGAAGAAAGACGCGCATCCGGAACCGGACGATAGGGACCTCTTTCCCGACTGGCTGCAAACGGATCCCCTGGTGGTCCGCCGCACCCTGTCCGTGCCGCCCCCCAGCCTGGAAGACAACACGGCCGATGTGGACCGCCTGGTGCGCACTCTTCACCGAAGCGGTTTTTCGCCCGTGCGTGTGGATCCTTCGGATTTGGACGGAATCTCCAGCCGGCTTCGACAGGGAGATTTCACGGTTTCCGTCGTCCTGGGCTACCGGGAAGACCATTGGGCCCTGCTGGAGGTGGACGCGGGAGCGTCCTCCGAGCCGGTGCTGGGACTGGCGGTGGACCTGGGAACCACGCGCCTGGCCTTCTATCTGGTAGACCTGGAAAAGGGGATCGTGGTCGACCGACGCTCCGAACCCAATCCGCAAATCCCCTACGGCGAAGACATTCTCACGCGCATCGTCTTCGCCTCCGCCCCCCGCAACCGAAAAATGCTCCAGGATCTCCTTCTGAACACCTTCCGGGACGTGACGGCCCGGATGTCGGCGGACAATGGACTGGACCCCAACCGGATCTTCGCCCTCGCGGTGGCCGGCAACACCACCATGAGCCATTTTCTTCTGGGACTGAACCCGACCAACATCTGCAAGGAACCATACATTCCCGTGGCCAACCGGTTTCCGTTTCTTCGCGGCCGGGATTTGGGGCTCACCATGCACCCGGGCGGGCTGGTCTTCGTCTTTCCCAACGTGGGGTCCTACTTCGGGGGAGACCTCATCGCCGGCATCCTGGCTTCCGGCATGCACCGCCGGGACGAACTGAGCCTGCTGGTGGACGTGGGCACCAACGCCGAGGTAGTGCTGGGCAACAAGGACTGGCTCATCGCCTGTGCCGGGGCTGCGGGTCCCGCCCTGGAAGGCGGCGTGGTGGAGCGGGGCATGATGGCCGGCCCCGGCGCCATCGACCACGTGCGCATCGACCCGAACACTTTGGAGCTTCGCTACCACGTGATCGGTGAGGAAAAACCCAAGGGCCTGTGCGGCTCCGGGCTCATCGACCTGGTGGCGGAGATGTTCATGGCCGGCATCCTGACCATCCGAGGCACCCTCAACCGCAACCTGGAGTGCCCGCGCATGGTGGAAACGGACAACGGACCGGGGTTCGTGGTGGCCTGGGGACCCGAAACGGCGGACGGACGGGACCTGGTGGTGAGCGAAATCGACATCGGCATCCTGCTCAAGTCCAAGGCGGCCATGTACACCATCCTCAACATCATCGCCCGCAAGGTGGGGGTGAGTCTTCAGGACATCCACAAATTTTATGTGGCCGGCACCTTCGGGAACCACATCGACCCGGTCATGGCCATCCGCATCGGCATGCTTCCCGATCTTCCCCTGGAAACCTACCAAGGGCTGGGAAACACGGCCGGCCGCGGCGCCGCCATGGTGCTGATGGACCGCAGCCTGTTGCAGGACATGGAACGGGTGAGAAACCGGATCACCTACGTGGAACTGAACGTGAACGTGGAATTGATGCACGAATTCCGGGGAGCCACTTTTCTCCCCCACACGGATCCAAGCCTCTTTCCGTCCGTACCCATCCCGAAGCGAGCGAGGGAGGCGGTATGACCTTTCGATCCCGTTTGAGCGGCATCCGAAAATACCTGGGGGTCCCTCTGGTGGTGGCCCTCCTGGCCGTTCTCAACTTGGTGCTCCTTCAGGCGGTTTTCCTGTCGCCCAGGGGACTGGCGGGGCTTCGCAACAAGCGCGAACAGGTGCGGCAATTGGAGGAAAAGACCCGGCAATTGCAGGTCCGCTGCCGGGAACTCTATGAGGAAGTGGACCGGCTGAGGCACGACCGGAAATACCAGGAGCGCGTGGTACGCGAGGAGCTGGGCTGGGTGGCCCCGGACGAGATCCTGGTTCGGTTCATTCCCGAGAACCGTGATCCGTAGTCCGTGAGCCGTAATCCGTGAACCGTGAACCGTAATACGTGATCCGCAAGCCGTGAGCCGTGAGCCGTAAGCCTTGAGCCGACGGGGCCGATTCCCCCTTTTTCCAAAGTCACAGTTGCCTAACGGTCATGGCGAGGCTCGCCACCCCACATGAATGAAAGATGCCGTCGAGCGAGGGGTTTTCCTGTAGGGGCGAATGATTATTCGCCCCTACAGGCCGCGCGCACGAACGGAACGAGGTCGCGTTTCATACAAGTTGGACGATTCTCTCTCCTGGTGCGGTCCGGGAGGGCGGGCGTAAAGCCCGCCCCTACACGAACGCATGGCCCCTCCGGCAGGCTTGTCGCCGAATCCCATCGCCCTCCCGCCGCCTCACGCCCCACGATTCGCGATTCACGATTCACGGAAACCCTTGACGCTCTTTCCCCGCCTGTGGTAGGTGAGGCAGTTCCCACAAACAAGCTCCTTGCTCCGGCCCTGAGCCGGGGCTGCCAAGCCGAAAGGAGGATAAGAAGAATGCAGTTGCGCAAGTATGAATCGTTTTTCATCCTGGACCCCGACCTGCCCGAAGACGCTCACCAGAGCGTGGGCGAAAAGATGCGCGGGGTCGTCGAATCGGGCGGCGGGACGATCGTGTCCTACGTGCCCTGGGGCAAGAAAAAGCTTGCCTATCCCGTCAAAAAGAAAACCTACGGCTACTATGTGCTCATGGAGTTCGCTTCCGGCTCGGACCTGATCGCGGAGCTGGAGCGCAACATGCGCCTGGATGAGCGCGTCCTCAAGTTCATCACGGTCAAGCTGGACGACGAGTTCGACCCCGAGGCCGAGAAGGAGAAGGCCCCGCGGACCGTTCCCGCGGACGATTCCGATGAGGAGCCGGCGGCTCTCCGCAGGGACGAGGAAGAGGGCGAAGAGGACGAGGAAGACGAAGAGGACGAAGAATAAGACTTCGGCCCCCATTTTCATATACGGAGGAAACCGACCGTGGCATTGAAGAGGAAGAAGAGACGTCGGAGAGTCTTTCGCCGTCGGCGTGTGTGCCGCTTCTGCGCCGATGCCAGCCTGAAGATCGACTACAAGGACGCCAAGACCCTGCGCTATTTCCTGACGGAGCGCGGAAAGATCATTCCCCGAAGGATTTCGGACAACTGCGCCAAGCACCAGCGGGAACTGACCCTGGCCATCAAGCGGGCGCGCCAGATGGCCCTGCTCCCCTACACGGTGGAACATTCCATCTAGGGCGCTGATCACGCCCCGCAGGAAAAGGGCGCACCCCATGGCCGCAGAAACTTTGACAGGAAACGGCGAACGCCGGCAAAGCCCGCCCATGACAGTACGGGAGCTTGCTGTGGGAATTGGCGCAACCGTCGCCCTCTACATGACGGTTGTCCTCGTGCCGGTTACGGGAATCTTTGCCAGCGTCTTTACGCCGTTGCCGTCGGTGGTGAGCCTCTACCGGTGGGGCCGTTCCACGGGGATCCTGGTTCCCGGCGGGGCCGCTCTGGTGGGCGGCATCTTTCTGCTCGCCATGGGCTCCTACCAGACCCTGGCCTACTACCTGGAGCTGCTGGCGCTGGGAACCCTGCTGGGACTGGGCATGAGACGCTCCTGGTCTCTCACTCGGGTGGTGGGAGACGCGGCCGTAAAGGTCTTCCTGCTGGGAGCGGTTCTTTTCTGGCTCACCCACTCCGGTTCCGAAGGCGGGATCTTCGCCCACCTGGAACGGCGCCTCATGGCCCTGATGACCGCCCTGGTTCAGGATTCCGGCCTCACCCAAGCCCAGGAGGCCCTGATCCGGGAAAACCTGGCGCGCATCGTTCCCTTCGTGGTGAGGATCTTTCCGGGGATCGCCCTGGGATCCACCATCGTCTTCGCATGGCTCAACCTGTACCTGGCCACCCGGTTCCTGATCCGGCGACGGGTGCCGCTGCCCCCATGGCCCGACTGGCGGCGGTGGAGTGCGCCGGAGTTTCTCGTGTGGGGGGTCATTGCGGCGGGTTTCCTCACCATCCTGCCGCCCGTCAGTGCCAAGATCGTGGGCCTCAACCTGCTCTTCGCACTGGGTGCCGTCTATTTGCTGCACGGCGTGGCGATCCTGGCCTTCTACCTGGCGAAATGGAACGTGCCCGCCTTGCTTCGAGGCGTGATCTTCGGTTTGGTATTCCTGCAACAGTTTGTGAGTCTGGGTGTCGTGGTCTTGGGGCTTTTCGACACCTGGTTCGATTTTCGGCGCTTGAACAAGAAGGCCGACCCCACCCCCGCCGGTTGATCGGGCGGCCGGGGCGGCCGATCAACCAAGGCCGACACCGGGCCGGCAAGGCCCTTGCAACAGAGGAGTGTACGATCATGAAAGTCATTCTGACCGAAAACGTGCCCAACCTGGGCCGCATCGGGGACATCGTGAAGGTGGCTCCCGGCTACGCCCGCAACTACCTGATGCCCAAAGGCTTAGCCCTGGAGGCGTCCAGCTCCAAACTGAAGGAACTGGAGCATCACAAGCGCATGCTGGCGCAAAAGCGCGAGAAGGTGCGCCGGGAGATGCAGTCCACGGCGGAAAAGCTCAATCAGGTGACGCTCACCTTCAGCCGCAAGGTGGTGGAAGAAGACAAGCTCTACGGATCCGTGAACGTGGCGGACATCCAGAAGGCGCTGGCCGACCAGGGCTTTGCCGTGGACAAGCGCGTCATCCTGCTGGACCAGCCCATCAAGCAGCTGGGGGAATTCACCGTTCCGGTCAAGATGGACGCCGACATCACCGCTGAGATCAAGGTGGTGGTCGCCAAGGAAGAGTAGATCCATGGAAGCCCTTGCCGATGAACTCCGCCGAGTCCCCCCGCACCAGATCGAGGCGGAACAATCGCTGATCGGCGGCATGCTCCTGGACAACAGCGGCCTGCCCGCAGCCATGGAGCTCCTCAAGGGCGACGAGTTCTATCGGGAGGCCCATCGGATCATCTTCCGGGCCATGCAGGATCTTTTCGAGCGCAACGAGCCGGTGGACCTGATCACGGTCACCGACCTTCTGCAGCAACGCCAGGAACTGGAAGCCGTCGGTGGGGCCGCCTATCTGGCCTCCCTGACGCAGCTGGTCCCATCGGCGGCCAACGTTCCAACCTACGCCAAGATCGTCAGCGAAAAGGCCATCCTGCGGCGCCTGATCCAGGTGGCGGGGGAGATCAGTTCCTGGTGCTACGGGGCGGGCAAGAACGCCGAGGAGGTTCTGGACCGGGCCGAATCGGCCATCTTCGCCATCACCGAAAACCGGATCCGCAATTCCTACGCCCCCATCAAGGACGTGGTCAAGGAGAGCATCCGGACCATCGAGTCGCTCCAGGAGCGCCGCGAGCTGGTCACCGGCGTTCCCACCCATTTCCGGGATCTGGACAAGATCACCTCCGGCCTGCAGCCTTCGGATCTCATCATCATCGCCGGCCGCCCCAGCATGGGAAAGACCGCCTTCGCCTTGAACATCGCCCGAAACGCCGCCATGAAAAGCGGAATCCCCTGCGCGGTCTTTTCCCTGGAAATGAGCAAGGAACAGCTGGCCATGCGCCTTCTGTGCTCCGAAGCACGCGTGGATTCCCAGAAGGTGCGCACGGGATTTCTGAGCCAGCAGGATTGTGCCAAGCTGCTCACCGCCGCCGGATACTTCATGGAAGCCCCCCTCTTTATTGACGACACGCCCGCCATCACCACCCTGGAGCTGCGTGCCAAGGCCCGGCGGCTCAAGATGGAACACGGCATCGGCATGATCATGGTGGACTATTTGCAGCTCATGCGGAGTCGGGAACATTCGGAACGGAGGGAGCTCGAGATCTCCGACATCTCCCGGTCGCTCAAGGCCCTGGCTAAGGAGCTGAACGTCCCGGTGGTGGCCCTGTCCCAGCTCAACCGCAAGGTGGAGGAACGCCACGACAAGCGCCCGCAGCTTTCGGACCTGCGGGAATCGGGGGCCATCGAACAGGACGCGGACGTCATCGCCTTCATCTATCGCGACGAAGTCTACAACCCGGAAAGCAAGGACAAGGGCACAGCGGAAATCATCGTGAGCAAGCAGCGAAACGGCCCCACGGGCCGCGTCAAGCTGGCCTACATCAACAGCTACACCCGCTTCGAAGACCTGGCCCCGGAAGAGGGAGCCATGGGCGCCCCCGACTAGGGAGCGAAAGGCGGATTCCCATCAACCCCCTGAATGATATGGAAGACCATGCTCCAGAATCTGCAAGCGGAAGAATCGTACTGGGACGCTAAACACGAGGCCCTCTCCCGGGACGGGTTGGAGGCCCTCCAGGTGGATCGGCTGCGGGAAACGGTGCGCCGGGCGCGCCGGGCTCCCTTCTACAGGGAACGCCTGCAGGAGATCTCCCTGGAAGATATCCGCTCCCCGCAGGACGTGGCGCACCTGCCGTTCACCACCAAGCAGGACCTTCGGGACGCCTACCCCTACGGGTTCCTGTGCCAGCCCAAGGACCGCTTCGTGCGCCTCCACGTTTCTTCGGGCACCACGGGCCAGGCGACGGCCGTCTTCTACACCCGAAAGGACCTGGACACCTGGGCGGACCTCATGGCCCGGTGCCTCTACATGACCGGCGCCCGTCCCGGCGACACCTTCCAAAACCTCACGGGCTACGGCCTCTTCACGGGCGGGCTGGGCTTCCATTACGGCGCCGAACGCCTGGGCATGCTCACGATTCCTTCGGGAGCCGGAAATTCCAAGCGGCAGATCCAGCTCATGAAGGATTTCGACACCACCGTCATTCACATCATCCCCAGCTACGCCCTGAGGCTCATGGACGTGATGCAGGAACTGGGCCTGGATCCCAAGAGGGATCTGTCGCTGCGCATCGCCTACCTGGGAGCGGAACCCTATTCGGAAGAGGTCCGGTCCCGTGTGGAAGCCTTCTACGGCGTGAAGGTGTTCAACAGCTACGGCCTTTCCGAAATGAACGGACCCGGCGTGGCCTTCGAATGCCGCTTCCAGAACGGGCTGCACATCTGGGAGGATGCCTACCTGGTGGAGATCGTCGACCCCGATACCCTGGAACCCGTTCCCGAAGGCCGACTGGGCGAGCTGGTGCTCACCACCCTCACCCGCGAGGGCATGCCGCTCATCCGCTACCGCACCAAGGACCTCACCCGGATCCTTCCGGGAGATTGCCCCTGCGGACGCCCGCATCGCCGCCTCGACCGCATCCAAGGCCGATCCGACGACATGTTCATCCTCAAGGGCGTCAACATCTTTCCCATCCAGGTGGAACAGGTCCTCATGGCCATCCCCGAGGTGGGCAACAACTACCGGATCGTGTTGGACCGCCAAAACAACGTGGACACCATGACCGTGGAAGTGGAAGTGACCGACAAGATCTTCGTGGAAGACATGCGGCACCTGCAGCGCATCCGAAACCGGATCACCAAGGAGCTCAAAAGCGAGCTGCTGGTCACGCCCGCGGTCTCGCTGGTGGAACCCCACAGCCTTCCCAAGAACGATGGCAAGGCGGTGCGCCTCATCGACCGGCGCAATCTGTGATCCGTGATCCGTAATGAGTGACGAGTGATGAGTGATGAGTGATGGGGGGCCAAGGGGATTCCCCCCTACCCCATATCCCATATCCCATACCCCGCGAGCCCCTGCCCTGCCTTCCGGTTCTCTCCCCTTTCCGAAAAAGTATGGTATAAACAAATAGAAAAGTGTTCGAAGCCGACCAATCACAGAGAGGGAAGACGATTCGAAGGGTTTACGGTAACATCACAGGGCTGAAGAAGCAGGTGCGAAAGCGCCTGGAAAATCTCTACAGGCGCCGGTGCACCCCGGAAGACGTGATCTCCCCCGACATGGCCAGGGACCTGGCCCGACTGTCCCAGGAAAGCGGCCGCCAGGTGGGCGTGATGCTGGCCCGGGACGGCGCCGTGGAAATGGTGTTGGTGGGAGATCCCCGATCCATTTACATTCCGGATCTTCCCAAGAGTCGCGGCGGACGCTGGCGTCTTCGGGGCTTGCGGTTCGTCCATACGCATCTCAAGGGAGAGCCGCTCAACCAGGACGACCTCATGGACCTGGTCTTCCTGCGCTTGGACTGCATCGCCGCCGTCCGCATGGATCCCCACGGGGGCGCCCGGGATCTGGAAGTGGCTCACATCTTTCCCGCCCAGGGCGGTGAACGGCCCGCCTGGGAAATCTTGCCCTTGATGTCCTGCGCCGAACCGGATCTCCACTTTTCCCACTTCATCCAGTCCCTGGAAGAGGAGCTGGAAAGGGGACGACAGGCGCTTCCGGCGGAAACGGCCAGGGACCGAGCCATCCTGGTGAGCGTGACCGATCAGGACCGGGAAGAGGCCGCCGCGTCCATGCATGAACTGAGAGAGCTGGCCCAAAGCGCCGGCATCACCGTGGCCGACACGCTGATCCAGCGGCAGCGCCAGGCCAATCCCAGGCACCTCATCGGTAAGGGAAAACTGGGGGAAATCATCGTTCGGGCGCTCCAGTGCGGCGTGGATCTGCTCATCTTCGATCAGGATCTCAACCCGTCCCAGGTCCGCACCATCACGGACATTACAGAGCTGCGGGTCATCGACCGTACCCAGCTCATCCTGGACATCTTCGCCCAGCGGGCTCAGAGCCGCGAGGGAAAGCTGCAGGTGGAGATCGCCCAGCTCAAGTACCTGCTTCCCCGCCTGGGGGTGAAGGACGACGCCCTGTCGAGGCTTCGCGGCGGCATCGGAATGAGAGGGCCCGGTGAGACCAAGCTGGAGATCAACCGGCGCCGCATCAAGGACCGCATCGCCCACCTGGAAAGGCAATTGGAGCAGGTGAAGAAAAACCGTTCCCAGAGGCGTTCCAAGCGGCTGCGAAACGAGGTGCCCATTCTGTCCATCGTGGGATACACCAATGCGGGAAAATCCACGCTTCTCAACACCCTCACCCACAGCGAGGTCCGGGCCGAAGACCGGCTCTTCGCCACGCTGGACCCCACCAGCCGGCGGTTGCGCTTTCCGCGGGACATGGAAGTGATCGTGACCGATACCGTGGGCTTCATCCGGGACCTGCCTCAGGACCTGCTGGACGCCTTTTCCGCCACGCTGGAAGAGCTCCACGACGCAGATCTGCTGCTTCACGTGGTGGACGTGAGCAATCCCCACTATGAGAACCACATGGAGTCGGTACGGAGGGTGCTGGAGAAGCTGGATTTGGACCGGAAGCCGTCGGTGCTGGTCTTCAACAAGATGGATCTGGCACCCGCCCCCGTCCTGGCGCGGGCCCTGCGACGTTATGACGCCGTGGCCGTATCGGCTCTCGACCGGTCCACCCTGGGCCCGCTCATGAACACTTTGGAAGAAAAGGTGGAGCGGCTCATCCTTCCCCAGGAAGCCGAGCTCGCGCCGGAAGCGGTTCAGACGACGCCGCAAGAAATCGACGCCGCCTGACTCGTCCAAGACTTTCGGGGCGAATTCTTCCGAAGAAACCCGTGCAGGAGGCTCCCATGAAGCGTCTGGCCGTCCATGCACGCTTCCACACGCTTCAATGGGTGTTCGGCCTCTTCATCACCATTTCTCTGGTGATCCTGGGTTTTGTGGCAATCCGGGCGGATTGGTGACCCGCCCGGATCCTGGAGTGACTCTTCTTTGCGCCTTGGCGTCTTTGCGTGAGGCACTCACCTCGCGGCTTTCGCCTAGCAGGCGGCGACGGCCATGGGCCTCCGGGATGCCAGAACCCGGCGCACCTCCTCCACGTCCTTTCGGATCTGAGCCACCAGGGCCTCCGGGCCGTCGAAACGCTGCTCGTCCCGGAGCCGCTCCACAAAGCGGACCATCAGTTCCTTGCCGTAGAGATCGCCTTCAAAGTCGAGCAGGTGCACTTCCAAAGACGGCTCCGGATCTCCGAAGGTGGGATTGTATCCGAAATTGGCCGCGCCCCAGTGGATTTCGCCGTCCAGCTCCACCTCCACCGCGTAAACCCCCGGTTTGGGCGGAACCTGCGATTCCACCTGGATGTTGGCCGTGGGAAAGCCCAGAAGGCGGCCCCGTTCCTTACCCTTGACCACCCGCCCAGTGATCTCGTAGGGCCGTCCCAGCAGGGATTCCGCCTCATGGAGTCGTCCGTCGCGGATCAGATGGCGGATGGCCGTGGAGCTCACCACGGTGCCGTCCAGCTCGATACCGGAAACCATCTCCACCTGGAAGCCGTAGCGGGCCCCCAGATCCCGGAGCATCTTGATGTTGCCTTCCCGGCCCCTGCCGAACCGGTAGTCGTAGCCCACCACGATGCCCTTGATCCCGATGCGGTCCACCAAAAGATCCTTGACGAAATCATGGGCCGAAATCCGGGCGAAGTCTTCGCTGAAGGGCACCACGATGGCCGCATCGATCCCTTCCTGTTCGATGAGTTCCAGCTTGCGCGCATGGGGCGTGATGAAATCCGGGCCGTTTCCGGGGCGCAACACCTGGAGGGGGTGCGGATCAAAGGTCATGACCACCGACTCCCCCCCCAGCTTCTTGGCCCAATCGATCACGTGCTGGAAAAGTGCCCGGTGGCCGCGATGGACGCCGTCGAAATTACCGATGGTGATCACCGGATTCCTGAACGGTTTCTGAATGGATGCGATATCCCTGTAGACTTTCATCTCCTGCTTTGGAACCTCCGATTCCGCACGAAAATGGGCTTGACACTCAAAGGCTTTTACCATAATTTAGCCCCGCCTTGAAGGCAACGGTTTTCATACACACTATAATGCCGAAGTGGCGGAATTGGTAGACGCGCTAGATTCAGGATCTAGTGGGCAATAGGCCTGTCGGGGTTCGAGTCCCCGCTTCGGCACCACGAACGAAAAGGCGCCGCAATCCGAAAGGGTTGCGGCGCTTCTGTTTTGGCGGGATGCTTATAGGTTGCGTTTGGTCGCGGATCGACCGCACGTCCCTGTTCGCCCGGCGCGTTCCGCACGAAACTGGCCGCATCACGCAAAAGGGCGAAGAATTTTGTTGGGTGGGGAGGGTTTGGGGGCGCACGGAAGGTGCGCCCCCCGGGAAGGGATTTCTCAGTCCAGGGCGCGGCGGTCGGCCATGTCGAAGAGCTTGCGTTCGCGCGGACCCATGATGCCCAGCGCTTCCCGCTTCTTGTCGATATGGTCGATCATCATCCGGGCCATCTCGTAGGGATCCGTGGCAAAGCCCCACTTGCCGAAGCCCATCTCCTCCAGGCCTTCGAACATCAGCTTGTGGAACTTGGTCCCTTCCAGGCTCGGGAAGGTCACGCCGAAGACCGTGTAGACGCCCGAGGCCACAAAGTACTGGCCGATACAAAGCGCCTTCTCGCTCATGTACTCCGGCGCCGCACCCGCCACCGGGAGATCCGAGATCTTGTCTCCCAGGCCGCCCACGCGGACCATCTCCGCACAGGCAATCAAGATCCGGCTGTTGTCCACGCACGAGCCGCAGCCCAACACCGGCGGCATGCCCACCGTCTCGCACACCTCCGCCAGGCCGTCGCCGGCCAGCACCGCCGCATCCGGCTTCATGAGCCCCGCCTTGGCCAGCGCAATCTGCGAGCAGCCCGTCTGCACCACCAGCACGTTGTTCTTGATGAGCTCTTTGACCAGCTCCACGTGGTACCAGTCCTGCTTCACCCGCGGGTTGGTGCAGCCCACCACGCCCGCCACGCCGCGGATCCGGCCGTTGATGATGTTGTCGTTGAGCGGCGTGTAGCTCCCGCGGAACGTGCCGCCCAGCATGTAGTTGATGTACTCGTGGCTGAACCCGTGCACGCCCATGTCGCGGCGCTGCGGAATCACCACCCGACCCGGACGGTTCCGGAACCGCTCGATGGCCATCTCCACCACCTTGTTGGTGCACTTTCTCGGCTCATGCTCGTGGAACTCCACGTGCTGCGCCCCTTCGATCTTGGCCCGCGGGTTGGTGGTGAAAAACTTCGTCCCGTAGCACTCGCTCATCTGCACCAGGGCCTGCTTGATGCACTGCACGTCCACCGCCATGGCGTCCGCCGCGCCCGTGGCGATCACCACCTCCGTGCTCATGAAGTTACCCGCATGGGGCACCCCGTGGCGGGAAAGAACTTCCGCGCCCGAGCAGCACATGCCCAACAGATTGATCCCCGCGGCTCCGGCCTCCTTGGCCTTGGCGATGAGATCCGGATCGTTCACCGAGTCGATCATGGATTCGAAAAGATTGGGCTCATGGCCGTGCACGATGATGTTCACATGGTCTTCCCTCAAAAAGCCCATGTTCACGCCGGCCACGTGCGGCTTGGGAGTCCCGAACAGGATGTCGGAAATCTCCGTGGCCACCATGGACCCGCCCCAGCCGTCGGCCAGCGCCGTCCGGGAGCACTGCTTCACGATGTTCTCGTAGTCCTGGTCCACGCCCATGTGGGACCGGTGCATGATCTCCATGATCTCGCGCATGGCCCCGCGGGGTACGATCCCGTGCTTTCGCCACGTCTCCAGGGTCTTTTCCGGCACCCGCTTGGCAAAGGGAATCTCGCCCTCCACCTGGGTGTAGGTCCGCTCCAGCTCCTCGTAGAGGTCCTTGGCGATCTCCATGGTCTCGCGGCCCTCCACCTCGATGCCGATGCTGGCCGCCACGCTCCGGAGCTTTTCCTCGTCCTTGATCTTGTAGTCGGCGATCCGGCCGTTGACCACCTCACGGAACACGTCCAGCATGGTCATGCCGTGGTCCGTGTGGGCCGCGCAGCCCGCCGCCACCATGCGCGAAAAGTTTCGGGCCGCGATGGTGTCGATGGTCGCTCCGCACACCCCCACCTTGGAATAGGGATCCTTGGGGTTCAGGCGGCACGGACCCATGGCGCAGTGCTTACAGCAGGCCGAATCCGCCCCGATGGGGCACGCCTTCATCTCGGCTGCGCGCTGAAAGGCCGTCTCCACCCCGTCCGCCGCCGCCTTCTGCAGCATCTGGATCGTGGCCTCACACGTGGAAAATTCCCTGAAATTGTACTCTTTCTTCTTTTTTTCTTCGGCCATAAGACACCTCCGTTGTGGGATCGCAAGTTGGCAGGCTGAATGAGAGGCAAGAACCGGGCCGAATGGAGGGATATGGGGTATGGGGTAGAGGGGTATGGGGTGAGGAGTAAGGGGTAAGGAGTAAGGAGTAAGGAGAAAGGGGTGAGGGGTGAGGACGCGCGCGGCCTATTCCTTTAACCTTTAACCTTTCACCTTTTACCTTTCACCTTTTGCCTTTCCCCTTTTACCTCGTCCATCATGGAACGGTTTCAGGGCGAGGAGATTCCATTTTGGAAGGGTTCGTCCGGAAGGAGGATCCGGAAGGTGGTTTGGACGTGGGGCAGGCTGGTGACGGAGATCCGGCCTCCGTGGGCTTCCACGATGTCCTTGCAGATGGCGAGCCCCAGGCCCGTTCCCCCGGGTCGTGCGGAAAAGAAGGGCTTGAAAAGGTCGGGAATGTGCTGGGACGGAATGCCGGGCCCGTCGTCGCGCACTCGAATCTCCAGCCCGTGCGGTATGCGACGGGCTTCCAGATGCAGGGTCCCCGACCCCTTCAGGGACTGGAGCGCGTTCTGGCCCAGGTTCAGGAGCACCTGCTTCAGATGGTCCGCATCCAGGGGAAACTCGCCCACCTCATCGGGCACCTGCACCCGGATCCGGACCCTTCCCACCCGATCCCCGTCGGCTTCCAGGAGAGCCCGCGTTTCTTCCAGCAGGGCCCGAACGGCCGTGGGCCGTCGTTCCGGAAGCCGCCCCCTGGCGTATTCCAGGAATTCCGAAAGCTTTCGTTCCAGGCGGGTGGTCTCTTTCTTCAAGAGATCCAAAAGCAGGGTTTTCTGATCCGGATCCTGAGGCTCCTTTTCCAGCAGCTTGATCCCCGTGAGGAGGGCTCCCAGCGGCGTTCGAAGTTCGTGGGCCAGACCCGCCGCGATTTCCCCGAGGAGCGACAAGCGCTCCCGCCGAAAGAGGGCCTGGGCCTGCTTTCGCACCTTGTCCGCCAGAGACCGGGATTGTTCCTGGAGTTCCCGTTCCAGGGCTTTGCGCTCCGTGATATCGCGCATGATGTGAAGCCTGGAGATGCTCCCGTCGGGGCCGTGCAGCGGCGAAACGGAGACCTCATAGACCCTGCCGTCCCGCGGCGACGTCCACTCCCGCCGCCGTTCCGGCTCAAAGGAACTCATGCCGTGCTGGCATTCCTCGCATTGGGCCGGATCATGGCCGAAGAACTCGTAACATAGGGCCCCCTCCCCGTCTCCCATCTCGCTTCGAAGGGAGGCGTTCAGAAACCGGATCCGGTAGTCCCGGCCCACCACGTAGATCTTGTCCTCCATGCTGTTGAGGATATTGAGCAAACTCTCCGAATCCATCATCAACCACCCCCCGCCTGGAGGCTGGGAGTCTGTGCCAAAAGCCGCGCGATGAGCGGGCGGGGATAAACCCCGCCCCTACTCAACCGACAGGGACCCCGGCTTCCTTCGTAGCCGCGGGGCTTCAGCCCCGCGGAAAGCGCTCATACCCCAATGAAGTGACAGGCAATACACGACGGCCCATCGGACGTGCGGAATTCAGACGCAGCCCTAAAGGGCTGCGCTACGAGGAAAGCGGTCATCCCCGGCGTTATCGGACAGGCTCCCGGAAATTCAAGACTCAACACTTTCCCACTTCTTCAGCTTCCGCCACAGGGTGTTGGTGCCGATCCCCAACACTCGGGCGGCCCGTGCCTTGTTGTGGCCGCATCGGGCCAGCACCCGGAGGATGTGGCGCCTCTCCACTTCCTCCAGCGGCACGTTCCAGTCGTCCTCGCCGCCTCGCGAAGGCGCCCCCGGGGTCTCCAGGTTCAGGTCCTCCGCGTCGATCCGATCCTTCTTGTGGAAGATCAGCACCCGCTCCAGGGTGTTTTCCAGCTCGCGCACATTGCCGGGCCACGGGTATTCCTGAAGACGTCGCCGGGCGGCCGCCGTCAGCTTCGGCACCCTGCGTCCCATGCGCCGGCTCAGCCGTTCCAAAATGGAATCCGTGAGGGGCCGGATGTCCTCGGGCCGGTCCCGAAGCGGCGGCAGGTGGATGGGCACCACGTTGATGCGGTAATAGAGGTCCTGGCGAAACCGGCCTTCCCGGACCAGGGCCGACACGTCCTGGTTGCCGGCGCTGATGATGCGAACGTCCACCTGGATTTCCTTCACCGATCCCACGCGGCGGATGGTGCCTTCCTGGAGGGTCCGAAGGAGCTTCACCTGGAAGGCCGGTGGAATTTCCCCCACTTCGTCCAGGAAGAGGGTGCCGCCGTCGGCGGCTTCCCACAGGCCTTTCTTGCTCTGGTAAGCCCCGGTGAAGGCGCCGCGCACATGGCCGAAGAGTTCCGTTTCCAGCAGGTTTTCCGGCACGGCCCCGCAATTGACGGCCACGAAGGGCCCCGCCGCACGCCGGCTTCGTTCGTGGATCCATTTGGCCATGAGTTCCTTGCCCGTTCCGCTTTCCCCCTGGATCAGGACCGGCGCATCGCTCGCCGCCACATCCGCCAGGCTCTCCATGACCGCCCGCATCGCCGGACTCTCGGCCACGATCCGGTTGAGTCCCGCTTCCTCGGCAAAGCGCCGGGCGAGATGATCCACTTGGCTTCTCAGGCGGCGGCGCTCCAAGGCCTTTTGCAGCACCCGGACCAGGTCCTCCGGGTCCACGGGTTTGGTGAGGTAGTCGTAGGCGCCGCGCTTCATGGCTTCCACGGCGCTTTCCACCGATCCGTAGCCCGTGATCACGACGGTTTCCGCTTCCGGCCTCAATTCCCGCACGTCCGAAAGAACATCCAGGCCGTCTCCGTCCCCCAGGCGAAGATCGGTGACCACCGCATCGAAGGGTCCGTCCGTCAAAGCCCGGCGCGCTTCCCGGCGGTTGGCCGCCGGCACCACCCGGAAGCCTTCCTGCTCCAGGTAGAGGCTCTGGGTCAGTCGGAGGGAGGCATCGTCTTCTACGAACAGGATTCGAGGCGTGCGCATGGTGACAGATTCAGGATTAAAGGATTAAGGATTGAAGGATTAAGGGTCAGGGCCCTGTCCTTCTTGCCTGCCGTTTGGAAAGGTGGCATGTTGGCGATCAAAAGGCAAGTCGGTAGGGCGCGGTAAGGGGTAAAGGGGTACGGGATAGAGGGATATGGGGTAAGGAGTGGGGGATGGTGACGCCGGATGGAGAGCAGGTGTGTTCGCGGTGCGCCGGCACGGGTCTTGTCTGCGCCCATGAACCGGTCATTTCGCCGGGGGCCTGCTGCGTGGATTACGCCAATGGCCTGTGCCCGGAGTGCGGGGGATCGGGAAAGAAACCGTCAGGGACCGGAGACTCCCCGCCGGCCCCGCCCGCCGGGGACGGCTGACGACTTCCACAGGATGTAGTTCCTTTCGCCGGGAAGAATCTTCCACGGGCGGAAAGGCTTTAAACCCCAGCGAACCGCTTCTTCCTTCGCCCTCCGGTACCCCCACGGACGGAAGTCCTGCCTTTCGCAGCCGTGCAAATCCTCTTGCAAGATCCACTCCGGCGCCATGGACGCGACCAGCTCTTCCCAATGGTGGAACGGCAGCACCCTCTGGCAGACCACCGCACGGCATGGCACCCCCCACAGGGATTCCACCCGCGTCCCGGGAAAGAGCCGCATCCTTTGGAGGAATGTGTCCGGGCTGAGAGCCCGCTCCTTTAAGGCGGCCCGCGCCTGAGCCGGATCCACGAAGAACCCATCCCAGTCGGCCGCTATCCAATCGGCCTTGTCAATCCCCACGTAGTAGTCCAGCTCCAGGGCGCACCAGATCCGCAAGTGATTGTCGATGCGGTTGATCCTGCGGCCGCACCCCAGGCTCACCAGGCTCCGCGGACCGTTTTCCCCCAGAAACCGGACGGCGTCTTCCATGCACGATGCTTTCTTTACGCCTTTGCGTCTTTACGCGAGACCCCTTTTGCCTCGTGCCAAGCCGCGATTTTCTTTCACGCTAATCCCCATCACGGGAAACCCGTGACAACGAAGAATGAAAGCCTCGCAGTAACATTGCAGAGACTTTGCTATAAACCGCGCGATTCTTTTCTGTGCGCGGTCCTTAGAGGGCGGGCCTAAAGCCCGCCCCTACCAAGATCCATGGACATCCCGGCTAGGGCCGGGGTCTATCCGTGCCCGTTTCCCGGCAGAGGCGGGGGTTATCCCCGCCCGCTAAGTAGGATCCCCCGAGCTCACACCGGTTTCTTCTCCGACCCGCAGCCCCCGGGACGCGGCCAGAAGAACAACGCAGGCGGCCACGAAGAAGAGGAATAGCGACCGAAATCCCACGGCGAGGCCGCGTGCGGCGGCTTCGGCAAACATCGGCATGCCCGCGGCGAACGCCAGGTTCAAGGCCATGTTCTTGAGACTCAGAACCGTGGCCCTCCGATCGCTGGGAATGCGCTTGTTGATCTCTCCTTCCACCGTGAGCGCAAGGAAATACATGCCGGATACGAGCACGGGAACGAACACCACCCCGTAGTAGGGAACCATGGCGGTCATGCCGCCGAACCCGACGGCCATGAGAAGGAGCATCACCGCTGTGGCCCGATGGAATCCCAGCGCCGCATCGATCCGGTAGGCGTTCTTGGACACCACGGAGGTGACGAGCCGCACGCCCACACCCACCACACCGAACCACGCCGTGGGGATGAGCAGGGCGTGGTAGTAGAGGGAGGTGTGCACCAACACGATGCGGGCGCTGCAGTCCACCACCACCATGAGCGCCACCAGGTACCAGAGGATCCGGCTTTCAGCCAGCACCCGGACGCTCGCCCGAAGCAGGGCCCATTGGGCGCGCCACGACAGCTTGTGTTCCGTCGTCGTCGGCTCCCTGAAAAAAAGCGAGACCACCGCAGCTCCCGCCATGCACCCGGCCGTGATCCAGATGGGGTAGCGGATATGGAAGGTGTAGAGGTAGGCTCCCAGGATGGTGGAGACGGACCCCAGGGTGAGCCCGTAGAACTGGGCCGCGCCCAGCCATTTCTTGTATTCGGCTTCGCGGCCCCGGGCCTTCAGGGAATCATACAGGAGGGCCGAATCGGCTCCGGAGGCCAGGCTTTCGTTGAACCCGCTTAGCACGCGGTTGATGGCAAAGCCTACGAGGTCCTGAGAGACGGCGAAGACGATCATCTCCACCACGGCCAGGAAGGCCGCCAGCCGCAGCGTCTTCCTCCGGCCGATGGTGTCGGCCAGCATGCCCGAAGGCACTTCGAAGACGATGATGCTCAGCGACCACAACCCCTGGAGCCACGCAAACTGTTCCAGAGTCACCCCGGCGTCCAGATAGAAGAGGGCGAACACCGGATAGTAGAAGCGCAGGTTGAAAAACAGGCGGTAGGCCACAAAGAGCGCGATGTTCCGATCCAGCGGGTGTCTCGCCATTCCCGGCTCCGTCTTCACAGGTTGCCGCACACACATGCCCGCACACGTGCGGGCATTGTGAAGACGAAGCCCCCCGCCTGTCCAGCAAAACCCAACAAGCGGATGGGACGGGGCAAGGATTCAGAGGCCGGTGTCGATCTTTTCCGGGTGGGCCTTGATCCAGTTCAGGCGGGTGTCATCGCGCGCCTTCCTCCAGGATCATGCGGATCCGCTCTTTCTTGAAGGGAGCCAGATCCGCCGCCCGCCTCAGCACATAGAGCTGATAGCGGGCCTCTTCGTCGGGATCGGCCGTGTAGAGAAGTTCCCCTCTCACCACGTCCAAAGCCAGGTAGGGCTCCGCTTCCGGAAGCACCACCAGGTCCACCCGGGGCACCCCGAAAAGATCTTCCAGCTCGATCGTCAGCTCCACCCGACCCTGTGCGCTCAGGCGGACGCCGGGAAAGGGCCGCACGCCGATATCCAGGTCGGACGTGGACGTTCCAAAGGACGGGTCCGGTTCCTGCGCGTCCAGCTGCCGCACCGCCGCCTCGGCCCGGCTGCCGAAGGCGTAGATGTCTGCAACGGCGAACCTTTGGGCGATCCGTTCCAACCGATCCCTTATCGTGGTGTTGCGGCGGTCCTGGTTCGGAGATTGTTCCGTCATGGGGCCGATTCCTTGATTGGATTTTCCTTGTGGCATAGAGGAACGGCGGGACCATGTCAAGGCGGGAACGAAGGGCCCGAAAACGTCGCGGATGATCTCTTTTCTCGTAGCGCAGCCCTTTAGGGCTGCGGAAGAACCCCCGAACATTGGATGGGCCATCGCGCATTTCCTGTAACTTCATGAAGTTGCGATGGCCCTTTCCGCGGGGCTGAAGCCCCGCGGCTACGAAAAGAGCCGCCATAGCCCGGGCTCTTGTTTCGGAGAACGATCGTCGGACAGGCTCCTACGGCTCTTCTCCTTCTTTGCCTTGTTCGATGGCGGAAATCTCCCTTCGGATCTCTTCCAATGCCCGCTCCAGGTTGGCGGCGTAACCCTTGAGGTACCCCACTTCTTCTTCCGGGCTGAGAGGCCGCCATCCCATGCGGCCCCAACCGGGCCCGAAGCCACCCCACCCGAAAGCTCTCGGGGGTCCCCACCAACACCGGACTCCGCGCCCGCGGCCTCGCCGGCCCGGGCCTCCGTAGCCCACCGGCGCCGCGGGAGCCGCTCCGCCGCGCGGCGTGGCGCACCATCCCAAACCTCGTCCCGTCCGAGGGCCTGCGCCCCAAGGTCCCGTACCATCTCGTCCCGGCATGGTCTCTCCTCCTTTTTTCCCTTGTGATGATGCGATCTTTTGACCACATCCCAAGGCAAAAAAGGTGCCGAACCCCAGAGCCGGGTTGTCTCGCAGTCCCAACGGGCCGCGGTGCATTGAAAAGGATGCCGGAACCGCGCTGCGACAGGGTGCAAGGCGCCCCCCCTCAAAGGATGGACGCCGGTCCAAGATTCCCCCATTTCGGCAGCGTACCCCACGCCCCACGAGTCTCTGAGGCTGTCCGAGAACTCCGCAAACCGTCACTCCCGCGCAAGCGGGAGTCCATAACGTGCTGTAAATGCTGGATCCCCGCTCCCCGTTCAAGCCGGGGACAAGCTTCGCGGGGATGACGAATGGGCGTTGAACGAGGCAAATTTGCCATCGTCGGACAAGCTCCTCGGATCACGGTTCACGCCCGAACCAAGCCCTTGTTGAGATCCCGGTGGGACACCACGGCCCAAGCCTGACCGCCGTAGTGTTGAGCCAGAAACGCCTTGGCCTTCTCGCGGCTTCGGGCGGCCACAAGCCGCACGCTCACCTTCGTGTCGCTTCGTCCGCCGTCGGCCCGAAAATCGTCCAGGTTGAACGCATAGAAAATCTTTTCCCTCATGACTCTCCCTCCTCACGCCCTCAGAAGCGGCTTCGGTAATGGCGCAAAAGCCCCACCACCACGCCCACGATTTCCACCCGGCCTGCAGGAACCACCATGGGCTCCATGGCGCTGTTGGCCGGTCGAAGTTCCACGTCCGCTCCCCGCAGGTAGAATTTTTTCACCGTGGCCTCTCCGTCCACCAGGGCCACCACCGTCTGTCCGCTTTCCGCCCGGGGCTGCTTTTTCACAATCAGGATGTCCCCCTCCCGAATGCCTTCTTCGATCATGGAATCGCCGCGGACCCGCAGGGCAAAATGTTCGCCGCCGGCCAAAAAACTTTCGGGAACCTCCACCGTCTCGGGCACCTCCACCGCTTCGATGGGCGTGCCGGCAGCCACCACGCCCAGGAAAGGGATGGACGCCGAACCGGGGCTCACATCCACCAGCTCCAGGGCCCGCTTTCTGTTTTTGCCCAAGCTCCGCACGTAGCCGCGCTCTTCCAGCTGCCTGACGTGCTTGTAGACGGCATTGAGGGACCGAAACCCCAGGTGCTTTCGGATTTCTTCGTAGGACGGGGCATGGCCGTGCAGGGCCATGTAGGTTTGCAGGAATTCGTAGACCCGCTTCTGGGCCGGTGTCAGATGCATGGTGACCTCCCTGGAAACCTCCGGTACTGGGGTGAATACCGAGGAAACCATAAAGTGAAAATAAGGTGAAAGTCAAGGGTTTTTGACGAAGAAAGAAGATGGGCCTATAAGATTCCGTACGACTGACCCGCCGAAGCGCAGGGAGCCCGCCCCCAAAAGGGGGCTGCTGGAGGCTGAATGAAAGGAGAGGACGCGAAAGATGCCCGTCATACATCCTTCGAGCTATCGACCGCCCCGGTTCATGACCAACCCCCATGTGCAGATGATTCTGGCCAACCAGCTCCGGTTCGTGCCGCCCGTGGCCTACGAAAGAGAGCGGATCCCTACGCCCGACGGCGATTTCCTGGACCTGGACTGGACGCGAGTGGGTTCACGGAGGGCGGCGGTGATCTGCCACGGTTTGGAAGGCCATTCCCGCAGGCCTTATGTGATCGGCATGGCCCGGGCCTTGACTTCGGCCGGCTGGGACGTGTGCGCCATGAACTATCGGGGCTGCAGCGGAGAGCCCAACCGAAAGCCCCAGCTTTACCACAGCGGAGCCACGGAAGACCTGGACACGGTGGTCCGACATGTGCGGTCCACCAAACGCTACGACTCGGTGTGCCTGGTGGGATTCAGCCTCGGGGGGAACCTGGTGCTGAAGTATGCGGGAGAGCTGGGGCCTGAGGCCCGAAGCCGGATACGGGCCGTGGCGGCCTTTTCGGCGCCGTGCGATCTCACGGCATCGGCCCGAGCCATCTCCAGGCCGGAAAACCGACCCTACCTCAAGCGCTTCCTCAAGATGCTCCGCCAAAAGATCGAGGCGAAGGAGCGGCTCTACCCCGATCTGATCCGCTCCGAGGGGTATGACTCCATCCGTTCCTTCGAAGACTTCGACAACCGCTACACGGCACCGCTCCACGGCTTCCGGGACGCGTGGGACTACTACCGCCGTGCCAGCTCCAAGCCGCTCCTGGAGCGGATCTCGGTGCCCACGCTGATCGTCAACGCCAAGGACGATCCCTTTCTGGCCCCGGAATGCTTTCCCTTCGAAGCCGCCTACCGCAATCCGTTCCTGCACCTGGAAGCTCCGGACAAGGGAAGCCACGTGGGCTTTGTGGAACGAAACCACGACGGCACCTTCTGGTCCGAACGGCGCGCGGTGGCGTTTTTGAGTGATGGGTGACGAGTGATGGGTGATGGGTGAGTCGCGACTCACGCATCAAGCGCAAGCCCCTTCGCCCCTTTTGAGAAAGGCTGTCAATTGCCCATACTTGAGGCCGCGGGAAGGGTTTGACTTGCCGGTTCAGGTGGTGTTGTACCTTGGATGCATGCGGCAGTCCCGACGGGCGGGCATAAAGCCCGCCCCTACAAAAGCGCATGGACATCTTGGGTAGGGGCGGGGTTTATCCCCGCCCGCCAAGCGCGACATTCCTCCTGGTCGTACGACTGAGTACCCCAACCACACGCAGGAGGTTGTGCCGAGGCAATCTTCCCGAAGGGGAGATTGCGCCATACGCAGCGTCATGTGTGTTCCGCTGTCAGATTAAAAGAAGGGGGCGGAACCGGCCACGGTTCACGGACCGCGGATCACGGATCACGGATTACGAATTCCGTCCATAGATGGCGCAGGCGGTGGCCACTCGGGCGGCTTCCTGCAGCGCCTCGGAAAAGGTGGGATGGCCGTGCATGACCCGGCCGATGTCCTGGGCCGCGGCGCCGCATTCCACGGCCAGCACGCCTTCGGCGATCATGTCCGACGCCCTCGGCCCGATGATGTGAATCCCCAGCACGCGGCCCGAGCGGGCATGGGAAAGAACCTTCACGAACCCGTCCGTCTCCCCCATGCACCGGGCCCGACCGGCCCCGGCGAAGGGATAGGTTCCGATGCAGTAGGGCACCTGGAGCTGCTTCAGCTCCTCTTCCGTTTTCCCCACGGACGCCACTTCCGGCCAGGTGTAGATGATGGACGGCACGGCGTCGTAATTCACTTCGCTTTCCAGCCCGGCGATGCCTTCCACGCACGCGACGGCTTCCGCCGAAGCCTTGTGGGCCAGCATGGGGCCCGCCGTCAGATCCCCGATGGCGTAGATGCCGGGCACCGACGTTTCGTAGCGGGTGTTCACCATGATCTGCCCCGTTTGGGGATCCGTGGCAACACCGAGGTCTTCCAGCCCCAGGCCGCGCGTAAGAGGCCGGCGCCCCACGGCCACCAACAGCCGGTCGAAGACCCGTTCCTCTTCGCCCTTCTTGGTCCGGAGGCGCACCCGGACCGCATCGTCTTCCGCGGCGGCCTCTTCCACCCGGCTTTCCAGCAGGAACTCGAAGCCTTGGCGCCGGAGCAACCGCTCCAGGGTTCGGGACACCTGGGAATCCAGGAGGCTCGCAATGCGGGGAAGCATTTCGATCACGGTCACTTGAGACCCCAGCCGGTTCCACACCGTTCCCAGCTCCAACCCGATGTACCCACCACCCACGATGCCCAGGCGCTCCGGCACGCGGTCGAAGACCAGGGCCTCGGTGGACGAGACGATGAGGCGGCCGTCGAAGGGCAGGGACGGCACCTGGACGGGCTCGCTTCCCGTGGCCAGAATGACCGCTTTGGCCTGGAGTTCCACAGCCGGTCCGTCATCCGGTTCCACCCGCACCTTTCCCGGCCCCAGCAGGCGGCCCGTTCCGGCAAGGATCGTCACCTTGTGGCGTTCCAGGAGCTTTCGGACGTTTTCGGTGAGCTCCGCCACCACCTGGTCCTTTCGGGCCATCATGGCCGCCAGATCCAGCTCCACCCCGCTCACCCGAACGCCGTGTTCGCTCAGGCGATGCCGCGCCGTGGCGTAGTGTTCACTGGAATCGAGCAGAGCCTTGCTGGGAATGCAGCCCACGTTGAGGCACACGCCGCCCAGGCGGGCGTTCTTTTCCACGCACGCCACCCGCATGCCCAGCTGTGCGGCGCGCACGCACGCCACGTAACCCCCGGCCCCCGAACCGATGACCACCAGATCGTAGCGGTTTTCTTCCGTCATGGTTTTCTCCACAACCAGGGTTGTCCCGATTCATTCACTAGACCCGCTCCCATTCGTCCCGGGAGATCCCCGCCTGCTTCAGAATGCGCTTTAGGAGAGCCCCGCTGATTTCCCCGCCGTGGGGATTGGGGACAAAAAGCTTGAGATCGCCACGAACCATGAACTGGTGGCGTCCCCCTGAGTAAGGCCCGGAAAACCCCAATTCCCTGAGCGCCTTGATGAGTTCACGGCGTTTGATGGGACCAAGCGGAGGCATTTAAGCTGTCTCCCGGATCACTCCAGGTTTCGTCCCATCCAACTCCGGCAATGTATGATCCATCGCCAGAGCAAGAACAATCCACTCCTCCAGAACCTCCTGCAATTGCTCCCGGCACGCATCAAGGGTCTTTTCGTTGGCAAAGACCCCCTGAAACCCGGGGATCTCGCCATAAAAGGATCCGTCTTCGAGAAGCTCATAGCGAGCCCTTCTCATGGCCTTTGCAATATAGTCTGTCAGCATGCGCATTCTGGTTTTCCTCTCTTCCTGCCGCAAGGCCGAACGCCTCTCACACCCCCACCAGGAGTCGCTCCGGGTCTTCAATGAATTCCTTGATCCGCTTGAGGAAGGTCACCGCCTCCCGGCCGTCGATGATGCGATGGTCGTAGCTCAAGGCCACGTACATCATGGGCCGGACCACCACCTGCCCATCCACCACCACCGGGCGGTCTTCGATCTTGTGCAGACCCAGGATGCCGCTTTGCGGCGGATTGAGAATGGGCGTGCTCAGAAGCGAACCGTAGACACCCCCGTTGCTGATGGTGAAGGTCCCGCCTTCCAGGTCGCTGAGCTGCAGGCGGTTTTCGCGGACCTTCTTGACGAAGTCCACGATGGCCTGTTCGATCTCGGCGAAACCCAGCCGGTCCGCGTAGCGGATGACCGGAACCACCAGGCCGCGTTCCGCCCCGATGGCCACCCCCATGTGCACGTGCCGGTTGTAGACGATGTCGTCGCCGTCGATGAAGGCGTTCACTTCCGGGATTTCCTGCAGGGCGGCCACGCACGCCTTGACGAAAAAGCTCATGATGCCCAGGGACACCCCGTACTTTTCCCTAAAAGACTCCTTGAACCGACGCCGAAAGTCCATGACCCGGCCCATGTCCACCTCGTTGAAGGTGGTGAGCATGGCCGTGGTCTGCTTGGCGTGGACCAGCCTTTCGGCGATCCTCTTTCGGATGCGGCTCATGGGCTTTCGAATCGTTTCGGGGCTTTCGTCACGGGGGGACTCCGGCTTGGGCGGGGCATGGGGGGGGGCGGTAGGCGCGGGCGAGGGGGCTTGGGGAACCGGAACCTCCTTCGGGGTGGGTTCCTCCGTTTGGGATTCCAGAAAGAGAAGGAGATCGCCCCGGGTGACCCGACCGTAGGGGCCCGTACCTGCCACCCGGCTGAGATCGATCCCCTTTTCGGCGGCCAGCCGGGCCACGGAAGGAAACACCTGGGGCATTTCAGCCGCCCCGGCGCTCGGCGGCGCCTCGGCGGGGACCTCCGGAGAAGGCACTGCCTCGGCCTCTTCAGGCCCTTTGGGAGCGACCACCCGGGCGACCTCCGCCGCCAGGGTTTCCCCTTCTTCCGGTTCTTCTCCCACGGAAGCTGGGACCACGGAGGCCTCGGCGCCTTTTTCGGGGACCGCCTCGGAAGCCGCTTCCGTGTCGATCCGGCCCACCACGGTGCCCACGGTGACGGTTTCGCCCGCTTCCACCAGGATCTCCACCACCCCGTCCGACTCCGCGGCCACCTCCAGGGTCACTTTGTCCGTCTCCAGAACGAAAAGAACCGTCCCCTTGGTCACCCGTTCCCCGGGTTTGACGAACCACTCCGCCAGAACCGCTTCCTGCACCGATTCGCCCACATCGGGAATGACGATGTCCTGTTTCATGGGTTGCCCCCCGTGAGACTTGATGACCAATCCGTAAGTTGCAGGCAGTGGTGGAAACCGCCTTCTTTGACCCCGGTTGCCCGACAAGAAGGGAAGGGCGGTCGCGTCAGGACCAGAACTTGAGAAGTCCCATGAGCACGGTGAGGAACGAAAAGCCGATGCCCATGGTCCACTGAAGGCTTGCAAAACGCCTGTCCATGGCCTCGAAGCGTTTGTCCACAGTTTCGAAGCGTGCATGCATCTCGCGCTGCAGCGATTCAAAGCGTTTGTCCATGGCTTCAAAACGCTTCTCCATGGCCTCAAAGCGTTTGTCCACAGCCTCGAATCGTGCATGCATCTCGCGCTGCAGCGACTCAAAACGTTTGTCCATGGCTTCGAATCGTTTGTCCGATGCCTCAAAACGGGCGGTCATTTCCCGCTGCAGCGCTTCGAAACGCTTTTCCATGGTCTCGAACCGCCCGGATTCGATTTCCCGAAGGGCCTTCAGCTCTTCCTCCACACGGACGATGCGCTCCATGAGGGACAATTCCTTGGCGCGCAACTCATTTTGGCGCACAAAGTCGGCAATCTTTTCCTTCACAAGCCTTTCCACGTCCTGCTGGAGGACCGCCCGTAAGGCTGCGAGCATTTTTTCATCCAATGGCTGATTGCCGGGAACGTCCGTCGTGACCATGGTGCCCTCTCATGAGATTAGGCCAATGGAAACCGCGCCGGAAAGACGCCGCAAGCCGTGACGCGCCGCCCGGGACAAGACACGATATCCCCTATCACGGAGCGCGGTCCAAGGGCTTTGACTCTACACATCCTATCACCGCACGAAAACCCCAGCAAGATGGCGGCACCCCCCATCCGTTCTCCGTTATCCGGTAGCCGGTAGCCGGTAGCCGTCACTCATCACTCAAAATCGCTTCCGCCACGATCCGTTCCTGTTCCGCCTTGTGCCGGTGGTGGAACCCGGTGGCGGGGCTCGCCGATTCGGGTCGGCCCACGTAGGGGGGATCTTCCCCCAGCAGATCCCGAAGGCGCAGCCGCACGTGGGCCCAGGCGCCCATGTTGGCCGGTTCTTCCTGAACCCAGAGCCAGCGGGATACGGAAGCATACCGGGCCAGCAGGTCGTCCAACTCGGCCCGGGGGAAGGGATAGAGCTCCTCCAGGCGAACGATCACCAGGTCCTGCCTCCCCGCCGCTTCCCGCTTGGCCGCCAGGTCGTAGTAGATCTTGCCCGTGCACAGGATCCCCCGGGCCGCCGTTTCCACCAGCCCGTTCTCGTCCAAGACCGGCCGAAAGGCCCCTTCGCTGAATTCCTCCAACGAAGAAACGGCCTTGGGGTGCCGCAGGAGGCTCTTGGGGGCCATGACCACCAGGGGCTTCTTTTCGGGTGTGAGCGCCTGGCGGCGCAGCAGGTGGAAGAGCTGGGCCGGCGTGGTGGGATAACAGACCCGCAGGTTGTCTTCAGCGCACAGTTGCAGAAACCTTTCCAGCCGGGCGCTGGAATGTTCCGGTCCCATGCCTTCGTAGCCGTGGGGAAGCAGCAGGACCAATCCGCTCCGGAGGCCCCACTTGGCTCCCGCCGAGCTGATGTACTGGTCGATGATCACCTGGGCGTTGTTGGCAAAATCGCCGAACTGGGCCTCCCAAAGGACCAGCGCCTTGGGGTCCGGCAGGGAATAGCCGTATTCGAATCCCAGCACGGCGTATTCGGAAAGGCTGCTGTTGTAAACCGCCAGGCGGGCCTGTTCCGGCGCCAGGTGGTTGAGGGGCACGTAGGTCTCTTCCGTCTTCACGTCGTAGAGGATGGCGTGGCGGTGACTGAAGGTTCCCCGGCCGCAGTCCTGGCCGCTCAAGCGCACCGGATGACCGTCCAGCAAAAGGGATCCCAGGGCCAGCAGCTCGCCCGTGGACCAGTCCAGTCCCTCCCCCTTTTCCAGGCGTTCTTGCCTGCGCTGCAGGATTTTCTGCAGTTTGGGGTTCACGTGAAAACCTTCCGGGTACGTGTGGGCCGCCTGGACGATGGACCGGAGACGTTCGGCGGGAACCGCTGTCCGAGCCGGCTCCCCGGCCGCCTCGGGAGGAGCCGATTCCGCGCCGAGCAAAAAGGCTTCCGGAAAGACGCACCCTTCGCTTCTCGCCGCCGACAAAGCCTTTTCCAGCTCCTCCTGGATCCCCTTTTCCAGCCGCTCCACATCCTCCTTGGACGCCACGCCCTGTTCCTGGAGACGCGCGGTGTAGATCTCGTTTACGGGCGGGCGCTCCCGGATGCGTTCCACCATCCTGGGCTGGGTGTAGTAGGGCTCATCGCCCTCGTTGTGGCCGTAGCGCCGGTAGCAGATGAGGTCGATCACCACGTCCTTTCCGGTGCGGTAGCGGTAGTCGCAGGCGAGCTGGATGACATGGAGGGCCGCGTCCGGGTCTTCTCCGTGCACGTGGAAGACCGGAGCCGGGAGCATCTTGGCCACGTCCGTGGCGTAGCGGGTGGACCGGGCCTCTTCGGCCACCGTGGTGAAGCCGATCTGGTTGTTGATGACCAGGTGGATGGTGCCGCCCGTGCCATATCCGGGAAGCTGGGACAAATTGAGGGTTTCGTAGACCACGCCTTGGCCCGCGAAGGCGGAATCCCCGTGGATGAGAACCGGAAGAACCCGCCCCGATCCCTCCTCTCCACTTCGGTCCTGAAGGGCCCGGGCCAGGCCTTCCACCACGCCGTTGACCGCCTCCAGATGACTGGGGTTCGGCACCAAGAAGATCCCCACCTGCCGTCCGTTCCCCACGTCCACGATCCCCCGGAAGCCCTTGTGGTATTTCACGTCGCCGCTTCCCGTTTCCGCTTCCGTGTCGCAGCTTTCCTCGAATTCGGCGAAAATGGCTTCGAGGGGCTTTCCCAGCACGTTCACCTGCACGTTGAGTCTCCCCCGGTGGGCCATGCCCAGCACCAGGGTTTCGCAGCCCAGGGCCGCCGCCTTGCGGACGAGACCGTCCAGCATGGGGACCAACGTCTCGGCACCTTCCAGAGAAAAGCGCTTCTGGCCCAGGTAGGTCTTGTGCAGAAACTGCTCGAAGCGGTTGGCCCGCCAGAGCTTTTCCAACATCCGCCGGCGCGTGTCCGGGGGAAGGTCCGGAAGGTTTCGGACCGATTCCATGCGGTCCCGGAGCCAGTCGCGCTCTTGGGGATCGGTCAGGTGCATGAATTCGGCGCCCACGGACCGGCAGTACGTCTCCTTGAGGAGAGCCACCACGTCGCGAAGCGGCGCTTCGTCCCACAAGGAGATGGAAGGGGTGGGCACGACCCGGTCCAGGTCTTCGTCCCTGAGTCCGCACGATTCCAGGCTGAGAAGCGGATGCTCCCACGGGCAAGGCTCCAGCGGATCCAGACAGGAAAGCCAATGCCCCCATTCGCGGTAGCGCCGGATCAGTTCTTCCACCCGCGCCTGGAACAACGCGTCTTGCCGGGATGGAACGCCGGCAACCGGCACCCCGGGCTCCGACGCCAGTTCAAAGCCCTGGAAGAACCACCGCCAGTCGTCCGGAACGCTTCCGGGGTCCTTTTTCCATCGTCGGTACTGTTCTTCCAGGTAATCGGGGTTGATCGTCACGGGAAAATCGTTCATGGGCGCCATCCGTTGGTTCGTGAGTCGTAAGTCGTCAGGCGTCAGGCGTTAGGCGTGGTGATTGCGGGGGCTTCGCACCTCTCCCCCCTTAATCCCCTAATCCTTTGTTCCTTAATCCTCTAATCCTTTAATCCTTGATCCTTGGCCTTCCCTTCGCGTTTCAGGGCGGCGATCAGGAGCTGTTCCGGGGGCACCTTGGAGAACCGACCGTCCTCCATGCGGTAGGTGCGTCATCCCAGCCCGTACTGGAAAGCGTGTTCCCCTTCGGGCTCGATGTCGCTCCCATTCACCCGGACGGTGGGAGACCCCGGGAAGCTCAGGGACTGGGCCTGCTGGGTATCCTCCACCATAACCACTCGCACATCCGCCGGAATCCGCAGACGTTCCAGTACGGACCGCACCAGGGCTTGTGTGGGCTCTTGAGCGGCGCAGCCCGGTGCGAAGAGCAGGGTGATTTCCATGGATTCATCTCCTCCGGAGTCTACAAGACGTTCGTGACGAGGATTGGCGTTTATTCGCGTTCATTGGGGGTTCTCTCTAGAGGACGGGAACCTATCGCGACCTAATCTGAGCGATTTTTTCTTCGGGTGTCTCTTACACCGCGTGATTAGCGGGCGGGGATAAACCCCGCCCCTACCCAATGGGTCCGGGGCTTTTTGTAGGGGCGGGCTTTACGCCCGCCCTTCAGGAGCTGTCCATTAGAAAGAACCGTCCAATTCAGGGCGAATAAATTGCTCAAGCAAAATCCTTTGGATGCCGATACAGCCTATTTGAAGCATTTCGTCGTTCTTTCCTTTTAATCCGCTTGCACGCGGCAGACAAGGAGGGGTCCATGCATCTGTTGCTCCAGTGCGCTCTGGTGATCGTCTTCTCGCTGGTCATGGTCTACACCAACGCCGCCATCTTCTACTGGCTCTACGGGAAGGTGCGGCCCACCCGGCTTCTCATCCCCTTCACCCCCATGCTTCTCGCCTGCATGGTCACCTGCTATCTCATCGGGACCCGAGGCTTTTCCGACGTTCGTTTTCTTGCCCTTGTTTTTGTGGCGAACGTGATCCTTGGATTCTTCAACTGCTTACTGGTAGCCCAAAAACTCTCCAAACCCCTGGCGGAGCTGACGGAGAGGCTCACCGACGGAGGGCACCGCCTGATCCAATCGGCTCACCAGGTCCACGAGGCCAGCCGGGAGATGGCGGAAGGGGCCGCCAGGCAGGCGGCCGGTCTGGAGCAATCCGCGGCGTCCCTGGAAGAGATTTCCTCCATGACGCGGCAGAACACGGACCGCGTCGCCCAGGGCCAGGCCATGCTCCGAGACGCCAACCGCATCTTCACCGAGGCGTCTTCCAGCATGGAAGCCCTGGCCGGAGCCATGGGCTCCATCAAGGAGTCCACTCAAAAGACGGTGGAGATCGTCAAGACCATCGAAGAGATCGCTTTTCAGACCAACCTGCTGGCCCTGAACGCCGCCGTGGAGGCAGCCCGGGCGGGAGAGGCCGGCGCCGGATTCGCCGTGGTGGCCGACGAAGTGCGCAATCTGGCCATGAAGGCGTCCGAAGCGGCCCGCATGACGGGGCAGCTCATTTCGGACACCCAGCATTCCGTGAAGATGGGAGATGAGCTCACCCGCCGGTCCCAGGAAGGCTTCACCAACAGCCTGGGTATCGTGGAAAAGATTCGTCATCTCATGCAGGAGGTCATGGAAGCCGGTCGCGAACAGACGGAAGGCGTGTCTCAGATCAATGCGGCGGTCTCGGAGATCGACCAGGTGACCCAGCAGGCGGCCCTGAAGGCCGACTCCTTGGCTCAGGCGGCCCGGGAAGCGTACCATTTGGCGGGAATGATGCGAGATACCGTCCAGCGCCTGATCACGCTCTTCGGACTCGCCAACCGGAACGGACTGAACGGCAACGGCCACCCGCCGGAAGCGCTGGAGGGTCCTTCGGCAAAACGGGAGCCAACCTGGGATGAAGATGGATCCAAGACTCGGGAAAAGCCGGACGGGATGATCATTGCCCCCAGCGCACCAACGCGCCGCCTCACAACCGATGCGGGCAGGGGGTTTTGAAATGCGGGGGTAAGGCCCGCCATCCCGTATCGGTGACGGAACTTCCTCCGGTCTGCCTTCCGCCTGGGGACGCTTCTCAAGGCGGATCCCCCAACCGTCACTCCCGCGCAAGCGGGAGTCCATAACTTACGCGAAATTGTGGATCCCCGCTTCCGCGGGGATGACGAATGGGCATTGAACAGCGCAAATCAATCGTTCTATGACAGGCTCGTAGATTGTCCGAAAACGCTGGGGATCACCGGTTTTCTTGTAGCGCAGCCCTTCAGGGCTGCGGAGGAATCCCCGGGCATCGGAGGGATCATCGGGTATTGCCTGCCACTTCATGGGGTTAGGATGGTCCCCTTTCCGCGGGGCTGAAGCCCCGCGGCTACGAAAGAAGTCGGATCCGTTGTCGATTGATGAAGGAAACCCGTTCTCGGGCAGGCTCCCAGCGGTCCTTTCATCGGAATCATGGTAGACGCACGATGAGCGGGCGGGGATAAACCCCGCCCCTACCCTGCGGGTCAACGCCCATTTGTGGGGGCGGGCTTTGCGCCTGCCCTTGAGGGCCGCACCCTGAGAGGGACTCGTCCAATGTGGAGTTGAGCCGGGCCATTCCGCAACAGGCGAATGTAGGGGCGAATGATGATTCGCCCCTACTACGCCGCTTCGCGATCCTCCGGGTTGGTGTGGGTCACCACCAGCTGCCCGTCCTCCAGATCCACGCGGATGACCGCCCCTTCCAGGATGTCGCCGGCGATGAGGGCGCGCCCGATCCGGGTTTCCAGTTCCCGCTGCAGGAACCGTTTGAGCGGACGGGCTCCGTAGACCGGATCGTAGCCGGTGCGGGCGATGAACTCGCGGGCCGCATCGGTGATTTCCAGCGAGATGCGACGATCCTTGAGGCGCCGTTCCAGATCGCGGGTGAGCAGCACCACGATCTGCTTCACTTCCTCCAGGGTGAGAGGCTTGAAGAGCACGATATCGTCCACCCGGTTCAGGAATTCCGGACGGAAATGGCGCCGCAACTCCGCCATGACCTGTTCCCTGGCGCTCTCCTTGATCTCGCCTCGGTCCGTCACCCCTTCCAGCAGGAAATGGGACCCGATGTTGCTCGTCATGATGATGACCGTGTTCTTGAAGTCCACGGTCCGCCCTTGGGCGTCGGTGAGGCGCCCGTCGTCCAGGATCTGGAGCAGCACGTTGAACACATCGTGGTGCGCCTTTTCGATCTCGTCGAAAAGGATCACGCTGTAGGGCTTTCGGCGGACGGCCTCGGTGAGCTGTCCCCCTTCCTCGTAGCCCACGTATCCCGGAGGTGCACCGATAAGGCGGGAAACGGTGTGCTTTTCCATGTATTCACTCATGTCGATCCGGACCATGTTGTCTTCCGAATCGAAAAGGGCCTCGGCCAGCGTCTTGGCCAGCTCCGTCTTGCCCACGCCGGTGGGACCCAGGAAGATGAAGGACCCGATGGGCCGGCGCGGGTCTTTGATCCCGGAACGCGCCCGGATGACCGCATCGGCCACCAGCCGCACCGCCTCGTCCTGGCCCACCACGCGCTGATGCAGCACTTCATCCAGCTTGAGGAGCTTTTCCCGCTCTCCCTCCACCAGGCGGGTGACGGGAATGCCGGTCCAGCGGGAGACGATCTCCGCAATCTCCTCTTCGGTCACTTCCTCCCGAAGCAGGCGGTTGCCGCCCTGCTCGGCGCTGAGCCGTTCTTCTTCCTCACGAAGCTGTCGTTCCAGTTCCGGCAGGCGTCCGTGTTTCAGTTCCGCGGCCCGGTTCAGATCGTACTGGCGCTCGGCGATCTCGATTTCGTGACGCACCTTTTCGATCTCTTCGCGCAGGGCCTGCACCTTCTTGATGGCTTCCTTTTCCGCCTCCCACTGGGCCCGCATGGCGTCCGCCTTGGCGCGCAGGTCCGCCAGTTCCTTCCTCAGGTTTTCCAGCCGTTCCTGGCTGGCCTTGTCCCGCTCCTTCTTGAGGGCCGCCTCCTCGATCTCCAGCTGCATCACCCGGCGGGTCACCTCGTCCAACTCCGCCGGCATGGAGTCGATCTCGGTCCGGATCATGGCACACGCTTCGTCCACCAGGTCGATGGCCTTGTCCGGCAGGAACCGGTCGGTGATGTAACGGTTGGAAAGTACGGCCGCCGCCACCAGGGCGCTGTCCTGGATCTTCACCCCGTGGTGCACCTCGAAGCGCTCCTTCAGGCCCCGAAGGATGGAGATGGTGTCCTCCACCGACGGCTGATCCACCAGAACCGGCTGGAAGCGGCGCTCCAAGGCCGCATCCTTTTCGATGTACTTTCGGTACTCATCCAGCGTGGTGGCCCCGATGCAGTGGAGTTCCCCGCGGGCCAGCATGGGTTTGAGCATGTTGCCGGCGTCCATGGCCCCTTCCGCCTTGCCGGCTCCCACGATATTGTGGAGCTCGTCGATGAAGAGCAGGATCCGGCCTTCCGATTCCTTGATCTCCTGCAAGACCGCCTTCAGGCGTTCTTCGAATTCACCCCGGTACTTGGCTCCCGCCACCAGCGCTCCCATGTCCAGGGCGAAGATGGTCTTGTCCTTGAGCCCCTCGGGCACATCCCCCCGCACGATCCGGTGAGCCAGGCCTTCCACGATGGCGGTCTTTCCCACTCCGGGTTCGCCGATGAGCACCGGGTTGTTCTTGGTCTTCCGGCTGAGGATCCGGATGACCCGGCGGATTTCACTGTCCCGGCCGATCACGGGATCCAGCTTGCCGCTTCGAGCCTCCTGCACCAGATCCCGGCCGTACTTCTGCAACGCCTCGTAGGTGGATTCCGGTGACGCGGACGTGACCCGCTGGTGGCCGCGCACGGCGGTGAGCGCCTTCAGGACGCCGTCCCTCGTGACGCCGTGTTCCTGAAGGATCCTTCCCGCCGGCGTGGCGGAACCTTCCTCCACGAAGGCGATCAAAAGATGCTCCACGGAGACGTACTCGTCCTTGAGACGGCCGGCCTCTTCCTGAGCCTTCACGAGAAGCTTGTTGAGCCGCTGGGTGATGTAGACCTTGCCCGGTTCGGCCCCCGGTCCGCTCACCCGCGGCTTTCTTTCCAGTTCCCGGACCACCGCCTCCGTCACGGCATCCACGGAAACATCCATGCGTTTCAGGATCCGAGGGACCAGCCCATCGGATTGTTCCAGCAGGGCCAAAAGCAGATGTTCGCCGTCCACTTCCACATGCCCGTATTTCACGGCCTTGGTCTGGGCCGCCTGCAAGGCTTCCTGCGATTTGATGGTGAATTTATTGAGATCCATAACGGTTTCCTCCTCTTTTCAAACATATTCTTCGGCAACCGTGGAATCAGCCCCAGAGTTGGCGTTCCAGCTGCCGGACGCGGGCTTCCAGCTGTTCCACTCGGTTCATGAGCTCCAGTACCACGCCGATTCCCGCGTAGTTGATTCCCAGGTCCCGGCGGAGTCTCAGGATCTTTCGAACCACGTAGACCGCGGACGCTTCGAAAAAGAGATCTTCCAACCCCGTATCGTCGATGGGGTCCAAAAGCCCCAGGTGCACAAACCGGCGAAGGAGGTCCGGATGCACCCCCGAGGCGCTGGCCAGTTCCGTAAGACTCAGAACGTCCGTCTGTCTCGGGTATTCCGCCATCCGAACCATATAGAAACGGGTCCTCTGCATGACAACCTCCTGATCCCTCCTTCCGCCCCTTCCCAATCAACACCGCCCCAGGGGCGAATGGCCATTGGCCCCTACCGTCCCCGTACACGAACGGAACGAGGCGACGTTTCCTAGCAACCCTTTCCCGGGCCGGCCCCTTATCCGCGCGGATTGAACCGGGACACCTCCCCGAGCCTCCGAAAGAGATCCTTTTCTTCCTTGCTGAGCTTCTTGGGGACCACGATCTTCAGCACCGCGTAGAGATCCCCGGGCGCCCCCTTGGGGTTGGGCATGCCCTTGCCGCGAAGCCGAAGCTTCTGGCCCGACTGGCTGCCCGCCGGAACCTTGAGGGAATAGGTTCCAGAAAGGGTCTTCACCGGCACTTCCGCACCCAGGGCCGCTTCCCACGGGGTGATGGGAAGATCCATGTAGAGGTCCCGCCCCTCCAAGCGATAGACCGGATGCGGCTCCAGCTCCACCTTGAGATAGAGATCCCCCGGACGGCCTCCCCCCATGCCTTCCTGGCCTTGCCCAGCCAGGCGGATCTTCTGTCCAGGGAGGATCCCTTTGGGGATTTTCACTTCCAGGGTCTTCCCGGGGCGTCCCACACCGGCGATGCCGGGGGCCTCAGGCGGAAGCGTGAGGGTCTTTACGGCGCCGTGATAGGCATCTTCCAGGGAGATGCGAAGAACGGCCTCCCGGTCCGCCCCAGGCTGACGCCACACGCCGCCGGTCTGGGTGCCCGCCGCGCTGCGCGACCGGCCGAAACCGGACCGGCCGAAGAGCATTTCGAAAAAGTCGCTGAAATCCCCTCTCCCGGACCAGAAAAACTCCGACTGCCCCGGCCCGCCGCCGAAATCGAAATGCACGTCCCACCCCGGAGGCGGCCGGAAATCTTGGCCAGCTCGCCAATGGGAGCCCAGTTGGTCGTACTTGGAGCGCTTTTCCGGGTCCTTGAGCACCTCGTAGGCTTCGTTGATCTCCTTGAACTTCTCTTCGGCGCCCGGTTCCTTGTTCACGTCCGGATGGTACTTTCGGGCCAGTTTTCGATAGGCCCGCTGGATTTCGTCCTGGGTCGCGTTGCGCGAAACCCCCAGGATGTCATAGTAATCCTTGAATTTTACCGCCATTCGCGTCCACCTCTGATGTCGTCATCCGGGATCCGAAATCCGCCATCCGCCGCGGATACCCCCAAGCCTTCTCACAGGACGGGGCGCACGTTCGGTGCGCCCCGCGGATGGAAGGACGGCCCCGAAGCCGGGAGCACCTCTATTTTTCAGTATACTCGGCGTCGATCACATCGTCACCGCCGCCGGCCGATCCGGACGCGGCCCGGCCCGCCTCGGCGCCCGCCGCGGCTCCGGCCTGCTGCTGATAGGCGGCCGCCGCCACTCCATGCAGGGCCTGCTGCAGGTCGCTGGCCAGCTGCTGGTAGCGCTCCTTGGTGGCACTTTCGTCCGCCACGGCCTTCCGGGCATCCTCGATCAGCTGCTCGCAGCGGGCCTTTTCGTGGAGCGGCACCTTGTCTCCCAGATCCTTCAGGGTGCGCTCCAGTTGGTACGCCAAGGAATCCACCTGGTTGCGGGCATCCACTGTTTCACGCCGCCGCTTGTCTTCTTCGGCATGTTCCTGGGCGTCCCGGACCATGCGTTCCACCTCGGATTTGTCCAGGTTGGTGGAATCGGAAATGGTCACCTTCTGCTCCTTGCCCGTTTCTTCGTCGCGGGCCGTGACATTCAGGATGCCGTTGGCGTCGATGTCGAAGGTCACCTTGATCTGCGGTACGCCTCGAGGCGCCGGGCGGATGCCTTCCAGCCGGAAGCGACCGAGAACCCGGTTGTCCTTGGCCATTTCCCGCTCACCCTGGAGCACCACGATGTCCACGGCCGTCTGGTTGTCTTCGGCGGTGGAGAAGATCTCCTCCCGACGGCACGGGATGGTGGTGTTCCTTTCGATGAGCTTGGTCATGACGCCGCCCAGGGTTTCCACGCCCAGGGAAAGAGGCGTCACGTCCAGGAGCAGCACATCGTCCACCTCGCCTTTGATGATGCCGGCCTGGATGGCGGCACCCACCGCCACCACCTCATCGGGGTTCACGCTCATGTTGGGCTGCTTGCCGCCGGTGAGTTTCTTCACCAGCTCCTGCACGGCCGGGATGCGCGTGGAGCCGCCCACCAGGATGACCTCGTCGATGTCGTCCGCCGTGAGCTTGGCGTCCGCCAGGGCCTGCTTCACCGGCCCCATACACCGCTCCACCAGATCCTGGGTCAGGGCTTCGAACTTGGCCCGGGTGATCTTCATGACCAGGTGCTTGGGACCCGTGGCGTCCGCCGTGATGAACGGCAGGTTGATCTCCGTCTCCGTGGTGCTGGAAAGCTCGCACTTGGCTTTTTCCGCCGCTTCGTAGAGCCGCTGCAGGGCCTGGCGGTCTTTCCTCAGATCGATCCCCGTGTCCTTTTTGAATTCCTCGGCAAGCCAATCCACGATCCGCTTGTCGAAGTCGTCGCCACCCAGGTGGGTGTCGCCCGCCGTGGCGCGCACTTCGCATACCCCGTCGCCCACGTCCAGGATGGACACGTCGAAGGTTCCGCCGCCCAGGTCGAAGACCAGGATGGTTTCGTTCTTCTTCTTTTCCAGTCCGTAGGCCAAAGCCGCCGCCGTGGGCTCGTTGATGATGCGGAGCACCTTGAGGCCCGCGATCTCGCCCGCCTGCTTGGTGGCCTGGCGCTGGGCGTCGTTGAAGTAGGCCGGCACCGTGATCACGGCCTCGGTCACTTTTTCGCCCAGATACTTGGACGCATCGTCCACCAGCTTGCGAAGCACCTGGGCCGACACTTCCTCCGGGGCGATGAGCTTTCCGCGAATGTCGAAGCGAACCGCGTCGTTGGGGCCCTTCACCACCTTGTAGGAGACGATCTTGGACTCCTCCTCCACCTCGTCCCAGCGGCGCCCGATGAAGCGCTTGGCCGACGCCACCGTGGCCTGCGGATTCAAGATGGCCTGACGCCTGGCCACCTGGCCCACCAGCCTCTGGCCGTCTTCCATGTAGGCCACCACCGAGGGGGTGGTGCGGGATCCTTCCGCGTTGGGAATCACGGTCGCCTTGCCGTTTTCATAAACCGCCACCACCGAGTTGGTGGTTCCCAAATCGATTCCGACCGCCTTTGCCATAACTCCCACCTCCATATCACTTTTATTTGAACGATTTCATTGTGTTGGGTTCAGCCACAAGTTAATCACCTTTTGCGACCGCGCCAGCCCCCTTTGCAACATTTTTGTATCCTTTTGGGGACCCAAAGATACTCCTCCTTCCTTTTCCTTGCCCACAAAAGGCCCGACACCTATAATCCGAGCCAAGATAGGGAGAACCTCGGATGTCTACGGTCGGAAAGTTTCGGGAGTCGACGGTGGGGACGATGGCCATTTGGAAGGTCTGGAGAGGAAAGACGTTGAGGCGAAATCGGGCCGAAGTGTTGGCAATCTTTCTGGTCTGCCTGACGGCGGCCCTTCTCTGCCCCCGGCAGGCGGCGGGAGCCTATGTGACCGATTCCTTCCAGATCACGCTGCGAAGCGGCCCCAGCACGTCCCACAAAATCTTGGCCATGCTGGAATCGGGACAGGCCGTCCAGGTACTCCAAACCCGGGAAGGATGGAGCGAGGTGCGGGTGCAGGACGGTCCCGTGGCCGGCAAGACCGGCTGGGTTCTCAGCCGCTTTCTCATGGACCGTCTTCCTTGGGAAAAACAGGCCAAAAGGCTCCAGGAGGAAAACAGCTCGCTCAAGTCGAGCCTGGCCGGAAGCGAATCCGAATGGAACCGGTTGCAGTCCCGTGAAAAGGAGCTGACGGAACTGCTGGAAAAGACCGCCCAGGAACTGGAGGCGCTCCAGAAGGAATACGCCGCACTCAAGGAAGGATCAACGAACTATCTGAAGCTCAAGGAAGAACACGAAAAGGTGCAGCAGGCCCTGGCTGAAAGCCAAGCCATGGTGAAGAAACTGGCCGACGAAAATGAAACCCTCCGTTTTTCCCACAACATCAAATGGTTTGCAACCGGCGCCCTGGTTCTCTTGTGCGGCTGGGTCATCGGGCTCATGATGGGCCGAGCCAAAAAGAAGAGGCGCTCCACTTACTTCGGGTAGGTCGCGGTGTGAAAACCAAGGTTCCTGACCCCGATGATTTTATCCTCATAGGGGCGATTCGCGAACCGCCCCTACACAAATAACTCCCCCATGATGTCGGAAGATGTGAACGTCATTCCAAGACCAGCCTTTGGGACGGATTGCACCACACCTTGGGGCCTTGGCGACTTGGCGTGAGGAAATGGGATGGGAGCCAAGGCTGAAGAACCCCCCGGGTCCTCCCCCTCCCTGGGGCCCTCTTGAAGGGACCTCTGAAGATTGGCATAATAAAAAGGAACGTTCATCTTTCAAACCCGGCAATGAGAAGTCCTGAAAAAGCCGTTGAACCGTCACCCCATTTTCGAACCCGATCTTAACGGAACGGAGGTCCGCCTCCTCCCGTGTCGGCATGCGCCGGCAGGATGGTTTTCGTTGGACCCATGCGGCGGTCCTTAAGAAAGACCTCAACCCAGAGAAGCTGCGATCCGATGAGATGATTGGAGGTGCTTCCGCCTCGGGTTGGCGGTAGGTGGAACGAGTGGAGCGAAGCAGGAGGTCCCTCACATGACACGGCTGGAAACGCGAAGCTTGCTGGAGTACTTCAAGGACGCCGTGGAAAAGACGGCCCAAGAGATGGACGTGCACATTTCCGAACTGGCCCGGTTCTACCTGGTGGATCTCCTTTCCCGCTACACCCAGGCGCGGGTTCTTCTGGAACCCGAATGGGGAGAACGGGAAAAGACCTTCGGACAGGCCTTGCTGGAAAGCTACGGCGCGAGCAGTGAAAAGCGCGCCCGCATCCTGCGCCAGATCGGCGACACGACCCTCTTTCTTTCGGGTTTTTTTTCCGACAGCTTCCAGCGGAGCCTGGTGGACATCGACTATTACGCCGCCATCGGCAGCACCGCCTACAAGAACCTGGAATCGCTCCTTGCCGGCCGCATCGTGGACTGGGGCTTTGGGGGCGTTTTCGACGAGCTGAGCGAACATTTCCTGCAGGTGGTGGACATGTTCGCCGAAATCAGCGAAGCGGGCGGAACCCGGCGTTCCGGGGACATTCTGCGCATCTACGAGCGCTGGCTCAGAACGCGAAGCCCCCGAGACCGAAGGCTCCTGCGGGAAGCGGGCATCATCCCCATCGAGGATTCGACGCCGGATATCCTTCAATAGTGCGACAATGGGGACCTAACGCGAAGGCGACTTAAGGGCCTGTTCGATGCGCTGCAGCCCCCGTTGAAGATCCTCAAACTGGCTCCTGAGGGTTTTCAGAATGAGCAGGGTATCCGCATTGTGCAGCGGGAGCCGAGCCAGGAGCTGGTCGTAGAAGAGGCCGTCCAGGCGGGTGAGCAGAAAGCTTTCCAGGCGCGTGACCAGGCCGGCACCCACCGCAAAAACGAGGGCCGCCGCCACGGCCTGCACAAATGCCAGCAGGCTGGTGGCCCCCACCACCACCACGTCCCCCATCTCCCCCGTTCCCTGGATCACCGGCTGGAGTTGGAGAAAGAAGATCCAGCCGGACTGGGCCAAGCCCACCAAGGGAAGAAAGCGTGCGATCCAGCGAAACGGTTCCCAGGACGCCCCCGTGAGGTGCCAGTCCACGCCTTCCAGACGCTGTTCCCGGTGCATCATTTCCTCGGAAGACGGAAGCCCCTGCGCTCCGGACAGGAGCAGCCGAAGCCTCTTATGCGCCAGAGAAAAAAGGGAAAAGGGAAGCCGGTGGGCCGTGCGAACCAGCTGTTCCACCGGAAGGATGCGTTCGGGGCTTTCCAGGAGCCAGTCGCCGTCGGGTTTGGGCCGCCCGGGGAGGGCCCCCAGATGCTTCTTGAGGGACCGGGCCACCACAAAGGCTCCGGTGGTCTGAGAAGCCAGCCAAAGGAATCGAAGAACGAGGCACGACAAAAGGACCCCGAAAAGGAAGAGAAGAACCGGTCCAGCTAATCCCTTTTCCACCCATGGAAGCTGGAACCAGAATCCCGCCTGCCGCACACTTTCGGCCGTGATGGCCGCCCCGGACGGCCCCGCCCCCTCGACCCACGTCCGGATGACTCCACGGGCCGGGATTCCTCCCGCCAAGGCCAGCAGAAGAAAGACGAACCACCACAAACGCTGCGACGATTCATAACGTCGGATCCCGTATTCCATGGGGCACCCCTTTTCTGAACCCACCACGTCGTTCGCCCATTCTTCGATCATCGCACTATATAATGGGCTCGGGCGGGACAGCAAGTGGCGTTAGGGGTTAGGAGTTAGGGGTTAGGGGTTAGGGGTTAGGGGTTAGGGGTTAGGGGTGGAGGGATCACGGGAGGGATGGGATGTCAAGGGACTTCTGCACAAAGGGATAGGGGGAAACCTGAAAAGGACGAGCGGCGGGAGCGGTCTCAAACCGCCCCCCACCGCTCGCAGGGGAACCCGGCACTGAGAGCCACCCCCCCGCCCCTTCAGCAAAGGGGGGGAGGGACGGATCACGGATCACGAATTACGGTTCACGATTCACGGTTTACGGATCACCCGCGTCCGGTCATGAACTTGGGGATGCGGCCGGTGCGCACGCACTCCGACCGGAGCCTACGGCCCACGATCTTTTCCACCCAGCGGCCGATCTCCAGAACCTTGTCCACATCCACACCCGTGTCGATCCCCATCTCGTCCATCATGACCACCATGTCTTCCATGCTGACCAGCCCCACGATGGACGGATCCACGTAGTAGTAGGAACCGGTCCCGGCCACGGGAACCCCGTCCACGAAGTTGGCCGGCTGTCCACCGATCCCGCCCATGGTGCCTTCGTAGTGGGTGATGCCTGCATGGAGCGCCGCCAGCACGTTGGCCAATCCCCACCCGCGGGTCGTATGGAAGTGGGCGATGTGTTTGGAGGTGTCCGGAATCTTGTCCAGGATCATGGAAAAGTAGTCGTAAACCCGGTTGGGGGCAGCCGATCCGTCGTGGTCGGCGTGCTCAATGTCGTCGGCCCCGATGTCCAGCCACCGCTGGGTGAATTCCAGAGCCGTCTTGAGCTCCGTGGGACCCGCAATGGGGCATCCCCAGATGGTGCTCACCGTGCCGCATACCTTCATGCCCACGTCGTGGGCCTTGGGAATGTACTCCTCGCACATCTTCCAGTATTCGGCCAGGGTGGTTCCCGAATTCTTCTTGTGGTGGGCTTCGCTGGTGGAAACCATGAAGAGGATCCGGTCGGGCCCGTAGCCTTCCTTGCGGGCCTGAATGGCCCTTTCCACAGCCGCTTCCCGAATGGTGATGGCGGTTACTTCCACGTCCTTGATCAGATGGGCGATCTTTTTGCTCGAACGGAACTTTTTCAGCAGCTCGTCGGCGTCCTTGAACTGGGGCATGCCTTTTGGATTGCCGAAGTTGGTCAGCTCCACACGTTTGAAACCGGCCAGCACCAATTGTTCGGCAATCCAAAGTTTGGCGTCCGTGGGAATGAACTTCTCCTCATGCTGGAAGCCGTCTCGAACCGTGATGTCGCCCAGCACAACCTTCTTGGGATAGTTGAGTCCTGCCATGGGATGTCCTCCTTAAGTGTTGGGGTTGGTGCTTCTGCTTCTCCTGTTGGGCGGCATGTGAGGCGGTTTCACACGCTTGGTACACACAGCAAAAAACTCATCCTATGTGGTCCATCCTCCCTTCTTTGCGTCATTGCACCTGGCGTGAGACCCGATGAAATCGCTACCCTTTCCTTTCCCACCTTGCGTGAGGAGCTTAGAATCGGAGGTTGCCGAAGGCCGGCTCCCCGATGGGCTTCAAGAGGCTCACCTCAAAGGCCACGGCCAGCCAGTCCCGGATTTCCCGGAACTTGAGCACGCGATCGTTAAGGAGCCGTGCCCCGCAAAAGAAGGGATGGGCCTCCCCGTCGTATTTTTCGATCATCTGCTGGCGGAAAGCCTGCTTTTCCCCTTCGCTCATCGGACGGCCCTCCGCCTCCCGCTTGCGCTCTTCGATGGTCAGGAGCACCTCCGCCGCCGACCGGCCGCTCATGACCGACGTGCGCGCGCGCATGGTGGAAAAGAGGAAATGGGGCCGGTAGGCGCGTCCGCACATGCCGTAGTTGGCCGCGCCGTTGTCCGGACCGATCACCAGCTGGATGCGGGGCACCTGGGCGCAGGAAACGGCCCGCACCATGTCGGCGCCGTATTTTCCGATGCCCATGTGCTCCGATTCGGAACCCACCATGTACCCGGGGGAACTCTGGATGAAGAGAAGCGGCGTCTTTTCCTGGGAGCAGCGCACGATCCATTCCGTGGCCTTTCGAGCCGCCTCCACGAAGATGATCCCCAGGCCGTTGGAAGCGATGATGCCCACGGGGATACCCTTGAGGCGGATCTTTCCGGTGACGATGTTGTCGCCACGGCCCGGAGCGTAGTTCCTCTTGTATTCGATGAAGTGGCTGTCGTCGGCGATGGCGCGGATGATGTTGCGCACGTTGATTCCCTGGTGGATCTTGGCCGGGAGCTCTTCGTAGATGGTCTCCACCGGAACTTGGGGTGGAGACTCGGCATAGCGGTGGATCTGCAGCTCCTGGGGCCGCTCCAGGGAGAGGATTTCCCGCACCTTCTCGATGGCCTCGTCCTGGGTCCGGCAGAAATGGTCGGCGCCTCCGGAAATCTGGGTGTGCACCCGGGCTCCGCCCAGATCCTCCGCCGAAATCACTTCCCCCGTGGCCGCCTTCACCAGCGGGGGTCCGCCCAGGAAGGAATAGGCCATGCGGTCGATCATCACGGCCTGACAGGCCATGAAGACGATGTAGGCCCCGCCGGCCGTGTTACCGCCCGTGCTCAGAGTGATCTGCTTGAGACCTTTGGCCGACATGCGGGCCATGTTGTAGAACATGGAACCGAAATGGCCGTCATCGGGGAAGACGTCGGCCTGCATGGGAAGAAAGGCCCCGCCCGAGTCGGCGATGTAGACGCAGTTGAGGCCGCACTGCTCGGCGATGGCCTGGGCCCGCATGTGCTTTTTCAGCGTGATGGGGAAGTAGGTTCCCGCCTTCACCCGGCTGTCGTTGGCGATGATCATGGTCCAGTTGCCGTAGATCTTCCCCAGGCCCGTCACGATCCCGCCGCAGGGCACATCCTCCACGCCGGGATAATGCATCCCGAAGCCCGCCAGGCGGCTCAATTCGTAAAATTCCGTTCCCGGATCGATCAGCTTCTGGATGAGCTGGCGCACCGGCTGCTTGCCCTGCTTGGCCAGCCGCTGGACGGCCGCCTCGCCACCGGGCCACATGGCCTGGTAGACCCGCTCATCCAGCTTCAGCTCCTCGTTCTCCCAGAAGGCCCTGTTCTGCGCTCTTGCATCACTCATGGCGTCACCCTTTCCCTGGCGCGTCCCGTGCCGCGGCGGACCGGCTACTTGCCCTTGTAGACGGGCTTTCTCTTCTCCCGAAAAGCCGCCAGTCCCTCCAGGCGGTCTTCCGTGGGGATGGTGATCCAGTAGGCGTTGGATTCGATGGCAAGCCCGGTGTGAAGATCCGTTTCCAGCCCGTAATTGATGGCGTACTTGGCCTGCTGAATGGCGATGGGCCCCGTTTCGCAGATCATGCCCGCCATCTCCAGGCAGGCGTCCAGGAGCTTTTCCGGTTCCGCCACCTGGTTCACAAGACCGATGGACAGGGCCTCCTCGGCGCCCACGCGCCGGCCCGTAAAGATGAGCTCCTTGGCCTTGCCGCGACCCACCAGGCGGGGCAGCCGTTGGGTCCCGCCCGCCCCGGGGATGATGGCAAGCCTCGTTTCCGTAAGCCCCATGGTGGCCGTGGTGGACGCGATCCGAATGTCGCAGGCCAGGGCCAGTTCGGTGCCGCCGCCCAAAGCGATTCCGTTCACGGCGGCGATCACCGGCTTGGGAAGGTATTCGATGTTGGTGAAGAGATTGCGGATGGTGAGGATGAATTCCTTCACCTGCTGGTCATTGAGCGTGGCCCGCTCCTTGAGGTCCGCGCCGGCACAGAAGGCCTTGGGGCCGGCGCCGGTGATGATGATCACCCGCACGTCGTTATCGAACCGGAGGGATTCCACCTTCTCGTGCAGGCCGCGCAACATGGCGAAATTGAGGGAATTCATGACTTCGGGGCGATTCAGGGTGAGGATCGCCACCTGCCCTTGTCGTTCTTCCAAGACCACCTGCTGTTCCATGAGCGCCTCCGTGGTCCGTGAGCCGTGATCCGTGGTCCGTAATGCGTGAGCCGCGATCCGTTCCTCCCCCCTTTCTCAAAGGGGGCCGGGGGGATTACCCGCGGTGTTATTTTCCGGCGCGGGCGAAGGCTTCCCGAAGGAGCTCCCGAGCCACGATGATGCGCCGGATCTCGTTGGTACCGGCCCCGATTTCATAGAGCTTGGCGTCCCGCCAGAGCTTCTGCACGGGAAATTCCAGGCAGTAGCCGTAGCCGCCGTGGATCTGGATGGCCTGATTGCAGACCCAGGTGGCCGTTTCCGAAGCAAACAGGACCGCCGCCGCCGCCTGCTTGGTGAGCTCCGTTCCCTTCCCACCGCGTGGCGCCTTCTGGGCCAACTCCGCGGCCCGGTAGACCATGAGCCGCGCCGCTTCCGTGCGGGCGTACATGTCCGCCAGCTTCTGCTGGATCATCTGGAAGTTGCCGATGGGCTGGCCGAACTGCTCCCGTTCCGCCGCGTAGCGCACCGAATAGTCCAGGGCCTGCTGGGCCATGCCCACGGATCCTCCGGCCAGTACGATCCGCTCAATGTCCAGACCGCTGGTCATCACGTGAACGCCCATGTTTTCCTCGCCCACCAGGTTCTCGGCCGGCACCTCGCAGTCCTCGAAGACCAGCTCGCCCGTGGGGGAACCGCGCATGCCACACTTCTTGAGCTTTCTCGATACGGAAAAACCGGGAAAGTCCTTTTCCACGATGAAGGCGCTGATGCCCTTGGCTCCCTTTTCCGGCGCCGTCTTGGCATAGACCAGAATCACGTCCGCAATGGGACCGTTGGTGATGAACATCTTGGTGCCGTTCAGGATGTACTTGTCGCCCTTTCTTTCCGCCCGGGTACGAAGGCTCATGGCGTCCGATCCGGCGTTGGGTTCCGTCAGGCCCAGGGCCCCGATCTTTTCTCCAGCCACCATGGCCGGCAGGTACTTTTCCTTCAGGAATTCATTGGCGTTCTTGTGGATGTTGTTCATGCACAGGTTGGAATGGGCGGCATAGGTCATGGCCAGCCCCGGACAGATCCGGCTCATCTCCTCCACGGCCAGGGTCTGCATGAGCACGTCGCCGCCCAAGCCCCCGTACTTTTCGTCGATGGTGATGCCCAGGATCCCGATTTCCGCACACTTCTTGAAAAAGTCAGGAGGAAACCAGTCTTCCTCGTCGATCTTTTCCTGGAGCGGTCCCAGTTCGTTGACCGACCACTTGTAGACCATCTCCTTCATCATGCGCTGTTCTTCGCTCAACTGGAAATCCATCGCTTCCTCCTCTACTTTTCGGGCGGCCGGTCGGCTCGGGCGCCTCCCCCCACCCCGTCCCGGGAACTTGGAAAACGAGCATCGAACGTCGAATCGGAAACAGAAAAGGCCGCACTCTGTTTCGTCAGCAACAGAACGCGGCCTCCTTCAAGCAGGCACCTTTTCGGATGAAAACCACCACTGCCACATCTTCTCGCCGGTCAACCAGAACATGCGTGTGAGCCTCTAAGGGAAGGGTCCCGCTGCCACAGGGAAAAGGCGCTTTCGGTAGCAGAGCGTGAGACGAAAAGAGCACGGAATCGAGCGTTTGCGGGATCGGTTTATCTCAAGGGACAGCTTGTTCCAGATTTTTGTAGGAGATTGCAAAAAGTTTGTCAACAACGAACCCGCTCTTTTTCTGAAACAATGTTTCATTAAACGATACGGCAGGCCTCCACAGCCTCCCAGCCGTCCACGGCAATGCGCTCCTTTACCCGAAAGTCGTCGGGCAGGTACTCCAGAAATTTCGGGTACTGGGCCGAAAGAAAACCCGACGCCAGCACCCGGGAAAAACGCCTCCAGCCCTTCCGGCGAAGAACCCCCTTCAGGCTCGGCCACTCCAGGTTCATGAGGAGGAGATCCCCGAACATCCCCACCGCCTGCAGATCCCGGCCCACCACGGGAAAGACGATCCCTTCCAGGTCGTTCAGGGCGATGTTTTCCGCCGCTTCCTTCACCGCCAGGGGGTTCACGTCCAGGGCCACCACCCGGTGCGCGCCCAGTCGTGCGGCGGCCAGGGCCAGCACCCCCGTCCCCGTCCCCAGATCCACCACCTCCCGGGAAATGGCGTCCCGAAGGACGCGATCCAGCAACAGGAGGCAGGCCCGCGTGGTGGGATGCATGCCGGTCCCGAAAACCAGGCCCGTCTTGAGCGTGATGGGCAACATGCCCTCGCCCGGTGGAGCCCCGGGGGATTCGGCTGTGATGAGAAAGGGCCCGACGGTGAGAGCCGGCGGCCTTGGCTGCTGCCACTGGTGGAATTCCAAGGCGTATTCGCGGGTGATCTTTCCCGAAACGGCTCTTTCCACCACTCGGCGCATCTCTCCCGTGGGTTTCCTTTCAAAGAAAAGGTACGTATAAGGAGGTTCCGGCCACGATCCCAAACAGCCCGGCAGGCGATGGATGGCCCTGTGGGAGATCCCTCCTCGGCATTCCAGCACGTGCAGCCACCCGCCAGGCCTTTTGACATTCTTCTTTTCCTGGTCCATTGTGGTGTATCCTGCGGGTTCGGAATTCATGGGAAGGCTCCGGCAGGGCTTCCCGGCATCCTGCCGGCGCAGGCGAAAGCCCCACGTTACGAATCCCATAACGCTCGGCTGAATGGTTCGGGCCCACGCACGCGGAGGAATCCACCATGAAGATCATTCAAAAGCCGGTCGGGCTCATGGAGGTCTTTTGCTACCTGGTGATGGACGAGGAGACGGGAGAGGCGATTCTCATCGACCCGGCGGGCAACGAAGACGAGCTGGCGGCCCTTGTCCAGGCCAATAAAGCCGTTTGCCGCTACATTGTCAACACGCACGGGCATGCAGACCACACGTGCGGCAACGCGCGCATGAAGGAACTCCTGGGAGCGCCCATTGTGCTGCACGCCCTGGACGACGATTTCTTCCAGCGGCTGGAAAATCAGCAGTTCGCCCGCGCCATGGGATTTCCGGTCTCCCCGCCGGCGGATATCCGCGTCCGGGACGGAGACGAACTCACCTTCGGGAAGCTCACCCTGCGCTTCCTCCACACCCCGGGCCACACGCCGGGGGCGTGCTGTCTCCTCATCGACGGCAACCTCTTCACGGGAGACACCCTCTTTGTGGGGGCCGTGGGCCGAACGGACCTTCCGGGGGCGTCCTTCGATCAACTCCTGCAATCTCTTCGAAAAATCATCCAGCTGCCGCCGGAAACCGTCATCTGGCCCGGCCACGACTACGGAGACCGGCCCACGTCCACGGTGGCCGACGAAATGAGGACCAACCCCTACATCACCGACTTCCTGTTGGAATAGGAGCGTGTCTGAAAATGGCTCATTTACCCCTTCCAACGTCCAGCCGTCATCCCCGCAAAGCTTGTCCCCGGCTTGAACGGGGAGCGGGGATCCAGGATTTCCGTCAACTTTTGGACTCACGCTTGCGCGGGAGTGACGGTTAGGGAAGTTCTCGGACAAGCTCCCAGGAGATTCTCCACCGTCCCGAAAGGAGGGTTCGCCATGGACTTCCTGTGGGTCACCATCCGGCCCTACCGCCCCGTGGCAACCATCGCCGCGGCGGCCACCCGGAAAGGCGTCTGCAGCCTTCTTTTTCTCAACCCGGCGTCGGAACCCGACCCCGTCACAAGGGTCCTGGACGCTCTGGCGCCCGTGGCCCGAGGGCGAAAGATCCGGTTGAGCTCCAATGATCACCTGGACGCTCTGGAAACGCAACTGGCCGGCTATTTCCAGGGCTCGGGCGCGCATCCGGACGTGGCGGTGGACTTCCAGGAAGGCACGCCCTTCCAGCGGGCGGTCTGGCAGGAATTATGCCGCATCTCCTACGGAGCCACCCGCACCTACGGCGAGGTGGCCGAAGCCGTAGGGCGGCCCCGGGCGTTCCGGGCCGTGGCCCAGGCCTGCGGCCGCAACCCGGTGCCCATCGTGGTGCCCTGCCATCGGGTGGTGGCCCGGGACGGACTGGGCGGCTACTCCAGCGGCCTGGAGATCAAGAAAGCATTGCTTCGCCTGGAAGGGGCTTTTCCTTGACACGGTTTGCGGGCGGCCCGTATAGGGATGGGGGCGTTCCTTCAAGTATTGGGAAAAAGCGGATTGCTGGGGGATTCAGACGGATTTTCGGATCTCGAAGATACGGAGGACAGCCTTGGAAGAAAGACAGCTGAAGAGGAAGGAACAGATCGAACCTCCCAAGGGCAAACTGGGAGTGCTCATTCCGGGAGTGGGTGGAGCCGTGAGCACCACCTTCATTGCGGGCGTGGAAGCCGTCCGGCGGGGCCTGGCGGAACCCATCGGATCCCTCACCCAACTGGGCACCATCCGGCTGGGGAAACGGGACGAGTACCGGATCCCGCGCATCAAGGACTTCATCCCGCTGGCTTCCCTGGAGGACCTGGTCTTCGGGGGCTGGGACATCTACGACGCCAACGGCTACGAGGCGGCCTCCTTCGCCAAGGTGCTCCACCGCGATCACCTGGATCCCATCAAGGACTTCCTGGAAACCATCCAACCCATGCCGGCCGTCTTCGACCGGCGGTTCGTCAAGAACCTGGACGGCAACCACGTAAAGCCCGGAACGAACCTGCGGGCCCACGTGGAAGCCCTCAAGGAAGACATCGCCCGGTTCAAGGAAGAAAACGGCGTAGACCGTTGCGTCATGATCTGGTGCGGCAGCACGGAGGTGCATCTCAAGGCCGAGGAGCCGCACCGGTCCGTGGAAGCCCTTCAGAAGGCGGTGGACGCCGACGACCCACGCATCGCCCCCAGCATGCTCTACGCCCTGGCGGCCCTGGAAAGCGGTGTTCCCTACATCAACGGAGCGCCGAACCTGACCGTGGACATCCCGGCCTTTGTGGAACTGGCCAGAGAAAAGCGGGTACCCATCGCGGGCAAGGACTTCAAGACCGGTCAGACGCTCATGAAAACCATCCTGGCTCCCGGCCTCAAGGCCCGCATGCTGGGCCTGGAAGGCTGGTATTCCACCAACATCCTGGGCAACCGGGACGGCCTAGTCTTGGACGACAAGGATTCCTTCAAGACCAAGGAAGAAAGCAAGCTGTCGGTGCTGGAATACATCCTCCAGCCGCAGCTCTACCCCAGCCTCTACAAGAACTACTACCACAAGGTCACCATCAACTATTACCCGCCCCGGGGCGACAACAAGGAAGGCTGGGACTGCATCGACATCTTCGGCTGGCTGGGCTACCCCATGCAGATCAAGGTGGACTTCCAGTGCCGGGACAGCATCCTGGCGGCGCCCCTGTGCCTGGACCTGGTGCTCTTCACCGACCTGGCCCAGCGAATCGGCATGCACGGCATCCAGGAATGGCTCTCCTTCTACTTCAAGAGCCCTATGCACAAGCAAGGACTCTATCCGGAACACGACCTCTTCATCCAGCTCATGAAGCTCAAGAACACCCTGCGCTACCTCATGGGCGAAGATCAGATCACCCACTTCGGCCTCGACTATTACATGGGGGATGCGTAACGAGTGATGGGTGACGGGTGGCGGACGGCGGGCGTTCCTTCGGGCGCCCGCCGATGTCTTTCGGCCCCTTCGGCGGCCCCCCCTGTAATGCGAAAGGATGGTGATGGCGGCCAAACATTCCCACCGGTTCGTGGAAGAATACGACGGCCTGGTGGCCTTCGGCTTTTCCCGGGACGTGGATGAAAAGACGCTGATGGTCTACCTGCAGAAATTTTCCGACGACGCTCTTCTGAAGGTGCTCATCCCGAGGCTATCCAACGGGGAAATGGAAAACCTCTTCGAGCTGCTTTCGGATCTCATGCGCAAGCATCTGTCCGACGGCGAATACCATGCGTACTTCCTCAAAGAGGACAAGGACCACCCGTAGGTCCCTTCCGGGATCCTTCCCGGGCGGAGACACGGCTGGATTCACGGTCGGCGTCGACCCAGCGGCGGAGAGCGGCCAGGAGCCGGTCGTTTTGGGCGGGAAGGCGCACGGCGATGCGAAAATCCCGGGGAGTCAGGCCGTCGAAGGAAGCGCATTCGCGGATGAGGACTCTTTCTCGGCGTAGCAGGAGGTCCCGGAGCGCCGGGGCGTCCGGAAGATCGTCCGCCATGCGCACCAGCAGATAGTTGGCCCGGCCGGGAAGCACGCAAAATCCGCCCATCCCTCCCAAAGCGATCTTCAGTCGATCCCGCTCCCCCTCCACCATCTCCAGGGTCTCCCGCCGGTAGTCCAGCTGCTCCAAGCAATAGGCTCCAGCTTCCTGGGCCAGGGCGTTCACGGACCAGGGGGGCAGGTACCCGGCGGCGGCCTCGGCGATCTCCCGGGACGCCAGCAGGTATCCCAGCCGAAGCCCCGGTATGCCGTAAAATTTCGTCATGGACCGAATGAGCACCAGGCCGGGATGTTCCGCAAGATGGGGCAGGAAGGACTCCTCTTCGCAGAAGTCGATGAAGACCTCGTCCACCACCAGGGCCACGCCCCGCCTTCGGGTCTCTTCCACCAGCCACGCCCGCAGGGACTCAGTAAGGACCGTTCCCGAAGGGCTTCCCGGATGGGTCACCAGCACCGCATCGGGCCGTTCCCGATCCAAACGCTCTCCAATCTGCTCCGCGGTGGGCTGCAGCCCGTTCTCCCAGGTCCCGTAACAGCGGTCCACCTCCACCCCGGCCGCGGAAAAGGCCCGCACGTATTCGGTAAAGGTGGGAAGGGCGGTGAGCACCCGGGAGACCCCCAGGATCCGGGGAAGGGCGTAGATGAGTTCCGTGGACCCGTTTCCCACCACCACCTGCTCCGGGCGGACGTGGTGGCGCCGGGCCAAGGCGTCCACCAGGGTCCGGTTGTGGATGTCCGGATAGTGCTGCAGGCGTCCGTAGGCGGCCACCAGGGCATTCAGCAGCCCCGGAGGCGGGCCCAGGGGATTGATACTGGCGCTGAAATCCAGGATGTCCTCCGGAGCGCATCCCAGACGCCGGGCAACCTCGTAAACGTTTCCACCGTGGATTCTCTGCATATTTCCGCTACTCGCTCCCCATCCCTTGCCCCATGCGGACGCACCACCCAAAGCCCGCCCCTCCTTCCATCCCCCGTAGTCCGTAGTCCGTGATCCGTGACCCATCACTCGTCACTCATCACTCATCACCCCCAAAGCCCGCGCACCAGGGCGGCCGAAAGCGCCGCCAGGGCGGACGTGGTGAAAAGAAGGCGGGTCATGAGGCGGAAGGACTTCTCATCCGGCGCCGCCACGGGATCCCCCAGGGTGGGTTTTTCCACCGTGCGGCCGAAATAGATCCCCGGGCCCCCCAGCTGCACCCCCAGAAGCCCGGCGGCCGCTGCTTCCGGAAAGCCCGCATTGGGGCTCTTGTGCTTTCGGGCGTCCCGCCTCACCACGGCCCGACCGCGGCGCCGGTCCAGGCCCCAGACGGCTCCCGCAGCCAGGAGGAGCAAGGCGGTGAGTCTCGCCGGAATCCAGTTGAAAAGATCGTCCATGCGGGCCGCGCACCATCCGAAGTCCCGGTAGCGTTCATTCCTGTACCCCACCATGGAATCCAGGGTATTGACCGTCTTGTAAAGGAGCCCGCCCACGGGTCCGCCCAAGGCCAAGTAGAAAAGAGGCGCCACCACCCCGTCGGAAAGGTTTTCGGAAACCGTTTCCAACAGGGCCCTCCAGATGCCTTCCTCGTCCAGATGGGCCGTCTCGCGGCTCACGATGCGGGAAAGAAGCCCCCGGGCCTCTTCCAGCCGACCCTCGCGAAGTGCCCGGGCCACCGCCGCGGATTCGTCATGGAGGCTTCGCGTGGCCAGGCAGGTGCAGGCGATCCAGACACCCAAGAGGCCGGAAAGGAAAGGATGGATCCAGTGAAACAGCAGCAGAGCGGCCGTTACGGCCGCTCCCACCGCCCCCACCACGGTGAGCCAGAAGGCGGCGCCCAGAACACGAAGCCTCCCGTCCGGCGTCCCGTCGGAACCCGCCCCCAGACGGGGGCGGCCCCCGTCGCCGGTTTCCAGATAAAAGAAGCTCTCCGCCTTTTCGATGAGCCGTCCGATCCAGCGCACCGGGTGCGGCCACGAAGGAGGGTCCCCCAGCAGCAGATCCGCCAGCCAGGCGAGCAACAGGTGAGAAGCCGAAAAGGTCATGGGCGACCCGCTCCGCCGTCTACCGAAAAAAACTTCCAAACAAACCCCAACGCATGTGGGGCCAGCCGCACCCCCATCCCCCTCTTACCTTTCACCTTTTACCTTGTTCCTTTCCCCTTTCCCTTAACCCATACCCCTTCTTCTTCAGATCCCCACGATCCGGTAGATACGCTCCACATCGCAGTGGCTCCGCACATGATCGGCCAAAAGATCGTACTGGGCGTCCTTCCACCGGCCGTAGTTGGAAATCCCGAAGGAAAGCCCGCAGCCGTCCCGCTTTTCCGCCAGCAGGGACAGGAAAGCCCGCCGGAAGGCGTCGTTGTCGAAGATCCCATGGAGATAGGTCCCCCAGACCCGGCCGTCGGCCGAGGATAAACCGTCGTCGGCATCGGCTGCGGAAACGGCCCGGCCGTTGCGGGAAAGGATGCGAAAACACGGGGTCGCCTGGGAGTTCAGGGGCCGGCTTCGGCCCATGTGGATTTCGTAGCCGGAGAGAACCGTCGACGGGGAAACCCCACCCAATCCCAGCCTGTTGTCCGGATGCAGCCGGGCCGTGACCTGGGTCGTCACCTTCTCCGAGGCCATCTCCGTGGTCATGGGAAGAAGCCCCAAACCCGCCGTCTCCCGCACCCGGCTCTCCACCCCATGGGGATCCGTGATCCGCTCCCCCAGCATCTGGTAGCCGCCGCAGATCCCCACCACCACGCCTCCGGCCTTGAAGTAGGCACGCAGGGCGTCGGCCATGCCGCTTCGTTCCAGGGCCAGCATGTCCTCGATGGTGTTCTTGCTTCCGGGAAGCACCACGGCATCGAAGCGGAACACGTCCCCGGGCCGGTCGAAATAGACCAGGTCCACGCCCCGGTCGTACTCCAGACAGTCGAAATCAGTGTAGTTGGAAACAAAGGGGAGGCGCACCACGCCGATGGACGGTCTTTGTCCGGACGATTCCTTCGGCCCCGAGCCCATGCGCCGCCCCAGGGCCACGCTGTCCTCTTCGGGGAGGGCGATGTGGTCGAAGTGGGGCACCACGCCCAGTACGGGCTTTCCGGAACGCCGTTCCAGGATCTCCACACCGGGAAGGAACAGGTCGGGGTCTCCCCGAAGCTTGTTCACCATGAACCCGGCGATAAGGTCCCGCTCCTCCGGCTCCATGAGCATGTAGGATCCCAGAAGGGCCGCAAAGATCCCGCCCCGGTCGATGTCGCCCACCAGGATGGAGGGGGCATGGGCCATCTTGGCCATGGAAAGGTTCACCAGGTCGTGGTCTTTCAGGTTGAGCTCCACCGCACTCCCCGCGCCTTCCAGCACCACGATGTCGTAATTCTTGGAGAGGCGCTCGAAGGCGTCCCGAACCACGGCCGTGAGCCGTTTCTTGTAGGCGTAATAGTCCTTGGCCGAGAAGTTGCCCACGGCCTTTCCCAGGACGATCACCTGGCTTCCCATGGTGGAGGTGGGCTTGAGGAGGATGGGGTTCATGTCCACGTGCGGCTCGATCCCGGCCGCTTCCGCCTGCACCACCTGGGCGCGGCCCATCTCGCCCCCCTGGGGCGTGATGAAGGAATTGAGGGCCATGTTCTGGGCCTTGAAGGGGGCCACCCGAAAGCCGTCCTGCCTGAAGATGCGGCAGAAGGCCGCCGCCAGAACGCTTTTTCCCACGTCCGATCCCGTTCCGAGAAACATGAGGGTCTTGGCGCGCCGTGTCATGAAGATCTCCCCGATCTCGCTAGCGATACCAAGTGATGGGCCGCCTGCGGACAGCTTCCCCAGTGGAGGTGCACGTAGCTGGCCAGCACGGATCCCGCCAGATAGCCTTCCGGCCGTTCGGCGCGAAATTTCCGGCCGGTGAGCCGGTACACGCTTCGGCAGCGGGATCCCGCGGCCTCGTCCCCTCCCACGATCTCCGAATAGTGGAATTCATGGCCGCGAAGACGCGTGCCCCTCGGCCCCAGCAGGGTGTTTTCCGTCAGGACCACCTCCACATACCCCAGGGCCTTCCGGTGCGGGAGCATGCGGGTTCGAAACGGCAGCAGTCCGGCCATGGGAAAGACCTCGCCGGAAAGGAGCTGGACGGAGCGGCTGAGGGTCATGAGGCCGCCGCATTCCCCATAGATGGGGCGACCTCGGGAGGCCAGGCGCCGAAGGCTTTCGAAGAAGGGCCTGTTCTCCGAAAGCCTCTCTGCATGAACTTCCGGGTAGCCGCCTCCCAGATAGACGACGTCGGCCTCCTCCGGAACGGCCTCCCCGGCCAACGGGGAAAAGAACCGAAGGCGGGCGCCCGCTGCCTCCAGAAGATCCAGGTTGTCCTGATAGTAGAAGCAAAAGGCTGCATCGCGCGCCACGGCCACAACCACCGAATCCGGTCTGGGGCGGCGCTCCGAAGCGCTCTGGACGGATTCGACTCCCCCGCGTTCCCCTCCATGGACCACCTCCCCGGCGGGTAGGACCGGCTGGGGGTGTCGCCAACACGAACCCACCAGCCCGTCCAGATCCACGTGTTCTTCCGCCACCCGGGCCAGCCTTTCCAGGAAGGCCTTGTCCACGCCCGTGTCTTCCACGGTGACAAGCCCCAGGTGGCGTTCGGGGATCGCCACCGCATCCTCCCGCGGAATCCCTCCGAACACGGGTACCTGCGGGCAGGAGGATTCCATGGCTTCCCTCAGGAAACCCAAATGGGACGGGCTTCCCACCCGGTTGAAGACCACGCCGGCAAGCCGCAGGCCCGGATCGAAGGAAGCGAACCCGTGGACCAGGGCGGCGGCGCTCCGGGCCATGCTGCGGGCGTCCACCACCAGGAGCACCGGAAGGTCGAGCCACTTGGCCATCTGGGCCGTGCTGCCCGCTTCCGACACCCCGTCGTAACCGTCGAAGAGGCCCATGACCCCTTCCACCACGGCGCCGTCGGCTTCCGCCAGCAGCCGCTCAAAAAGGGAGACGTTGTAGTGCCGGGAAAGCATCCAGCCGTCCAGGTTTCGCGAAATGCGCCCCGTGGCCTGTGTGTGGAACCCCGGATCGATGAAGTCGGGGCCCACCTTGAAGGGCTGGATCCGAAGGCCGCGGCGCCTGAGCGCCGCCAAGAGGGCCAGGGTGACGGTGGTCTTGCCCGACCCGCTCTGGGGCGCCGCCACCACGAAGGCCCATTTTCTCATCCTGTCCACCTCCCGCTTCCTGCGGCCGAAACAGCCGGCAACCCAACCCCCGCCATGCCGAGGCCCGGTAACGACAAACGGGCATGGTCGTCACGCGTGGATCAAAAAACCGAAACCGGGGCATGGTCTTTCTGGGGGAGCGCCGTAAGAGGCGATTGTCTCTGCGTGACCGAACGAACAGGCCGCGCACCTATCGTCTCATTCCCGTAACACCTTTGAAGACGTTCTTGTACCCCTTCGGAAGGGCCGTTGCAAGGCGAAGGCGCGGGAGGCCGGGCGGGCTTCCCCCGGCCCAATCGTTATCGACCGGACAGGCCGACCCTGATAGGGGTAGGAAGGACTCGTTGCCGAGTCCCTCCCCCCTCCGAACCGTACGTGCGGATCTCCCGCATACGGCTCTCCGGTTGGTGGTTTTACCCCGCTGAGGACTGGAGCATTGCGCGATGGGCTGCCACGAGGCTGTACAACCCATGGCGCTCAAAGAAAGCATTCGGCCATCTGTTATGATCGCGGCCTCGGCTGATCCCCTTTCGTCCGCTGCGCTTACGCAGAATACTGCGCAGTCGCCGACGAACCCATGAGTCGAGACGGGGAAACGTCCACCTGGAGGAGTGTTTGAAGTATTCCATCCATCCACGAAGGCTGCGGTT
>NZ_FQVB01000079.1 GCF_900129305.1 Desulfacinum infernum DSM 9756 | reverse complement strand
CTGCGGAGGAGTCGAAAGCGCCCGTCGCCCAGCCGCGAAATGGATTTCGAATGCCCCACCGTCAGTCTGCAGCCTTTCTATTCACGGATTCAGGAGAAAAATATAGAAATATGAATAAATCACATAACAATTGCATTAAGTCGGATTGCAATTCTGCTTCGCTTCATTGCAACCGCTTATGCACAGCGTTCGTGGGACGCTGCGGCGAGTATGCTCACCTCCGCGTCCGCCGCTGATCAGCGGCTCCCGTTGTGCACACAAGGATACAGTTCAGCGAAGGAGTTTTTTGATCATGGTTGAGCAGGTTAGCGGTCTCTTCGGTATCCTTGCAAGAATCCTCGATGTATTTCAGCAAAAAGCTTACGTCTATGTCGATGTCACCTTTGGAGCAGATGTTCCATATTGCCTCACGGTGCTGAACAGAAGTTCTTTCGATATCTTACTGTTACATCTTCTAGCTATCCCCGACGGCTTTCCAACCACTGACAACGGTTGGCGGCTTAATCAAGGTTCTCTATTCAAGAACAAAATCCTGAAGCCTGGCCAGAAGATCCGGGTGCTGCTCAGGCATCAGGATATCGGTGAGCTAACGCACAGGAAATTCAAAATAGAATACTGCACTCTATTAAGAGGCAGACAGATTCCTCGACTCCAACAGACGTGCGAACACGAGTTTATCAGCACTGATCACACTGTAACCGTGGTAGCGAGTGTTAAGACCGCATGGAATATTCATGGGGATGAAACTAAAACCTAAATTAGATACTATCATACAACAACGCCCTAAAGTGAGTTCACGGCAATTATAGAGGCTGCACCCGAAGGTGGTTATTTGGCGATTTGTCCTGAAGTGCCAAGTGCCAATGGACGAGGAGAAACAATAAATGAGGCAAAAGACAATTTGTGTCAAGCTGTTGGACTCATTCTCAATGATCGAACAGATGATATTCTTCGTGGATTACCTGATGATGAAAGCCGCGAAAATATTGTAATTGTATGAAACGCAAAAATTTAGAAAGCAAAGTGGGAATAGCGGGTTGTTATCTCAAAAGGGAAAGCGCGTTACCGTCACCATGGATTAATGCAAAGACCGGGGTTGTTGAAACTCTTGCTCAGCATAACGAAATAAAAGAACCTTTAGCAAAGAAGATAGTCAAAAGGGTAAATGCAGAATAAGTGGCCTAACAAGGCGCTGCACTTGACCGCCATTCGGCTCCGCCCATTAGGCGGCATGACAACTCGAGTTAACGGCTCTACCGGATTTGAGCGTATGGAAGGCGAGACCAATCTCAGCGTCCTGCTTGCTGCAATGCGCCCCATCTTGCACGATGAGGCTTATGTTTTCTGTGTGGTTGATCAGGATACTTACGAGAAATTGCCATTCACTCCACTTTGCACATTTCGAGAGCGGGAAGGCATAACCGTTATCGTCACTCAGCAGCAAGCGGAGGTCTATGGGTTACCATTTCCTGAATCCGTGAATAGAAAGGCTGCAGACTGACGGTGGGGCATTCGAAATCCATTTCGCGGCTGGGCGACGGGCGCTTTCGACTCCTCCGCAG
>NZ_FQVB01000014.1 GCF_900129305.1 Desulfacinum infernum DSM 9756 | reverse complement strand
TACGGAAGTGAACCGCAGCCTTCGTGGATGGATGGAATACTTCAAACACTCCTCCAGGTGGACGTTTCCCCGTCTCGACTCATGGGTTCGTCGGCGACTGCGCAGTATTCTGCGTAAGCGCAGCGGACGAAAGGGGATCAGCCGAGGCCGCGATCATAACAGATGGCCGAATGCTTTCTTTGAGCGCCATGGGTTGTACAGCCTCGTGGCAGCCCATCGCGCAATGCTCCAGTCCTCAGCGGGGTAAAACCACCAACCGGAGAGCCGTATGCGGGAGATCCGCACGTACGGTTCGGAGGGGGGAGGGACTCGGCAACGAGTCCTTCCTACCCCTATCAGCGGTCTCCTGCGCCAAGGTGCGCTTCCTTCGCTGCGGAGCCTCGGCTTGCCGGGTACCGCGGTAGGGATGGAATCTTGGAGCGAATCCCATGGATTGTCGAGGTAGCGGCGCAGCCCAGGGGCTTTCATGACCGTCTGTCCTGAACCGGTTTCCTTTCGCCACAAGATCGGGGACGTCCTTCTTCTCAGTCTCCTCTTCCTTCTGGGGTTCCTGGCCAGGTTCGTCTTCGTTCCCCTGATGCCTCTGCTGGAAGGGGAACTGCGCATGGGGCACGCGCAAGCCGGTTCGCTCTTCCTGTGGATGGCCGTGGGGTTCGTCTCCGGCCAGATCATTTCGGGTTTTCTCTCGTCGCGCATCCACCATCGGGGCACCCTCATCCTGTCCGGTTTGTCGGTGGGAGGCGTGCTGATCTTCACGCCCTGGGCCCACTCCCTGGCGCTCCTGAAGCTTCTTCTGACGGCGCTGGGATTGGCCGCCGGGATGCACCTGCCGTCCGCCGTGGCCACGCTGGCCGCTTCCGTTTCCCGCCGGGACTGGGGAAAGGCCATGGGGCTCCATCAGACGGCCCCGAGCCTCGGCATGGTGCTGGGACCGCTCCTGGTGGAAGGGGCTCTGGCCTGGATGTCGTGGCGGGTCCTGGTGGTGACGCTCGGTGCCCTTTCGGCGGGGGCCGGGATCCTCTACGCCTGGAAGGGCGGAAGCGGCGCCTTTCCGGGAAGGCGCCCCGATATTGCTTCGCTTGGGGACGTTCTGCGGCTTCCTGGGTTTTGGATCATCGTGGTCTTGTTCGGGGCGGGCATCGGCGCGGCCGTCGGCGTCTACAGCATGCTGCCGCTCTTTCTGGTGCACGAAAAGGGCTGGGCCCCGGGGCCGGCCAACATTCTTCTGGGCCTGTCGCGGCTGCCGGGCCTGCTCTTGACCTTCCTCGGGGGGTGGCTGGCGGACCGTTTGGGTATCCGGATCACCATGGGAAGCGCCCTCATCCTGTCGGGTCTGGCCCTCGTCGGGATGATCCCGGCGCAGGGACGCCTCCTGGTGGTTCTCGTCTTCCTGCAGCCGGCGCTCATCACCCTCTTTTTCGCCCCGGCCTTCGCGGCCCTGTCCCAGGCGGTCCCGCCCGTCCGGCGAAGCATCGCCACGTCCTTCGGCCCACCGCTGGCCTTCGTCATCGGAGGCGGCCTCTTTCCCTTCCTCATCGGCCGCTTCGGCGACCTGGGCGCCTTCTCCACCGGCCTTCTGGGCGCCGGGGCCTATGTGGCGGCCGTTTCGGCCCTTCTGCCCCTGCTGAAGTTCCACCCCTCGGCCGACGCGGAAGGCTGCTGATCCTTCCCCTTTCCCTCAAACCGGGCGGTATCTTCTTCGGGCGTCTCTGACACCGCGTGATGAGCGGGCGGGGATAAACCCCGCCCCTACCCAACAGATCAAGGCATCTTGTAGGGGCGGGCTTTACGCCTGCCCTTCAGGGCCTTCCGTGACAAGGAATCGTCCAATTTAGGTTTCCATTAGTGGCTCGACAGAGAGGACGGGTTGTTCTCCCCTTGGCCGGTTTTACTTGCGCTTTGCTTGAAGGATCGGCGGTGATTGGCGATCGGCATGGCGAAAAGCGGGAAGGGGGTGTATGGTAGGCCGTCGGGGAGGGCCGAACGGCGGAGTCGGCTGGAGCTTTTCTCATGGAAGGGGATCTTACGGTGAAACCTCTTGTGCCAGGCGCTGCGATGTCTTCCGGGTTGCCGCTCATGCTGGCCGCGGCCTTCTTCTTCACCTTGGGAACCCTTGCCATCAAGCTGCTGGGGCCGCGATTCCGTGTGTGGGACATTGCGTTCTTCCGCTTTTCCGGAGGATTGGTGCTCCTGGTGCTTCTCTTTTTCCGGCACACCAATCCCTTTCGCGGGAGCAACCGGCGCCTGCTTCTCATCCGCGGCTGCACGGGCTCGTGCGCCTTTCTGTGTCTGGTGGCCGCCCTTCAGCTGCTGCCCATTTCCACGGCCATGGTGATCTTCTATGCCTTTCCGGCCTTCGCCGCCCTCTTTTCCTACGTCCTTTACCGGGAGGAGGTATCCCCTCTCGGCGCACTGTGCATCGCCGGAGCGCTGGCGGGCATCGCACTGCTTTTCGACTTCCGCTGGGACGGGGCTGCCCAGGGAAAGGCTCTGGCCGTCTGCGCCAGCGCCCTGGCGGGCCTCACCGTGGCCTTCATCAAGAAGCTTCGGGCCACCAACGGATCGGCCACCATCTACCTCTACCTGTGCGCCATGGGCCTCGTGGTGGTTTTCCCCGGATTCGTCTCCCATCCCATCCTTCCTTCTTCCGGGCTCGAATGGGGCCTCTGCGCCGGTCTGGTGGCGGCCACCCTGGCGGGCCAGCTCCTCATGAACCAGGGCTTCGCCTATTGCCGAAGCTGGGAGGGCGGGGTCTTCATGAGCAGCGAGGTGGTGCTCACCGTGGCGGCCGGCATCCTCGTCTTCGGGGATCCGGTTTCCCTCCGGTTCTGGATCGGGTCCCTGCTGGTTTTGGGGGGCGCGGTGGCCCTCAACCTGGAAAGGGCTTTGCCCGCCCGCACCGCTCCCGCCGCCCGTTCCTGACGACTGCGACGGTCGGCCCTGCATCGCGTCCCTTTCTGCCAGGTCTCAACCATTCGTGATACCGGGGGGTGTCTCCGGCCAGAAACGGTGAACGGCATTTCCGGACAGGGCTCCTGAGCGGCTGTTCGACAATGGCCCAAATTGGGCGATCTTTTCATGGGGTTTTCCTATCACCAAGGATGAGCGGGCGGGGATAAACCCCGCCCCTACCCAACAGATCAAGGCATCTTATAGGGGCGGGCTTTACGCCCGCCCTCGAAGACCGCACTAGGAACAAGAATCGTCCAATGTGGGAATTGCTGATTTGCGCCTTTCAATGGTCCTCCGTCCGCCGCGCGAAATCGGGGTCCTGGATGGATGGTGCATTTTGGACTCCCGCTGACGCGGGAGTGACGGTTTATGGGGTTCTCGGACAGGCTCCTACCGGGTGATCGCGATCCAAAGGGCCAGGAGGGCCAGGGACGCCAGGGTGACGGGCACCCCGTAGCGGGCGTGTTCCCGGAAGGAGAGGGACACGCCGTGGGCGGCCGCCTCCTCGATGACGATCAGGTTGGCGATGCTTCCGATGGTGACCAGGTTGCCCGCGAAGGTGCTGGAGGCGGCGAGAACGTACCAAAGGAGGTGGTTTCCCGCGGGAAGGAACTTGGAAAGCAGCATGACGGCCGGCACGTTGCTCGTCACGTTGGAAAGCACGACGGAGACCCCGGCCAGCACGTAGGGGTTGGTGACGTGCAGGCCCCCGCCGCCCAGGGCGGCCATGATCCGGTGGGGAAGCCCCGCCTTTTCCACGGCCGCCACCAGGATGAAGAGGCTGCAAAAGAGCGTGATGAGGTGCCAGTCCACCAGGCCCAGGATGGAGCGGGTCTTCATGCGGCGGCTGCACAGAAGGCAGGCGGCCACCGCCAGGGCCGCCATGTGCCGCGGGACGGGAGTGAAAAAGAGGACCAGGAGCACCCCCGTGTAGAAGAGCGCTTTGCGGGTTTGGTGGGCGTCCAGAGACGGCCACGTGCCGTGGGCTTCCTCCACGGAAGGGCCCGTCCAGGGAGGACAATTTCTTGACAGCACCCGGATGATCCCGTAGGCCGCCGCCAGGGAGGCCAGAACCGGCGGCAGGTTCCACAGGAAGAAGTCCCGGAAGTCCAGATTTCCCACCTGACCGATCAGCATGTTCTGCGGGTTGCCGATGATGGTGGCCGCCGATCCGATGTTGCTGGAAACCGCGAGGGCCACCAGGTAGGGCACCGGGTTGAGGGACCGTCGCGCCAAAGTGACGGTGAGTACGGGCGTGAAGGCCAGGCAGACGATGTCGTTGGCCAGGACGGCCGAAAGCCCGGCGCTGGTGAGCATGAGCAGCCAAAGGAACCGCCCGGGATGATCCAGCTGACGCGCCACCTTGAGGGCCACCCAGGTGTAGAAGCCCGCCAGCCGGAACTGAGCGGAAACCACCATGAGGGCGTAGAGGAGCAGGATGGTGGGAAGGTCGATGGCGTTCACGGCTTCGTGGGTGCTCACCGCCCCCAGGGAAACCATGGCGATGGCGCCCAGGAGGGCGATGCCCGTGCGGTCCAGGGCCAGACCGGGAACGCGCCCCAGGGCCACCCCCGCATAGGTCACGAGAAAGATCAGCACAATGGTCGTGTTCATGGCCGCCCCGCACCTCCCGTCGTTTCTCCAATGGAAACGGGCGGTCCATACACCAAAACGTGGGGCAGGGAAACTGCTTTTTCAAATGGCGGCTTCCGCCGCCGGCCCATCGTCTTCCGTCCCCGTTCCTTTGCGGTTTTCCTCTTCGTCCTGCGAGGCTTTCCGAGAACTCTGGAGATAACCGTTTTCGCCGTAGCGCAGCCCTTTAGGGCTGCGGAAGATCCCCCGGGCATCGGGTGGGCCATCGCTTATTTCTTGTCACTTCATGGGGTTACGATAACCCTTTCCGCGGGGCTGAAGCCCCGCGTCTACGACCTGAATTGGACGATTCTTTCTCATGGACAGGTTCCGAAGGGCGGGCGTAAAGCCCGCCCCTACAAAAGGGCACGGACCCATTGGGTAGGGGCGGGGTTTATCCCCGCCCGCTAATCACGCGGTGGAAAAGACACCCGAAGAAAAAATCGCTCAGTTTAGGTACGAGGAGGACAAGAATCCCCGTCCGGTTGCGCCGACAAGGTGTCCGAAGATTCTTCCCCCGGGCGCGCGGGCCATCGGCCCGCACGAGGAGCGGGCGAGACGCCCGCGCTCCCGGGAAAAACACCGTTCTCGGACAAGCTCCCAGGCTCGTTCTGGGTTTGGCATCCGATTTGCTAATCAGTGGAAGCACCTGGCAAGGCACGCCGTTTGGGTTGGAAGTGGAACCGGAGCTGTGAATCACAAGGAGAGAGGGCGCGCAGTGGAACCCACCCTGGATTGGCTGCTGACAAGCAGGAACAACAAACACGGGCCATGGAGTCGCGGGTCGCTGCAGCGGTATCCCTGAAGGCCATGGTCCCCGGACCATGGCTTTCGTGTCTGGGGGCGATGACAAGGGGCGGCGGCACCGGGCACCGTGGCGGTCATGAGGAGAGTGACCATGAATGGAAACGGTGCAAAATCCCTGATGGACCATGTGGAACAGGTGCGCGACGGCCGCCGTCGCTTCGAAAACGCCTACCAGGCCGTCGCCCGGATGATTCTGGACGACGGGGCGGGGATCGAGAAGGTGGTGGTCAACGGCAAGACCACCTACGACTTCAAGGTGTTCCGCCGGGGCCCCAAGCCCGTGGTGGGCATGTACGACGAGATCAACAGCTTCGTCTCCTTCGTCAAGGACGCCGCGGAGGGAGGTTCGTCCCGGGAGATGGCCTTCGTGCTGGTGGGCGAGCCCGGAAACGGCAAGACCTTCTTCGTGGAGACTCTGTGCTCCCTCTACCGCCAGTTCATCGCCCGGCCCGAAAACCGCCGCTACACCTTCCACTTCACGGGCCTGGACCGTCTTCCGGGCTACGGGCGCATCACCACCATCCAGTCCCAGACCTTCGAAGACCCCATGGTCCTGGCCATGAACCTTTTCGAATCGCGCCGGGACACGGAATCCTTCCTCCAGGGCCGCGTCGGGTTCAACGACGAGCAGCTGGAGGCGCTCTTCGCCGACTACCGCCCCCTGGGCGCCTGCAGCGAATACATCTGGAACGACATCCGTCAAGCCTGTGACGGCGACCTGGAGCGGATGCTCTCCTTCGTGCAGGTGGTGCCGGTGCCTTTGAGCGAGAGCCTGGGAACCATCACGGGAAAATACTCGGCCAAGGACAAGATCACCTCTTCCGCCGTGGATCTTCTGGGCGAAGAGTCCATCCAGAGGCTGCTCCACATCGCCGACGCCAACAACCCCTACCGGTTCGACCTGCGTCGGGGGGCTCTGGCCCGGGTGGCCGGAGGCGGCATCCACTTCAGCGACGAGATCTTCAAGAACAAGAAGGACCTGGTCCAAGTCTATCTGGGCGTGATCCAGAACCGCAACATCGAAATCGACGGATTCCGCTGGCCCCTGGACACCCTCATCATCGCCACCAGCAACAATTCGGAATTCAACCGCTTTCTCGCCGAACGAGAGGAAGCTCCCATCGTGGACCGGTGCCGTATCTGCTACGTGGCCCACAACACCGACTACAAGCTCCAGCAGAAGCTCACCGCCTACGCCATCGGAAGCGAGACCAAGACGACCCTCACCAAGGAGCGGCTCCACCAGGATCCCAACCTGAACTACGCCGCCTCCGTCATGGCCGTGCTCTCGCGCCTGTCCCGCTCGGAAAAGCTCACCCCCGTGGAGACCATGAAGCTGGCGGCGGGCGAGGTGGCCGGGGAAAAGAGCGTCAAAACCCTGGCGGAGCTCATCGACCAGCTCAACCACGAGCCGGACATCACCAAGCGGTTCGGCCAGAAGGGGCTGGGCCAGCGCAACCTGGGCCGCGCCCTGCAGCTGGCCATGGAGACCTCGGAGACCAACGAAGGCCAGTGCATCTTCGCCTACGACATCTTCAAGGCCTTCGAGCGGGTGATCCTGGACTACGTTTCGGAGGCGTCCGATCGGGCCAAGTACCTGGAGGACTTGAAGATCGCCAAGGGCCTCTACCGGGAGCGGATCACCACGGAGATGTTCAACGCCTACATGGACGAGCCCCAGGCTATCCGAAAGGACGTGATGAACTACGTGAACATGATCATCGGGATCGACGCGGATACGGTGGGGCCGGACCGCATGTGGAAGTACCGGGATCCCCAGACGGGTGAGCTCAAGGCCATCAAGATCGACGAAAAGTACGTGCGCAGCGTGGAGGAGCGCCTGGGGCTCAAGACCCGGGAGCAGCAGGAGTCGTTCCGGACCACCATCCGCAAGATCTACGGCCAGAAGATGTCGGTGGATCCCGACTACGACTTCATGGACAACCTGGAGCTGGTCAAGGCGGTGACGGACGTGCGGCTGAAATCGGATATCGCCGGCGCCGGGAGCCTCATCGGGGCCCTGGCCAACCGCACCAACGAGGAGAACCAGAAGCTCTACGACCGCATGATCCACACCATGCTCCACAAGCTGGGCTACTGTACCACGTGCGCCCAGAAGACCATCGAATACTTCTGCACCCAGGACGACGAGAACTGACATGGACCGCTACGACGACTGGACTTTACTGCAGATGGGCCGACCCGCCGGGGCCTCCTACATCCACAGCCTGAGTTCCGTGGAGGAGCTTTTGGAGCGGGACCGGCAGCGGGAAAAGGACGGCTTTCCCCGAAAGATCCGCATCGGGCGGCTGGTCAAGCCCAGCCGGGGCGGCAAGGAGCGGGTGATCCTGGTGCCCACCACGGTGGAGGAAAAGTTCATCCACGACACGCGCCCGCCCCAGGACGAAGGAGGCGGCGCCGGCGGCGGGGCCGGGGACGGGCAGGAAGGCGACGTGGTGAGCGAGGAGCCCATCCACGGCTCCAACGGAGGCGGCCAGGGCGGCGCCGGCCAGGGGGAAGGCGCCGAGCACGAGATCGAGGCCAGCGCCTACGATCTGGGGCGGATCCTGAGCGAGCAGTTCGAGCTGCCCAACCTCAGGAACAAGGGAAACAAGAGGACCCTTCGACGGATCGCCTTCGAGCTCACCGACCGCCACCAGGGCGCCGGACAGATCCTGGACAAGAAGGCCACGCTGCGCCGCCTGGTGGCCACCAACATCGCCCTGGGCCGCATCGGGCCGGACGCGGAGATCGATCCGGCGGAGCTCCTCATGGGACCGGACGACAAGGTCTATCGGATCCTTTCCCGGGAGCCGTCCCTGGAGGCGCAGGCCCTGGTCTTCTTCGTCCGCGACTATTCGGGGTCCATGAGCGGGCGGCCCACGGAAGTGGTGGTGGGCCAGCACGTGCTCATCTACAGCTGGCTCGTCTACCAGTACGAACGGCGCGTGGAGACCCGCTTCATCCTCCACGACACCGAGGCCAAGGAAGTGCCCGACTTCTACACCTACTACAACTCCACCATCGCCGGCGGAACCAAGGTGGCGTCCGCCTACCGGCTGGTGAACGAGATCGTGGAGCGCGACAACCTGGCCCGGGACTACAACATCTACATCTTCCACGGCACCGACGGCGACGATTGGGATTCCGACGGCAGCCAGACCCTGCCGGAACTGGACAAGATGCTCACCTACGCCAACCGGGTGGGCGTCACCGTGGCCCACGGCCACGGAGGCAACGGCTACCGGTCCCGCGTGGAGGAATACATCGGCCGGGCGAAGCTGACCGAGCGGTTTCCCGAGCGGTTCCGCCTGGACACCATCGAGGAGGGCGCGGGCGAAGATCGCCTGGTGGAAGGCATCCGCCGGCTGCTCTCCTGAAGAACTTGTCTGAAAACCCCTGGAATGCCCGCTCTTCTCCTAGGGCAGCCCTCGAATGCTGCGGAGGAATCCCCGGACGCTGGACGGCCCATCGAGTATCGCCCGTTATCTCCTTGGATTGCGGTGTCCCCTTTCCGCGGGGCTGAAGCCCCGCGCCTACGAAAGAAGATGGGCCCCCTGTCGATTGACTAGGAAGACCCGTTGCCGGACACGCTCTGGAGGCGGCGGGGGCGTCGCCACGGAGGCAAGAATCATGGAACTCATCGATCAACACACCAAAGCCATCATGGAAGGGTGCAAGGAAAGGGCTTGGGACGCGGGACTGCGGTTCGCCCCCGAAACCCTGGAATACATCGTCACCAACCGGGACCTGCTGGAACTCACCCCCAGGCACATGATCCCCACCCTCTACGACTACTGGGTTCACGACGTGGAGGTGCACCGGGAAAAGGGCCGTTACGAACTCTATCCCAACAACCCCTACGAGACCGTGATCAACACCCGTCCGGCCATCTCGTTCTACAACGACAACAACCCGGACTGGCTCAACGTGATGATCTTCTACCACGTGCTGGCCCACATCGACTTCTTCCAGAACAACCTGCACTTCGAAAACACGTGGGGGGAAGACTTCGCCGGCAAGGCCCTTTCCGACAAGCGGGCCATCGCCATGCTCCGCTCCGAAAAGGGCCGGTGGGTGGACTATGTCATCGAGTTCAGCCGCGGGATCGACAACCTGGTGGGCTACTACAGGGAGCTTTCGGGAAACGGCGGGGAGCGCCGCCCCAAGCCCTCGCGGCTCGATTTCTACTTCGACCACTTCCTGCAGCAGGTGCAGAAGATCCCCGTCCACGAATACCTGCGGGAAATCGACCGCTACAACGCGTGCCGCAGGCAATACGGGGACCTGGCCGATTCCTTCTTCTTTGCCGAGGTGCTCACCCGGTATCCCGAATTCGATTCCCTCTACGAAAGGCACCTTGAGCGCGATGCCGTTCGCCCCACGGATCTCCTGGAGTACCTGCAACACCATTCGCCGTTCCTGCAGCGGGAAGAAAACCGTTGGATGAAGACGGTTATGGAGATCGTGCGGAGCACGTCCCTTTTCTTCCAGCCCCAGATCCGCACCAAGATCATGAACGAGGGCTGGGCCAGCTACTGGCACGAAAAGCTCTTCCTGGCCGACGACCGCATTTCGGGCCACGAGGTGGGATTCGCCCGCATTCACGCCCTGGTCACCTCCATGCCCCGGGTGGGCCTCAACCCCTACGCGCTGGGCATGCGGCTTCTGAGCTACGTGGAGGAGCTGGCGGACAAGGGCAAATTGTCCCTGCCGTACCGGCAGATCACCGATGCCCGGGAACGGGTACGCTACGACGCCGGAACCGGCCGGGGGCTGGAGACCCTTTTCGAGGTTCGGCGGCATTACAACGACTTTCTCTTTCTCAACACCTTCATCGACCAGGACTTCGTGGACCGATACAGGCTCTTCGTGGTGGGCCGGCGCCTCAATCCCCACAAGGGGGTGTGGGAATACTTCGTCCAGAGCCGACGGGCCGAAGACTACAAGCAGATGCTCCTGGAATCCCTCTACCACCCGCCGGTGGTGGAGGTGGACGAATCCCTCATGGACGACGGATGCCTGTACCTGCGGCACCGGTTCGAGGGAAAGCCCCTGGTGCGGGAGTTCATCGGCAACACCATGCTGGGCATCTCCTTTCTGTGGGGCGGGCCGGTGAAGCTGGAGACCACCGAATGGGTGCGGGAACGTTCCGAAGCCTCCTCGCCCTACGCCACGCCACAGCAGGAGCAGGCGGAGCCGACGGCGCGCCGGGTGCTCTACACCATGGAGGACCGAAAACTCACCAGGGTCCTCCTGTGATCGAGGAAAGACCATGAACAAGAGCCAACAGACCCTCAACCGCCTCTTCGAGAGGATCCGGGAGCGGGAATCGTGCCAGCCCCTCACCTTCCAGGAATTCCTGGAGATGGCGGGGCGGCGCCCCGAGCGGATCTTCCGAAACGTCCACCAGCGCTTCCACGACATGGTCATGACCTACGTGGGAGAAGGCGTGGACGAATACCCGGACGATCCCGAATCGATCCACTTCGTCTACTACGACTGCAGCCGGCTCTTCGTGGAGGGAACGGATCATCCGTTCTTCGCCGACCGCCTCTTCGCCAACCGATTCATCAACCAGGTGGCCGCCTTCCGCCGCGGAGCCCAGCAGAACCGGATCTACATCTTCGAGGGACCGCACGGGTGCGGCAAGAGCACCTTCCTCAACAACCTGCTGCTGAAGTTCGAGCTCTACACGGGCACGGAGGAGGGGGCCTGCTACGAGGCCCTGTGGCGGATCGACAAGCGGGAGCTGGGCGCGGGGGCGGACCGGGAAGCCCACTACCTGCTCCACCAGCTGAAAAGCCTGGTGGAGGGACCGCCCGGGATCCGGTCGGGCACGGCCGACGAATCCCCCTTGCCCTTCACGGGAAAGGACGTTCTGGAGGTGCCGTGTCCGAGCCACGACAACCCGCTGCTGCTCATCCCCAAGGCCTACCGCCGGGACGTGCTGGAAGAACTCATTGAGGACGGGGATTTCAAGAAGCGCCTTTTCGGAGAAAAGCAATACGATTGGGTCTTCCGGGACCAGCCCTGCACCATCTGCCAGTCCCTCTACCAGAACCTGCTGGAAATCCTGGGAAGCCCGGAAAAGGTCTTCCCCATGATCTTCGCCCGGCGATACCGGTTCAACCGGCGCCTGGGCCAGGGCATCAGCGTCTACAACCCCGGAGACGAACCCACCCGGGACCGGGTGCTCACCAACCCCCAGATCCAGCAGCAGCTCAACGCCCTGCTCCGGGACAGCAACCGCGTGCGCTACCTCTATTCACGCTACGCCAACACCAACAACGGCGTCTACGCGCTCATGGACGTGAAGGCCCACAACCGGGACCGGTTCGCCGATCTCCACGGGATCATCAGCGAAGGGGTGCACAAGGTGGAGGAGATCGAGGAAAACGTCCACTCCCTCTTCCTGGCCCTCATGAACCCGGAAGACCAGGTGAACATCGCCGAAGAGCGCTCCTTCGCCGACCGCATCACCTACATCAAGATCCCCTACATCCTGGACTACAACACGGAGGTGAAGATCTATAAGAACATCTTCGGCGAGGACATCGAGCGCTATTTTCTGCCCCGGGTGCTGCCGAGTTTCGCCAAGGTCATCATCTCCACGCGGCTCAAGCCCCAGTCGGAGGCCATGGGCGAATGGATCAGCCGTCCGGAAAAGTACCACGCCTACTGCGACCGCAACCTGCATCTGCTCAAGATGGAGATCTACACGGGGCAGATCCCTCCCTGGCTGGACGAGGCGGACCGGAAGAACTTCACGGCCAAGCGGCGCCACCGGATCATCGGCGAATCGGAAACGGAAGGCGATCGGGGGATCACGGGGCGGGATTCCCAGAACATCTTCATCGACTTCTTTTCGGCGCACGCCCGCCCGGACCGGCTCATCACCATGGACATGGTCTACCGGTTCTTCCGCAAGATCCCCAACGGGTCCAGCGGCTATATTTCCCCGGACTTTCTGGACAGCCTGGTTCGCCTCTACGACTACACCGTGCTGGAGGAGGTGAAGGAGTCCCTCTACGACTACAACGAGGAGCGGATCGCCCGGGAGATCCAGAACTACCTGTTCGCGGTCAACTTCGAGCCGGGAAGCACGGTGCGCTGCATCTACACCGGGGAGATGGTGGAGGTCTCGGAGCAGTTCTTCGAAGGTGTGGAAAAGAGGCTCCTGGGAGGGCGGGCGTCCCCGTCGGACCGGCGCGCCTTCCGCCGGGACGTGCAGCACCGCTACACGTCCCGGACCCTCGCCCACGAGATGCGCCTGGAAGGGAAGCCCATCGAAGAGACGGAACTCTACCGGGATCTCCACGAGCGCTACGTGCACAACCTGAAGGAAAACGCTCTGGATCCCTTCCAGGGAAACGACAACTTCCGGGGGGCGGTGAAGGACTACGAAACGGACGCCTTCCGCACCTACGACGCCCGCCTGCGCCACGATGTGACGCACCTGATCGGAAATTTGACGAAGCGCTACGGGTACACGGTGCAGGGCGCCAAGGAAGTGACACTCTACGTGCTGGACAAGAACCTGGCCGAGTCCTTCCGTTCCTGATTCCCACCCGAAAGGAACGGTTCTTTCGCTGTGCTCTTCTTGTCTCCGCGCGATGGGCGGGCGCGGATAAACCCCGCCCGCTCAACAGGTCCATCCGCCTTCGGAGGGGCGGGCTTTACGCCCGCCCGCCGGAACCTCGAGACGGGGAGATTCGTTCATTCGTTCAATTGAGGATCTACGTCAGTGGATGGCCGGCAATCGGTCGGCAAAATCCGGATCGGTGAGCAGTCGGCGGGCGAACTTGATGTACTTGGAAACAATGGACCGGACGGCGAGTTGGAGGGCGTAGGGCCGCATGGGCTTTTCCAGGAGATGGGTGATGTCGGCCTCCACGCACGCGTTCACCACCTCGTCGCTGGCGTTTCCCGTGATGATGACGGCGTCCTGGGGAGCCATGGGGAAGCGGACCCGGACCCGCTCAAGGAAGTCGAAGGCCGTGCAGGATCCCATGTACACGTCCAGGATGAACACGGCCACCCCGGGCGGCTGCTCCAGGCAGTAGGCCGCCGCCTCATCGGGATCTCCGAATGTCAGCACATCCCCCCAGATGTAGAAGGACTCCAGCACTTCCTGCAGGAAGGCCAGCACATCGGGATCGTCGTCCACGATGATCACGTTGAGTGCACCGGGCATGGCCTACCTCCTTCACTTTCCGCGTAACGGTCATGGCAAGCTCGCCACTCCGCTCTCCCCATCGGCGTCCAATCGGGTTCCTTCGCGGTTCTCTGCCCCGTGACAACGGAGAATGAAACGCGCCCTTGAGAATCGGATCCCTGTAGGGGCGAATGGTAGGGGCGAATGATCCTTCGCCCCTACAGTCTGAGAATCCATTGTCGGACAAGGCCTCGGGGCCACGACCGACCTTCATGGTTGCAAAAAGATGAGGCTCCGGCAGGGGAAGCCGCTCCCGGTTCGCTACTTCTCATCCACAGGGAATTGGGCCCTGTGCCACTCGTGCCAACCGCCCTTGAGCGCATAAACCTTTTGGAAGCCCATCTCCATCAATTGCCGTGCCACACTGGCACTGGTCGCTTCGTTGGGTCAGGCGCAGTAGAGGACGATGGTCTTGGTTTTGTCGTATTTGCCGGCCCAGGAAGCCACGTCGCCCGGGTCCCCCCGGACGGCTCCCTGGATCTTGAATTCGCTGGAAGTCCAGTCCCTTCCGGCCCGAACGTCGACGACGATCAGGTCGGAGGATCCCAACATCCCTTTCAGTTCTTCCTTGGTCATCCTGGGCGCATCGGCGGCCCGCACTTCGGGCACAAGGGAGGCCGCGAAGAAAGCGAGCGAGATCACCAGGATGAAGGACCAAAGGACTTTGTGTCTCATACCGTTCCTCCCGTCCGTTGGTTGAAGGGCCCCTGCCGGAGCGTTCACGGGGAAGCGGAGGAAACCCGTTCTCCGCCGCGCCCTGATCTAATGTAACCACGAACCGCCGGGACGGCGAGAAGGGCGGGTGCGATTGCCGCCGCCGCGACCTTCCAGGGCGAGGGATCCAAGACGACCAGAGCGAGGCTCGATACGGCGTAGCCCGCGGCGGCCGCCGCGGAAAGAGTCAGACCGGGCGGTCTTCCGCCCTCGACCGTCGTTTTCTGGATTCGGTAGGCCGCCAGGTGGAGGATCCCGTAATGGAAGAGCCAGAGAATCCATCCGGCCCGAATGAGGACTTCCAGATTGGGGGATCCCGCCATGCCGGACACCAGCCAGCCCAGGATCCACGCCGCGGAAAATCCCTCGAAGATCCGAACCCGGGTAGCCTCCGAAAGGTAACCCTTCGGCAGAAGCCCCCTTCGGCTCATGCGCCGAAGGGTTCCGGAGGCTCCGGCCATGAGGGCGTTCACGACGGCGACGGATCCTGAGATGATGACCAGGCCCATGATCGTCCGCCCCGGCGGGCCTGCGATGCGACGCGCCGCCAGAAGATGGGGAAGGGTGGATGCGGCCAGCTTGGAGGCCGGAACGACCGCAGCGGCCATCCACGTCCAGGCAATGAGCACGAGGGCTCCGATGGCCAGGGCGAAGACCATGGCGCGGAAGGCTTCCGGCCGGTTTCCCTCCCCGGGCTCCAGGGCCAGTTCGAAGCCCGCCAGGGCCGTGAGCGCCAGAAGGCAGGTGCGGATGCCGGTGGCCGGCGTCGTTTGGGCGGTCTCACCCGGGGCAAAGGCGTCGGGAAGAAGAAGCGCCCAGGCCACGAGCACCAGCAGTCCCGCCAGGGCGATTGCCACGGCGCCGACCTGGATGCGCTCGGCCAAATCCCGCCCCCGGATCCTCAGGAGCCCGAGACCGGCGGGGATCAGGGCGGCAAAGGCGAAGTTGGGAAAGGCATGGTAAAAGATCTCGTTGAAGGCGAACCCGGCGCCGGCGCACACACCCGTGGCCAGTCCCGCCGTGAGCGTCCATCGGGCGGCGAGAAGCACGCCGGTCCAAGCCCCGCCCAGCCCCGCTTCCAGCACCTCTTCCGGAGAGGCCCTTCGTCCGATTGCGTCGCCGGTACGGCCAAGATTCCAAGCCGTCAAGCCGTGAAGGATCCCGGCGGCCGCCAGCGCCCCGGCAAAAGCCGGGCCGATCCGTCCGGCCGCGTTTCCCGCCAGGGCCAGGGTTTCGGGGCATACCATGAATCCAGCCGCCATGGCGGCCAAAGTCAGCAGATGCTTCACGGATTTTTCCCATCAAGAGCCGCTTCGGCGGGCCGCCTCAGAGGAGCGCCGGAGCAGGCTCTCTGCGCCATGGGACAGCGCCTGTCCTGTATCCGAATTGGACGATTCTTCCCCATCGCGAGGCTCCGGCGGGCGGGCGTAAAGCCCGCCCCTACGAAGGCGGATGGACCCGACCGATGGGGCCACCGAGAGCGTGATCCGCAAGCCCGCCCCTACGAAGGCGGATGGACCTGTTGGGTAGGGGCGGGGTTTATCCCCGCCCGCTAATGGCGCGGAGATAAGAAGAATCGGCAAAAGAATCGCTCCATTAGGCTCTACCGGTCTGTTGGGGATCCCCGTCACCTCGCGACCCTCGGGAACCTGACGTCGTTTGGCGGATCGGGCGGGAACTTGGAATCTCCGCCCCGCCTTTCAGTCCTGGTAAGTTTCGCGCATGAAGAAGGTGCAGGCAAGCACTACCAGGGAGGACAGGAAGAGGCAGGAAAGAAGCACCGTGTAGGCTTCCAGGGGATACCCGAAGGCCTTCCCGCCGCCGGCATAACGGTCCAGGATCCATCCCAGCAACGGCATGGCCACGGCGCCGCCCAGAAACGGAAAGAGGTTGAGGGATCCCAGGGCGGTTCCGGCGATCTGGATGGGAAAGAGCTCCTTGACGGCCGTGAAGGCGATGACCACCGTGGACGACGAGCTGATGGAAAAAAGGAGAAAGAAGGCCATGAGAGCCCACGTGGGAAGTCCGGAAGGAAAGATCCTGAGGAATCCCAGTTCCAGGGTCATGGCCAGGGCACAGGCCACCAAGGGTTTCTTGCGGCTTCGAAGAACCCGGTCCGACAAAAAGCCCAGGGCGGGGCTTCCGAAGATCATGCCCCAAGCGATCATGCTCAGCACGGACCCCGCCTGCTCCCGGTCCATGCCGTAGGTGTGCATGAGGTAGGGGCCGCTCCACAGGGCTCCGAAACCGAAAAAGATTCCGTAATTGACAAAGGACCAGAGGGAGAAGAGCCAGAACTGGGGCGAGGAGAGCACATGGCGCACCCCCTGGCGAAGGCCGCCGGCCGCGCCGGGACTGGATGTGGCACCGGTGGCCGGCTGGGCCGCCAGGGGCGGCCAGCCCTTGGCTTCCGGCCGGTCCCGCACCACCGCCCACACCAGGCCGGCGATCACCAGGGTGACGCCCCCGATGAGCTGAAAGGACAGACGCCATCCGAAGGCCGTGGTGAGCCGGGCCAGGAGCCAGGTGGCGGCCAGGATGCCCAGGCCGCCCACCGCATTGAGAATCCCGGAGACGAAGGCGAACTCCCGGGGCCGAAACCACTGGGAGAGGATCTTCATGGTGGGGATGAACACCATGGCGGCCCCCATGCCCACCAGGAACCGGCCGGCAAAGGCGGCCGTCAAATGGGGGGCCGTCCCGAAGAGGACACTTCCCGCCGCGGCCACCACCGTGAAGGCGCTCACCGCCTTGCGCGGCCCGATGGAATCGGAAAGAAGCCCGGCGGGAAACTGCATGAAGGCGTAGCAGTAGAAGTAAACGGATCCCAGGAACCCTAGGGCTCCGGCCGATGTGGAGAACTCCCGGGCCAGCTCCTCGGCCACCACGGAAAGACTCAGCCGGTGGAAATAGACGAAGAGATAGGCGAAAGCCAGCGTGGCGAAGATGTACCACCGATACCGAAGAAGCTCCCGCCTGTCTCCGTGCGTCACCGCGAACTCCCCACCATCTCCGCCCTGGCTTGCCGGATACGGCTGACGAAGAGCTGCGCCGTTTCCGTCACCAGATCGTAGTTTCCGTCCTTGGCCCCGGAAGTCAGCTCGCTTCCGGCTCCCACCGCGAAGCTGCCCGCGCGGATCCACTCCCCCACATTGTCGACGTTCACTCCGCCCGTGGGCATGAGGAGCGCCTGGGGGAACGGGCCTTTCATGGCCTTGATCACGGCCGGTCCGAAGAGAGAAGCGGGAAAGATCTTACAGACATCCGCTCCCCCCTGCAAGGCATGCATGAGTTCCGTGGGGGTGAACACCCCGGGCATGACCGCCACCCGATATTGATTGCACAGTCGGATGGTGTCCACGTCGGTTCCGGGCGAGACGATGAACCGGGCTCCGGCCATGAGGCACGCCTTGGCCGTTTCGCTGTCCAGGACCGTGCCGGCCCCCACCAGCACCTCGTCTTTGGGATAGGCCCGGCATAGCTCCCGGATCACCTCCAGGGCTCCCGGCACCGTCATGGTGATCTCGATCACGTCCACCCCGCCTCTTTTGACCGCGTCTGCGATCCGAAGGGCCCGGTCCGGGCTCTCGGCCCGCACCACCGCCACGATGCCCGTCTTTTCGATTCGTTCCAGGCAAATTCTCTTGTCCAGCATGATCCGTCTCCCGTTGAAAAGATCCGTGATCCGTAATCCGTATCCCGTGATCGGTGAGCCGTGATCCGGAAACCGTCATGGGCATGATTCCATCCCGGCCGGTGGCCTTCCTCGGCGATTTCCGGCAGCCTCCCAGGAGGCTGTCCGAAAACGTCGCGGATGATCTCTTTTCTCGTAGCGCTGCCCTTTAGGGCGGCGGAGGAACCTCCGGACGTTGGATGGGCCATCGCGTATTCCCGGTCATTTCATGAAGGTGCGATGGCCCTTTCCTCGGGGCTAAAGCCCCGCGGCTACGAAAAGAGCGGCCATGGCTCGGGCTCTTGTTCCGGAGAGCCATTGTCCGACGGGCTCCTAGACGCCGGAGAAGGCCGAAAAACCACCGTCCACGGGAATGACCGCCCCGGTGACGAAGGCGGCCGCATCGGACACCAGCCAGATGACGGCACCCAACAGATCCTCGGGGGTTCCGTAGCGCCCCATGGGCGTGGAACGCAGGATGGCGCGCCCCCGGTCCGTGGGCTTCCCGGTCTCTTCGTCCGTGAGCAGGTATCGGTTCTGCTCGGTCAGGATGAATCCCGGGGCCAAGGCGTTGACTCGGATGCGCGGGGAGTAGTGGTGGCTCACGTGCACGGCCAGCCATTGGGTGAAGTTGCTCACGGCCGCCTTGGCCGCCGAATAGGCGACGGTGCGGGTGAGCGGCCGGAAGGCCGCCATGGAGGAGATGTTGAGAACGGCCCCGGAACCCTGGCGGACCATGGGATCCAAAAAGACCTGGCAAGCGAGGAGGGTTCCCAGGAAGTTGAGGTCGAAAACCCATCTCAGGGCGTCTTCGGGAAGATCCAGGAAGGAGAGCTCTTCCGAGGTGGTGGCTTCCTTTTTGTTTCCGCCGGCGCCGTTGATGAGGATGTCCACCCGGCCGAAGCGGTCGAGCACCGCTTCCCTGGCCCTCAGGAGGCCGGCCTTGTCGAGGACGTCCACTTCCAGTCCCATGGCCTGGCCGCCCCGGGATTCGATTTCTTCGGCCACCGCCTCCGCCTTGTTCCCGTGCCGCCCCATCACGGCCACCCCAACGCCTCGTTCGGCCAGGGCGAAGGCCATCTCCCGGCACAGAATGCCGGCTCCGCCCGTCACGACCGCCACCTTGCCGGCGAGATCGAAGAGGGGATCGGCCTTTCTGGGGTCTTCAGATTCATGCATGGCATCACTCCATATTTAGGGTAGATACGCCGACATGGGACATGTCATCTCGGGGCCCTGGACGATGCTCCGCCGGCTCCGGGAGGCTGTCCGACGATGTCACCGATGACCGTTTTTCTCGTAGCCCAGCCCTTCGGGGCTGCGGATGGGCCTTCGGGCGTCGGATAGGCTGTCGGGTACTGCCTGCCCCATCCAGGGGTTCCGATGGCTCTGTCCCGCGGGGCTGAAGCCCCGCGGCTACGGAAGGAACGGAAACTTCCCTGCATCTTGAACAGGAAAGGGATTCCCTGACAAGCCCCCAGGCCCGTGCGACCCCCCAGGACGGTTGGTTGGGGCTTCCTTCTGGGCGGCGGCTCAACGGGGTCCCGAACCGCCCGAGGCGGCCAACAGGCGAAGCAGGTTTTCCGTCGCCGCCTTGGCCATGCGCGTCACCGCCTCGTGGGTGTGGGCGCCCACATGGGGGGTGAGGAGGAAGTTGTCCAGGCGGAGCAGCGGATGGTCGCCGGGGGGTTCCTTGGAAAAAACGTCGCAGGCGGCTCCGGCGAGCCGGCCGCTGCTCAAGGCCCAATGGAGGGCTTCTTCGTCCACCAGCTCCCCCCGCGCCGTGTTGATAAGATACGCCCCCGGCTTCATCAGCCCCAGCCGCTCCCGGTTCATGAGCTTTCGGGTTTCCCCGGTGAGAGGCACGTGCAGGGAGACGAAATCCGATACGGCCAGAAGCTCCTCCAACGAAAGCCGCTCCAGCTCGTGTTCCCGGATGAACCGTTCATCCTGGAAGTAGGGATCGTAAAAGCAGACCTTCATCAGGAGTCCCCGGGCGCGGCGGGCCACTTCCCGGCCGATGCCGCCGCAGCCCACCAGCCCCAGGGTCTTTCCGGTCAGCTCCGTACCCCGCACCCGGGACCACCCTCCGGCCTTGACCTCCGCCGCCGCCGCGTAGAGGTTTCTGGCCAGCACAAAGAGGAGCCCCACGGTCAGTTCGGCCACCGACACGTTGTTGGCGCCCGGGGTGGTGGCCAGCGGAATCCCCCTTTCCTCAAGGGCTTCCCGGTCGATGTTGTCCACGCCGACGCCGTACTTGGAAACGGCCTTCAGGCGGGGTGCGCCCTCGATCACCTTCCGCGACACCGGGTCCACGCCCACCAGAATCCCGTCCGCCCCGGATGCCAGGCGGCACATCTCCTCCTCGGTGAGGGTCCGGCCGGTTTCGTTGTAGATCACCCGGCAGCCCTTCAGCAGAGGTTCCATCTCTTTTCTGACTTCGTAGTACGATTTGGGAGTGATCAGAACGGTCCACACGGTGATGTCCCCCGTAGGTCTTGAAGCCTTTCGATCACGGCACGGGTGCCGTCGTAGGCCTGCTGGAAAAGGGCAAAGAGTTCCCGGTAGATCCCGTGGTTGTTCGGGTCGGGAGAGACGGTCCGTTCCGCCTTGTCGGGAAGGGGCGCCTGTGAGTAGTCGTCCAGGATCCCCAGGGCCTTGAGTCCCATGAGTACCGCGCCCAGGGTGGAGTTTTCCGCTCCGGGATACAGGAGGAGGGGCCTTCCCAGGACGTCCGCCAGAATCTGGAGCCACACCCGGGAGTGGGTGACGCCGCCCGAGATGATCACATCGCGGGCTTCGCCCGCCAGCTCCTGCAGGACGAGGAAATTGGCGTTCAGGCGGAAGGCCACCCCTTCCATGGCGGCTCGGACCAGATGCCGGAACCCGTGTTCCATGCCCAGGCCCAGGACGACCCCGCGGGCTGCGGCGTTCCAGTCGGGAGTCCGTTCTCCTGTGAGAAAGGGCAGGAACAGGAGACCGCCGGCGCCCGGCGGAACTTCCTCCGCCATGCGGCTGAGATCCTCGTACACCGGAACCGCCACGCCGTCCTCGCCGTACTCATAGGCCAGGCGGCTCCGCAGCCAGCCCAGGACAATGCCCCCGTTGTTGATGGCTCCGCCGGTCACGTAGGTGTCCCGGTCCAGCATGTAGCACCAGGTCCGGCCCCGGGAATCCAGCCTGGCTTCGGGTGAAAAGACGCGGACCGCTCCGCTGGTCCCCACCGTGGCCACGAAGCGGCGCGACGCATAGGTGCCCGCCCCCAGGTTGGCCAGTTGCCCGTCTCCGCTTCCGAGCACCAGCGGGAAGCGGGCCCCGATCCTTTCCTCCCATTCCCTTTTCATGGAAAGCACCGTGGTCCCGTCCGCCAGGGGGGAAAGCGAGTCCTCCTGCAGTTCCAGAGCCCGAAGCAGCTCCCGGTCCCATCCCTTCTCATGGAGGTTCAGGAGCCCTCCGCCGCTGGCCACCCCGAAGTCCGCCACCCAGCGCCCGGTGAGGCGGTGGAGGATGTATTCCTTGAGCGTGACGAAGCGCGCCGCCTTCCGGTAGGCTTCGGGCCGGCGCCGGCGGAGCCACAGGATCTTGGCGGGCGTGTAGATGGCGTGGGGCGGGCATCCGGTCCGCTCGTAGATGTTGCCGAAGGACCGAACGGTGCCGATGGCTTCCATGGGGCGCACGTCCGCCCACGTCAGGCACCCGCCCAGGGGATTTCCGGACCGGTCCACGGCCATCAGGGTGTGGAGCGCCGAGCTGAAAGAGGCGAACGCCAGGGGGGTTCCGGCCTGGGCCCCATGGGCGGCGCATCGGGAAAGGCACCGGATCGCCGCATCAGCCACCTGGTCGGGGTCCAACTCGGCGGCGCCTTCCCGGGTGTCGGTGAAGGCGTAGGGCACCGAGACGGAAAAGACCTTCCGCAGCGATGGGTCGAAGACCACCGCCTTGGTGGACGAGGTGCCGATATCGATGCCGCAGGTGTAGTGTTCCACGGGCGTTCCTCTCAATCCATGAGGCATCCGCCGTTGACGTCCAGGATCTCTCCGGTGATGAAGCCGGCATCCTCGGAGGCCAGAAAGACCACGGCGGCCGCCACCTCACGGGGTTCGCCCAGGCGCTTGAGAGGAATGGCCTCGATGACCTCCCGGCGCTTCTCCTCGGACCACTGGGCGCTCATCTCGGTGCGGATGGCGTGGGGCGCCACGCCGTTGACGGTCACGCCGTATTCGGCCAGTTCGCGGGCGAAGGTTTTGGTGAGGGCGTCCATGGCCGCTTTGGACGGGCCGTAGCCCGGGGCCGACGTGATGTCGCCCAGCTTGGCGGCGATGGAGGAGATGTTGATGATGCGCCCGCTTCGTTGCCGCTTCATGACCGGCGTGACGTGCTTGCAGAAGAGAAAGGCGCCCCGGACGTTGACGGCGAAGACCGCGTCCCAGTCCTCGGTTCGGATCTCTTCACCGGTGCGCCGGCGGATGATCCCGGCGTTGTTGACCAGGATGTCGATCCGGCCGTGGTCTTCCAGGACGGCCTGGACGACGGCGGCCACGTCGTTTTCGTTGGAGACGTCGCATTTGCGGAAACGGATCCGGGGGTTTTCCTGTTCCAGCTGTCGACCCCGTGCTTCGTCCACGTCACAGGCCGCCACCCGGCAGCCGTTTTGGGTGAGGGCTTCGGCCACGGCCCGACCGATACCGGTCACGGCTCCGGTGACCACAGCGATTCTTTCAGTCATGGATGCGCCTCCTTTTTAATATCTGATATACCAGTTGGCGTGTGCAGCTTCCCGCCGCGGCGTGCGCCGCTTTCTCCTAGCCTCCGAACCTCCGCGCCGCCGCCTCAAAGGATGGCTTCCGCCACCCGGTTGATGTGGCTGCGGAGGATGTCCACCGCCTTCTCCTTCTTCCCTTCCAGAATGGCTTCCAGGAGCCGGATGTGCTCCCCATGGGCCACCTCCATGCGGTCCCGGTCCAGATGGCGGCAGATGATGATCTGGTTCTTCACGTTGTGGTAGCTCTCGATCAGGTAGTCGTTGTGGGACGCGGTAATGATCAGCTCGTGGATGGCCTCGTCCAGCTCGTCGAAGTGGCGCCGCGACAGGGTCTCGGTCTCCCGGCAGGCGTTGAGGATTTCCCGGAGCTTTTCCCGATCCAGCTCGTGGAAGTACTGATCCAGGCAGTAGAGTTCATAGAGACGGCGCACTTCCATGATGTCCTGGATTTCCCGGCGGGTGAAGGAGCGGACGAAGAAGCCCACCCGCGCCTTGTTGACCACCAGGCCCTCGTTGACCAGGCGCCTCAGCGCGTCCCGAACCGGCATGACGCTCACGTTGAATTCCGAGGCCAGTTCCCGGGGGTTGATCTGCTCCCCCATCTTGAGATCCGTCAGGAGAATCTTCTCCTTGATGATCCGGTAGATCTGTTCGGTGATGCTGTCGGTCACAAGGTGCATGAGCAAGTGCGAAACTCCTTTCCCCGACGTGGGGGGACCGCTAGTCATCCAGACGCCCGGCGGCCGCCCACAGCCCGGTGGCCGGATTGGCGATGTAGTAGAAAGGCGTCCCGTCGGAGGCGGTATGACGGCCAGGTGTCCGTTCCGTGTATCGGTACCGCTCCCGGGCCTCTTCCAGGCTCATGTGCCCGAAGCCCACCGATTGGATCACCCGGCGGTCCACCGTGTCCGTGGCGATGGTCACGTGGAAGCGCCCCTCCGTGGACCCGTGGATGAGATGGGCGGCCACGGCCAGGTTTCGGCGCAGGTCTTCCCGGGTTTCCACCAGGCGGGTGATCCGCTCCGTTCCCACGTAACCATACTGGCGGATGATCCGGTCGAAAAGCGGGTCTTCGCCCAGCCTTTCCAGGCCGGGGGCGATCATGACCACGTGGCCTCCGTCCGCCACCGCCAGCCGCGTTCGGTAGACGGCCTTGCAGCCCAGCCAGGTGCTCCGGAATTCCTTCTCGTCCAGGTAGACCACGAAGGTGGAGACGGGTTCTTCCAGGCGCGTGATGTTGACGGAGCGGCTCAGGGCCACGGCGCGTTCGAAGAGCTTCCGGTCCCGTCCGATGTAGAGACCCGCCAGGCGCGAGGTGCCCGTGGCCGGGTCCACCAGGGTGTGGTTTACCGTGAGAAGGTAGCGGATGGCAAGGCCGTCCAGGAACCGGGTCTCGGCGTAGTCGTAGAGCTCGCGAACGGGGGTGCGGTCCCGGCCCAGGGTGCGTTCGATGCCGTAGACGGCGCTGATGTAGTGGGACTTGTTGATGATGTCCTCGCCTCCCAGGCCCACCACGATGTTCTTCGTGTAGTTGGCCATGCCCACCACTTCGTGGGGCAGCACCTGCCCGATGGACAGGATCAGGTCGAAGCCGCCTTCCGGCAGAAGCCGGTTGACGGCCACCACGATCTCGTCGGCGACCGCTCCGCGCGACACCCGGGCGGTCACCTCCCCCGGGATGGTCCCGATGGGCACCGTATCCCGGCGCCAGTGGTGTTCCAGGAAGGCCTCCAGCGGAATGTCTCCGAACATGGCGTGCAGCTCACCCGGATCCATGGGCCGGTGGGTTCCCGTGGCGGGCAGGACCTGCACCCGGGACCGTCGGGCCAGCAGGTGATAGAGCACGTTGGTGAGGGTCCCGGCGCCCGAATGGCGGCGCGTGCCGTCGGGAGGGACCAGCAGAACGCGGGAAGGAGCCGGTTTTAGGGAATCCACGAAGCGCCGCAGCAGGTCTTCCCATTCCCGCCGCTCCAGGGATTTCCCCGGGGGTGCTTCCAAGACGAATTCCGCCATGATTGAGAGGCCTCGCTATCCGAAGATCCAGTTGGGCACGAAGAGCACCAGCTGCGGGAAGAAGACCAGCACCACGATCACCGCCACGACGGCCGCGGCGAACGGCCAGCTCTCCCGGATGTATTCCTCGATGGAACATTCCATGATACTGCACACCGAGTACATGGAAACGCCCACGGGCGGGGTCAGAAGCCCGATGGCGCAGGTGAGCACCATGACCACGCCGAAATAGACCAGGTCCACGCCCACGTGGGCCATGATGGGCACCAGGATGGAGGTGAGCAGCAAAATGATCACCGTGGAGTCCACGATCATCCCCAGCACCAGCAGAAACGCCAAGACGATGGCCGTGATGGCGTGTCGGTCCTCGCTGAAGTTCAGGAGCACCTGGGAAAGGGTCTGGGGGATCATCTCCCAGGTGATGCCGTAGCTGATGAGGCCCGAAAGGGCGATGAGAAACATGATCATGCCCACGTCCATCACCGTGAACCGCACGGCCGAGACGAACTTTTCCCAGGTGAGTTCCCGGTAGGCCGCCACACCCACCACCAGGGCGTAGATGGAAGCGAAGGAGCCCGCTTCCGAGGGGACCAGCAGGCCGAAGCGAAGGCCCACGATGAGGATGAAGGGGAAGAGCAGGGCCCAGAGGCTCCGCACCGCCGTGGTGACCACGTCGCTCAGGGGGGCTCTCGACGGCCTTTCCGGCGCGTAGCCCTTGGCGCGAGCCGTCATGGAAACGGCCGCCATGAGAAAGATCATCATGAGGAGGCCGGGGACGATGCCGCCGGCGAAGAGCCTTCCGATGGAGACCTCCCCGATGCTGCCGTAGAGCACCAGGCCGATGCCCGGCGGGATGGCGACGGTGATGAGGCCGGTGAACCCGTTGATTCCGGCGGCGTATCCCCGGGAGTAGCCCCGTTTGAGCATCTCCGGGCCCAGGATTCGGCACTGCATGGACGCGTCGGCGATGGCCGACCCGGACACTCCTCCCATGAGGGTGCTCAGCACCACGCTGGTCTGGGCCAGCCCGCCGTGCATGTGGCCCGCCAGCACCGACGACAGGGCCATGAGGCGGGACGTGATGCCGGTGTTGTTCAGAAGATTGCCGGCGAAGATGAACATGGGGATGGCGAGCAGGGCGAAGTTTTGCGTTTCCGCCAGGATGAGCTGGGCCGGCATGGTGAAGGGCAGGCTGGGCTGCTGGACGAAGAAGACGAACCCGGAGATGCCGATGGCGAAGGCCACGGGCATGCCGAGAAGGAGGAAGAAGACAAAGACGATGAAAACCCAAAGCATGGGAGACTCCGGCGTTTAGGGTCGTGACGCGGCTTGCTCGGCGGTCGGCGCGCCCTCGGTTTTCCATCTTCCCACGGCGACGCGTCCCTTGATCAGGGTCGTGATGAGCAGCAGGAAGCTCCCCACGGGCACGCTCAGGGTCACCCACATGTAGCTGAACCCCGGGATCCCCTGGAAGGTCCGGAACCGGCTGGTGTAGCTGAGCTTGATGCCGTAGACGATGAGAAAGACCAGGAAGGCGGTGATGGCCAGGTAGTTGAAGATTTCAATGGCGATCTGCACCCGCGGGGGGAATTTCCGGACCAGGGCTTCCACTCGGATGTGCTTGTCCTTGCGAAGGGCGATGTCCGCACTGAAAAAGGCCGTCCAGGCGAAGAGGAACGTGGCCATGTCCATGCCCCAGCCCAGGGGGTGCCCCACCGTACGGGCCACGCCGCTGGCAAAGATCAGGACCATGATGGCCACCAGGAAGACTCCGGCCGCCAGCTCTTCGCCCTTGCACACAAGGTCGTAGATTTTCTTGATTCGTTCCATGGGGATCCTCGGCCTCCGCGCCCGGGGGAAATCAAAGGGGGGGCGACTGCGGAAGATGCCGCCGGGGATTCCCGGCGGCGACCGCGACGTCCACTATTCCTTGATTTCAGCCAGTTCCTTGTAGATCGTGTCCCGGGCCTCCAGGAGGTTCAGCTTTTCGTAGGCCGCCTTGCCTGCCGCCTTGAAGGCTTCCAGGTCCACGTCCGAAATGACGGTCATGCCCTTCTGCTGGACGATCTGCTTCACCTTTTCGGTGTTTTCCTGGATCATGTAGGAAGTCTGCAGACCCGCCCGGTCACATTCCTCCACCAGGATCTTCTGGTATTCTTCGGGCAGGCTGTTGAACCACTTGCTGCTGATGACCTGGAAGTTGATGAGCAGGAAGTGGCCCGTTTCGTTCACGTACTTGAGGACTTCGTAAAGCTTGCCGGCGGTGATGTTGTCGTAGACCAGCTCGGCCCCGTCCACGGCGCCCTGCTGCAGCGCGGTGTAGATCTCACCGAAGTTCAGCGCCGTGGGCACGGCCCCCAGGGCCCGCACCGATTCCTGCCAGATGGGCGCGGGAGGGGTGCGGATGCGCAGGCCCTTGAGGTCTTCGGGTTTGCGGATGGGCGTGTTGGTCATGAAGTGGCGGAAGCCCTGCACCCAGTTGAAGCTGAGCACCTTGAAGCCGAACTCGTCTTCCAGTTGCTTTTCCCACTTCTTGATGGTGGGGCACTTGTTGAGCTTGACCACCTCTTCGATGCTGCTCACGAAATAGGGAGCGTTCATGACGGCGATGCCCGGCACGTAGTTGCCCAGCCGTGCCGAGTCGGTGTTCTGTCCCACGGGAACACCCTGGCGGACCTGCTCCAGGATGTCTTCCTCCACGCCCAGCTGGGAGCTGTGGAAGACCTTGATTTCCAGTTCGCCGTTGGTTCGTTCCTTGACCCTTTGGGCCCATTTGAGGAAGCCGGCATGGTAGGGGTGGGTGGGGCCCAGCACGTGGTTGAAGCGCAGTTCATACTTGGCCTTGGCCTGGGCGGTGGGGCTCAGCGCCAGCACCACGGCCGCCAGCAAAACGGTGACGAATGCAAACCTGCGAGCCATTGGAAACCTCCTGTCTGTGAGTGCACTTGGGTGGATCGGACCTGTCTTTCGTAGCCCAAAGCGGTGGATCATCGCAACGCCATCACCCCCCCCTTTTGCTTCCCGACGGCCGGTGGGACGGGGTGGTCGGGCCGTCGGTCCGCGTCTTGTGGTGGCTCCACGGAGTCTCCAGGAGCTTGAGGACTGCCGTCTTACCTCGCATATCATATCTGATATATCAGATCAACCGTAAAAGGATCCCCCTTCTTCAGGTCGCTCCCGCGCAAGCGGGAGCCCACAGCTTATTGGCAGCCAGATTGGACGAGTCTTTCTCATGGACAGGTCCTGCAGGGCGGTCGTAAAGCCCGCCCCTGCAAAAAGGCACGGACCCCTTGAGTAGGGGCGGGGTTTATCCCCGCCCGCTGATCACGCGGTGTAAGAGACACCCGAAGAAAAAATCGCTATGAGATTTCAGCTTTCGGGCACGTTCCTACCAGAAGGACGCCCGGTACCAGGCGGGCAGCCGGTCCGTGGCGCGGTTCAGTTCGGCGTCCAGGCGGCGGCAGTCCGGTTCGTGGCGGGCCACCAGGTTCCAGAAGGCGGCGTCGTGGCGCAGGTGCCGGCTGTGGCAGAGCTCATGGACGATGACCAGCCGGGCCAGCTCCCGGGGAAGGAGGAGGATCGCCGCGTTTAGGCTCACGGTGCCCCGGGTGGAATAGCTCCCCCAGCGCGTCTTCTGGGTGGCGATGCGAACCGTCGTGTAGGAAAGGCCCGTTTCCCGGCTGAGCTCTTCCACCCAGGGAGGAAGCACCCGCTTCGCCTCTTCCCTCAGCCACCGGCGAAGGAGCCGGCAGCAGACGGGCACCTGCGAAAGGTCCCCGTAAAGGCGGATGCGCGGCTCGGGCCGGTGGCGCCAGGAAATCTCCATGCTCTCCGGCGGGCCGTCTAGGTAGGAGACGGTCCAGACGGTGCCCGCGGCCCGGAGATCAATCCTTTGGGGAAGCACGTCGGCGCGGGTCAGATCGCTTCGCCGGGCATCCAGGCCGGCCAGGCCCTCTTCGATCCAGCGGCGGTGCCGGTCCAGGATCCGGGGAAGGCGGCGCCGGTCGAAGCCCCGGGGGACGGTGAGCACCAGGCCCGCTTCCGGAACAATCCGGAGCGTCACCCGCTTGGCTCGGGCGTTCTCCTTGATCTTGTAGGGTGGGGGCCATGGGCCGCCGTGTGGTGGGGCCACGTTTCTTGTCTCCTGCTGTCTCATGAATTCCCATCACGGGGAGCCCGTGAAAACAAAGGATGTAGCGCACGTTTGGCTATCAGGTCCCTGTAGGGGCGAATGATGATTCGCCCCTACAGGCCGTTTTTTGCGCGCTGGGCTTCGCCCGGCGGCCCGGTGGTCGGAAACTCCGTCTCGGCCCCGAGGGCCGTTGCGACGCCCGCTCAGCTTCCGGAAGCCCGGGCGAAGAGCCGGTCGTAGAGGCCGGACGTTCGGGCGGTGGCCCGGGAGGCGGCCAGCCGAAGGATCTGCTCCGATCCCCATATCTCCACGGACTCTTTCGCCCTTGTGACGGCCGTGTAGACCAGCTCCCGGGTGAGCACGGGGCTGTCGTCTTCCGGAAGGATGAAGAGCACCCGCTGGAATTCGGATCCTTGGGCCTTGTGGACCGTCATGGCGAAGGCGGTTTCGTGGGGCGGCAGCCGAAGAGGCCGCACCTTCCTGAGGGATCCGTCCGCCAGGCGGAACCAGGCGCACAGGCGGCCCTCGTCGTCGGGGTCGGGCCAGATGAGGCCCACGTCGCCGTTGAAGAGCTGCACCTGGTAGTCGTTTTGGGTGATGAGCACGGGCCGGCCCTTGTAGTGGCGCGGACGCCCGCGGTCGCCCGCCCCTCCGACCCCCAGGGCCTCCTCCACCGCCGCGTTCACCGCCTTCACTCCCGCGGGGCCTTCCCGAAGGGCGCACAGGATCCGGAAGGAATCCATCCGTTCCAGGGCCCGGTGGATATGGCCGGAATCCAGGAGGCGCCGGTGATGGTCCAGGGCCCGTTCCCGCACTTCGAGGGGAACCCGGGAAGCCGGAACGTTTCGCATGCGGACGCCTTCGGAAGGGAGCTTGTGGTCGGGCGGGTCCGGTTCCAGGACGGACGCCACGTCCGATCCGGTTCGCACGGCCGCTGCCAGCCGCCCGATGCCGCTTTGGGCGTCGAACCGGTAGCTCTTTTGCAAAAAGACCGTGCAGTCGTCCAGCGGGGAGGCGTGGGGCGGGGGCCCGTGGAAGTCGAAAGGCAAACGGATTCCGGCCGCCTCCTCCATCTTCCACCGCCACAGCTCGCTGTAGGCGGGCGTTCGCCCGCGGCCGCACAGGTCCGCAAAGACGCTTCCGGCTTCCACCGACGCCAGCTGGTCCTTGTCGCCCAGAAGGATCAGGCGCGCGTGGGAAGGGAGCGCCGCAACGGTTCGGGCCATGAGGGGAAGATCGATCATGGACGCCTCGTCGATCACCAGCACGTCCACGTGCAGGGGGTTTTCCGGGTTGTGGCGGGGGATGGAGCGGCCCTCGCGGATGCCGATGAGCCGATGGAGCGTCACCGCGGCGCGGGTCAGTTCCTTTCCCGGGAGCGCATCCGGCTGCAGGGACCCCGCGGCTTTTTGGATCGATTCGGTGATCCGGACGGCGGCCTTTCCCGTGGGGGCCGCCAGGGCGATCCGGGGCGGCCGGTCGGGCTGGAGCGCATGAAGAAGGGCCAGGATGGCCGTCACCGTGTGGGTCTTTCCCGTCCCGGGGCCTCCCGAGATGATGCAAAGCCGCTTCAGGGCCGCCACGGCGGCGGCCGCGCGCTGCCAGTCCACCTCGTCCGGTGAGGACGGGGCGGGAAAGAGGCGGTCCAGGTGGGGCCGGAGCCGGGCCGGGTCCACGTCCGTCCAGCCTTCCGCCAGTTCCAGCAGGCGCCGGGCCAGGTCCTCTTCGAAGGCCCGGTAACGGGCGAGGTAGAGCCGCGTGCCGTCCAGGACCAGCGGCGTGAGGGAGTGATGAGTGACCAGTGATGAGTGACCAGTGGAGGCCATGTCCGGGGGCGTGGATACGGCCGGAGAGCGGCTGAGGGCCTGGATCCAGGGGTCCAGGGGGGGAGCCGAAACGGCGCCGTCTTCGCCCGACGGATCACCGAAGAGGGGCTTTCCGGCGTACTGCGCAAGATCCACGCACACGTCGCCCTCCGCCACGCGGAGGCTCACCAGCGCCGCGGCCAGGAGCACGGGCTCGCTTTCGTCTCCCGATATCCGTCCCACCCAGCGGGCGAACTGCCAGTCCAGTCTTCGAAGTACCCCCTTCCGGGCCAGCTCCTTGAGTCGTTCCAGGATCATGTCTCGCACCCTTCCCGCACCGATCCGTCCGCCGTCCGTTCCCCGTCGACGCCGCCCCTCCGGGGCCGCGTTTCAACATTCCCCGCTAGTTTGGCGCCAATCGCCCCCTCCGCGCAAGCGGACAATTGTCTGCACGCAAAGTCGTGGGCAGCGACTTTGACCTTGCCGGCTCGGGCGGCATTGTCCCCTTCATGCAGCCGCCATGTAGGGGCGGGGTTTATCCCCGCCCGCCTCCCGCTTTCTTGACAATCCTCTCGCTGAACCTAACTTAGTCGTGTAAATCCGGCCAAATACAAATCTCACGGCTCCTTCTCCATTCTCTCACCGCCGCTTCGCGGCAGCAGGGGGACCGGTCTTCATTCAGTGAGAAAGGAGGACAAAATGGAAGATCGCATCAAACTCTGGGACAGAATCAAACGAGGAATGGAAGCCGGGTTCGATGCGGCCATCGCGTCCGTCCACAAGATCACTGAAAAGGCGGGAGAGGGCATTGAGCTTACCCGGCTCCGACGCGAAAAGGCCAGGCTGGAGACGGAGGTCACCCGGCGATTGGCGGAGCTTGGAAACAAGGTGTACGAAAAGATATCGGCCGAGCGCCTTGACCACATCGCCGAGGAATTGGGGATCAAGGATCTGCTCATCGAGGTTGCCCAGGACGAGGCGCGCATGGTCGATATCGACCGGCGGATCAAAAAGGAACTGGAAAGGTCCGGCAAGAACTAGATCGGATTGGGACAATTCTTTCTCATGGATAGGTCCTGAAGGGCGGGCGTAAACCCCGCCCGCTCATCACGCATCATGCGAACGCAGGCCGGAACGTTTGCCTGCACATTTCGGGACCGTCCAGAGCCTTCCAACTCCTAGGAGCCTGTCCGAAAACGCCTGAGATGACCGCTTTTTTCGTAGCGCAGCCCTTTAGGGCTGCGGAGGAATCCGCGAAGTTCGGGCAGACCTTCGGGTATTCCCTATGACTTCATGGCGTTACGATGAACCGTTTCCGCGGGACTGACGCCCCGCGGCTATGAAGGCAACCCAAATCTCCGGCATCATGAGGCGGAGGGCCATTGTCGGACAGGCTCTTAGGAGCTTGTCCGACAATGGCAAATTTGCCTCGTTCAACGCCCACTCGTCATCCCCGCGAAAGCGGGGATCCAGTATTTCCACCAAGTTATGGACTCCCGCTTGCGCGCGAATGACGGTTGGGGGAGTTCTCGGACAGCCTCCTAGCCGAAAGCGATTCCGTCCCGGCGATCCGGGAGCGCTTCTCCTTCACTTATAGATCATCGTTGTCTCAAGGCTTTTATGGCCCACGAGTTCTTGGATTTCGCGGACATCCCTACCACTTATCAAAAGGTGGGTTGCAAAGCTGTGTGGAAGGGTGTGCGCCGAGGCCCGTTTGGTAAGTCCCGCCCGGCGTACCGCACGACGGATGGCACCTTGCAAGGTTTTCTCGTAAACGTGATAGCGGCGCATCTTGCCGTCCGCCGGATCGACGGCAATCTTGTCGGCCGGGAACAGGTACTGCCAGCCCCATTCCTTCCCGGCATCCGGATACTTTCTCGCCAGGGCACCCGGAAGAGGGGCCTCTCCGTAGCCTTTGGCCAAGTCGGCCTCGTACCATTTACGGACCTTGGCCAGGTGGGCCCGAAGCTCCTCCCGCACCGACTCGGGCAATAACGTCGTCCGATCCTTGTCGCCCTTACCACCCCGCACAGTTATCAACTCCCCATCGAAGTCGATATCCTTCACCCGGAGACGCAGCAACTCCATCAGGCGCAAGCCGCTTCCGTAGAGCAGCTTCACCATCAGCCTGTAATCGGGTTCTACCGCCTCAAGCAAGGTCTGCGCTTCGCTGACCGACAGCACGGTGGGAAGTCTTCGTCCCCGTCTGGCCCGAAGGGTCTGGCCCATTCCATTTAGATCCTTTCGCAAGACTTCCCTGAAAAACAGGAGCAGCGCACTGAATGCTTGATTCTGTGTCGAAGCGCTCACGTTCTCGATCATCGCGAGACGGGTAAGGAAGGCTTTCACATCGGACGCAGCGGGTTCCCCCATAAGCCCGGCGTGCTTGCGATAGGCCAGAAATCTCCGCGTCCACTGCAGGTAGGATTTCTCCGTACTCTTTGCGTAGTGGCGGAGTCGGATAACCTCCCGAAGCCGATCGAGTAACTTCTCATCCCCTCCGGGAATGACGACGTTTTTCCGTGTACCATCTTTGTGCCCACTTACGCCGCGATACTGATAACGGTAGATGCCAATGGCGTCCCCCGCCTGCTCAATTTGCCACGCCTTGACACCGGGACGTTCCCCCAGTGCGCTCAGGAACAAGTCCAAGGTTTGGCTCGAAAGTGCAGTCGCGGTGCTTCTCAGCAAAGACAACGAACTCCCGGACCCACCGTACCAGGTGGGATCGGTGTTTGAGCAGAGCCAACTTCTTTTCCCTCAGGAAGTTGGCGTATCCTTGCAGCACTGCCTTCAACTTTTCGTCCATCCCGGCCATCTTCAGTCTTCCGATTCTACACAATCTCCGTAACACTGCGCTTTTCTTGATTGGGTTAACCGAGATCATGAGTCCGGCCGACGCGTTTTCTCATTGTTATGATTGACAATAAGGCACTTGAGGGGTAGTGTGCTATGCTATGCGTGACGAACACAGCCTTGCTAGTGAAGATTGTGTAGAATAGGGAGTTCGTGGGACGCTGCAGCGAAAAGACTCGCCTCCGCGTCCGCCGTTGATCCGCGGCGCCCGCTGGGCGTCAAGATGACCCCGGGCCACTGGCGATAAAATTGAAACTATATGATTGATCCTGCCAGCCAAAAGGAACTCAAACAGGCGATTGCCGATTGTATCGGCACCGACCAAGGGGTGCTGAACGCGCTGCGGGAAGAGATCCGCCCGCTGAAAGGCGCCACGCGCGGCATTCAGCCGCGCGCCACGACGTCGATCTCTCTGGTCGGCACCGATGGCGGAAATAATCAGCTCCGGTTCGACCCCTTCCTGATCCAGCTGATACGGGTGGTAGACAGCAGCAACAACGAGTACTGTTTGGAGGCGGTCTCGCCAACGACGCCTATCGACAAACTAAACACGCGCCAATTCGCACCAGATGGATCGCCTCGGACGGCTCTGGGCGAGATGATGGCCTTTCTGGGCGTAGACAGCCTGCCGGTGCTCTCCCACATGATTCGGCCAACCGACACGGGCAAGCCGGTTTCCCCCAGCTGGGTGCAGGTTTACCGGGAACTGGTCGAGTGGGCCGTCTTGTTCGCCATCCTCAAGAAGGACTTTGGCACCGACACGTTGATCATCTGCGACGGTCTGTTGCGCAGCAAGGTCTTCGCCAAGGACCTTTTCCAGCGCTTGCTCCAAGGCATGAAGGACCATATTGAGACGCATTGGAACAGGAGCCGGCGTCGGGTGTATCTCGCAGGCGTGGCCAAACACAGCAAAGTTCTCTCCAGGTATCGCCTCGCCATGGCCCTGGAAGGCGTGCTTCAGACCGATTATCCGGCCTACGTGGAAGTGCCGCGCGAAGTGGAGGAGAATGCCTACGTCTGGTCGGAATTCGCACGCGGCGATGACCGCGTCGGTGAAGGAGGGGAGATCAACAAGTTCGTCGGCGGCAAAATGTTCCTAGTGAAGTTCGGCTCACAGCGCCGTGACCCAGTGTGGCCGGTGGACATCTTTGTGCCGCAGGTCGGGGAGGCCCAGGCCATCCTTGGCTCGATGCTCGCCGACGCGATCAACGGTTTCCCGGTGCCGCACTACCCCCGTTGCCTGCAAAAGGCGCATGAAAACGCCGCCCTGGTCGATTTCGATTTCGACATTCTACAAGACTTCATTTACGAGGGGGTGCGATCCAGTCTCGGTAAAGACGCGGGGGCTCTGGACGCGTTTCAGTTGCAGGATGCCGACCCCGCACAACGACGGTACGGATAGGAGCACAACATGGCAGAAATCGAACTGTTTCCCAGGGAAAAGGTCGTCGGAATCTTCCGAGGCTTCCAGCAAGGTGGCATGGAGTTTCATGCTGACTTGGTGCTGCCGTACCGAAACGAGTTCCAGAACATCCCGATGCACGGGCAGTTTCTTCTTGTCCAATTGGAAACGCCCGATGAGGCCGTTTTAGGACGCATCGCATCCTTCTCCTCGGAAGGCAAGCTGTCGTACGGATCAGGCGAAGAATTCAATATCCGCGCGGTCCGCGAAGACCGGCCAATCCCTGAAGATCTGCGCGAGCAGTATCTGAAGTACCGGGTGAACATCCGCGTGTTGGGCGTGTTACGCAAGAATGGGATGGGGCTGACCTTCGTCCCCTCGCATCGCCGACTTCCCCATGTGGGTAGCAAGGTGGCGTTCCCGAACAATGAGGTACTGCGCGAGATAGCCGGTCATAACATCGATGGGGCGCCCATCGGCCATCTGGCATTCGGCGAGTACATCTACGCAGCAGGCAGCAAATTATTTGAGGCGCAGGACTGGATGCAGGTGCTTAGCCCGGAGATTTTGGTGCGATTCCCGATTGAGTCGCTGGTATCGCGCCGTAGTTTTATCTTTGCCCGGGCCGGCTTCGGCAAATCCAATCTCAACAAGCTGCTTTTCTCTAAGCTCTACGAGACGACGCCTCACGTCAAAAAACGTGCTGGCAAGCAGGTCCCCGTGGGTACAGTGATTTTCGACCCGGACGGCGAGTATTTCTGGCCTGACGATAAGGGCCGTCCGGGGCTGTGCGATGTTCCGGCCTTGGAGGACAAGGTCGTCGTCTTCACCGACAGGAAAAACCCGAGTCCCTTCTACCAGTCGTTCGTTGCCGGCGGCATCAAGTTGGATATTCGCCGTCTGCGTCCAGGCGATGTAATTTCAATCGCGCTCGGGCCGGAACGTCAGGAGCAGCAGAACGTTCGCAAGCTGCGTGGGCTTCCGCAAGACCGGTGGGAATCGTTGGTCAATCTGATCGATAGCAACGGCAACAGCGCGCCGCTTGACGAAATCTGCCGACTGCTCGATCTCGAATCCCAACGGCAGGAGGCCGAAGCTCTGGCCGCCCGAGGCAACATGACGGCGATCGTGAAGATGCTGCATGACAAGAGCAGCCAGCTCATGGATATGCTGATTTACGCCCTCACCGAGGGGAAGCTGTGCGTTATTGACGTCTCGCAGATGCGCAGCGGCCAATCCCTCGTGCTTTCGGGGCTAATCCTGCGGCGGATTTTTGATCGCAATCAGCAGGAATTTACCTCAGCCGATCCAAAGACGATCCCGACCATCGCGGTCGTCGAAGAGGCGCAATCGGTGCTGAACGAGAAGGCACCGGCTGCGGAGCCCTACATCGCCTGGGTGAAGGAGGGTCGTAAGTATGACCTGGGTGCGCTGCTGATCACCCAACAGCCAGGCAGCATTCCGGTCGAGATTCTCAGCCAGGGCGACAACTGGTTTATTTTCCACCTATTATCGGCGGCGGATCTCACGACCCTGAAACGACCCAATGCCCATTTTAGTGATGACTTGTTGAGTTCACTCCTCAACGAGCCCATCCCAGGGCAGGGTGTGTTTTGGAGCTCGGTGGGTGGCAAACCTTATCCAGTCAGCCTCCGAGTCCTTTCATTCGAGAAGATGTTCTCGATGCGGGATCCAGACTACAACCAGCCTGCCGGCAAAACCTACGCTCAAAAGTTACGCAGTACCTTCTCGGGGATGGGGCAGATGGCGACTACAGCCCGCATTCCCGAAGCCGAGGGAGTGGTTGATTTTTCTGCTGAGAATGAAGTCGAAGGTTACGAGCCGGTGGACGTCAAGGAAAACATTGAACATCAGGCTATCGAAGCATTGCGAGCCGATGCCGACTTGCTGCGGAAACTCAAATCCCAAGATGGTATGCCTTGGTATGGCGTGCAAAAGTTTTTAATGGAACACTTACCAGAACATCTGGAAGATCGCCATCAATTTGCATACAACCTGGTACCGAAAGCGATGAACACGGTGTTCGGGGCACAACCCACGGCGTGGGAGACTTTCAAGAATCCCGCTACAGGGAAAACTTGGATAAAGGTTAACAAGTGACCGACGGTTTCCAGCCCAGCGATAGAGCTCTAAACGGAATTTGCCCCTACTTCACGATGTTCCCGCTCGATTTTCCGCACAACATCCTAAAGCGGCGAGCACAGGCAGGGGATGTGGTGCTTGACCCTTTTTGCGGGCGGGGCACCACCAATTTCGCCGCACGACTGGTTGGCCTCCGTTCCCTTGGGGTGGACTCCAGCCCGGTAGCCGCAGCTATCACAGCCGCGAAGCTCGCTAGGGTCACGGCTGATGACATCCTTGCCGAAGCACGCAGGATCCTGAGCGAGCGTGCGGCGCGTCACATCCCGACGAGTGAGTTTTGGCAGTGGGCGTTCCACCCGACCGTGCTGGACGCACTGTGCCGATTCCGGGAGGCATTCCTGGAGGACTGCACCACAGATGCCCGCATCGCACTCCGCGGCATCGTCCTGGGTGCGCTGCATGGCCCGAAGCAGAAGACCTTTCCGAGCTACTTTTCCAATCAATGCCCCCGCACTTACGCTCCAAAGCCTGCCTATGCAATCCGTTTCTGGCGGGAGAGAGGCCTTGTACCTGAGCCTATCGATGTCTTGGCCGTGATTGAACGGCGGGCGAAGCGCTACTACGCGACGTCTTCCGACATCACTGGAACCGTGCGATTGGCGGACAGCCGGGAGGCCGAGGCACTCCAGCCAGACACGCCGGAAACCCGATTTAGATGGGTGATCACTTCCCCGCCATACTACGGTATGCGAACCTATATCCCTGATCAGTGGCTTCGCAACTGGTTTGTGGGTGGTCCAGACGCTGTTGATTACACCAATTGCGCTCAGATCGTTCATTCAAGTCCAGAGGACTTTGCGGCCGACCTGCGTAAGGTATGGCGCAATGCGGAAATTGTATGCGCGGAGGATGCCAGAATGGTCATCCGGTTCGGCGGCATTACGGAGCGGCGCGCCAACCCGCTGGACATCATCAAGAACTCCCTCCGCGGCAGCGGCTGGCGCATCAGCACCATTAAGAAAGCTGGGTCTGCTACAGAAGGTAAGCGTCAAGCTGATGCTTTCCTTCGAAACAAAACTAAGCCCATGAACGAGTATGATGTTTGGGCTGTCAAGCAATGAAGCGTTACGTCAGTAATCTTTGGAGGCTAATGACGCCCAACAAGGCGCTCCACCGGACGGCAATTCTGCTGCGTTCCATTACCGCCGGTGAGCTTGGCCGTTCGTGGGACGCTACGCGTCCCACGAACGGGCGCTGCGGAATGGCATCCACGTGTTCGGGGACGCGCGATGCGCGCCCTCGAACACGCGGCTGCAGCGGACGGACGCTGCGGCGCTAAGACTCGCCTCAGCGTCCGCCGCTGATCCGCGGCGCCCGTTAACAAGCCAAAACAGATGAAAGCAGATGTTCGAATCCAGTACTGACGCCAAGAAGAAGATCTCGCAGATGCTCGTGAAGCTGGGTGAGGGCTACATCCAAATGGGTGCTACCCGAGAGCTGAGGGAAAACTACCTGCGAACGTTGGCCACGGCATGGAATATTGCCTGCTTGGATCCAAAATTACGAGCCAAGGCGATGAGAGATGCCGTTTCCAAATTCATCGAGGCGAATCCTGGTAAAGAGCATGAGGCATCATGCTATGAAGAGGACATGAAGAAGCTGATTCAAAGGAAACTCAAGCTCTTTCCTCGCTCAAGGGTTCAGGTGGTGGACGTGAAGATTTTTGAGGAAGACGACCAAGAAAAGGTGGCCGTGCTTTCGCTCAGGATATAATTGCGAACAACTGCTTGCACAACGGACCGCCTATGGCGCCGGCCGCCTCCGACGAACAACGGTTGGGGCCATTTTCGGCGCCCTTCCGCGACTCGGTCTCCCGGCAAGAGGGCGTCCTGTGGGGCAGGTGGAAAAGCCGGGTACTCAAACCGAGACCAGAGACGAAGGAAACGGGAAGCAGGAGCGTCTAGAACCGAGACAACACCTTAAGTGTCTCCAAACGCCGTCTTGACAAGGGGGTCCGCCTCACCCTGCAGGGTCCGGTCGAGGCGTTCCACCAGGTCGCGGCGCGGTTTGGTGAAGAAGACGCCGGCGCCGGGGCCGGTTTCGGGGCGCATGCCGCGAAGGAAGAGGTAGAAGACGCCCCCGAAGTGGCTGTCGTAGTCGTAGCCGGGAAGGCGGGCCCGCAGATACCGGTGGAGGGCCACGGTGTAGACGAGCACCTGGAGCGGGTAGCGGTGGGCGTGCATGGCCCGTTCCAGGGAGTCCGCGGCGTAGTCTTCCACGCGGTTTCCCAGGTGGTTGGACTTGTAGTCGGCGATGTAGTAGCGACCGTCGGATCGAAAGGCCAGGTCGATGAAGCCTCGCATGAGCCCCCGCAGGTACCCGAAGCCGAGCCCTTCCAAGGATCTTTCGTAGAACGGCTCTCCCCGGACGGCTTCCGCCAGGGAATCGGGCGTGAGAAGCCCGAGGGAGTAGTGGAATTCCAGCTCGTCCAGCCGGTTCCGGCTTTCGATTCCTCGAAGCTTCAGGCCGTCCGCGTTGAGCGGGGTGTCCAGGACCCGTTCCATCCATTGGACAACCGTGGGCGTCCAGGTTGAATCCAGGCCGTGCCGTCGCAGGGCGTCTTGCACCACCGCTTCCAGTTCCCGTCCCGCGGCCGCGGGAAAATCCAGGTTTTCCAGGATTTCGTGGAGACATTCGCCCGGGCGCGGTCCCCGGGGAAAGAGAAAGACGGGGTCGTCGGCCTCTTCGACCGGGGCCTCCGCGGCGTCGGCCGGGACGGAATCGTAGTCGGGCCCGTGGGGGTCGGCGCCGGAGACCAGGTTGGTGTAGCTGGTGATCCGCCATTCGGGTCCCCAAGCCCGGGAGAAGTTCCGGGCCGCCAGGGAAGGGGCGGTCGCGGCCTGCTGCTTCAGCCTTTCCGGGGTCTCCCAATGGGCGTCTTCCAGGGAGATGATTCCTCCGGAATCCTTCGCCAGTTCGGCCAGCTCCTCCCGCAGGGCCTCTTCGGTCAGTGCATCCATGCGGTTTCCGAAACCGCCCGCGGAACCTTCGCCATCCGGATCCGGAAAGAGCAGCCGGGCCATGGCGGACCGGGACGCCTCGTTGATCTTTCCCCAGGTGGTGACGCACAGGTGCTTGGCGCGGGTGAGGGCCACGTACAGGAGGCGCATCCGCTCGGCCAGGTCCTCCCTTTCCTGCAACGCCCGGTGGTCCTCGATGTCATCGGACCCCAGGTCCACGCAGAGCCTGAGGTCTTCGGGGTCGTGAAACCTCACCGCGTCCCCGTCCCCGGAAGGGCCTCCCGACCAGGGAAACGGCACGAAGACCACCGGGTATTCCAGGCCCTTGCTCCGGTGGATGGTCACCACCTGCACCAGGTTTTCGTCGCTTTCCAGCCGGAGCTGTTCTTCTTCGGCCGCTCGGTGCGAGGCCCTCTTGTCCTGGAGCCACCGCAGGAGCTTTTCCGTTCCCGGGTGGGTCTGGGAGGCCGCGTGCAGGAGTTCCAAAAGATGCAGGATGTTGGTGAGGCGCCGTTCCCCTTCCGGAAGGGAACGCACCCGGCCGGTCACGCCTTCCCCCTTGAGCAGTTCCAGAAGGCCCGAAAGGAATCCGTAACGCCGCCACAGGTCGTGGTAGCGGAAAAACCGCTGCTGGAGGCTTTCCAGGAGCGCTTCGTCGGCATCGAGCCTTCGGATCGAGGGGGCGTCCCAGCCGAGCATTTCCGTGGCCAGGGCTGCCCGGAGGAGCCCCTCGTCGCCGGGATCAGCCAGGGCGGCCAGGATCGCGAGCATCTCTTCCGCTTCTCCGGACGAAAAGACGCTTTCCCGCTGCAGACTCACGCTGGCGATTCCCCGCTTGCGGAGGGCCTTTTGGACCATGTCCCCTTCCCGGTGGGATCGCACCAGCACGGCGATGTCCCGGGTCTTCAGGGGCGCATCGCCGATCCGGGCGCGGCCTTCGGCGGCCAGGTTGAGAAGCCGCGCGATCTCCCCCGCGCAGTCGGCCGCCGCGGCGTCGTAGGCGTCTCCTTTCGTGATGTTCCCTTTGTTGAGCTTCAGCCCTTCGGAGCGGAGAAACCGGATGCGGAAGGCGGCGGGCCGGGTTCCGTCCACCAGGAGGGGGCGGGCGTCGGTTTTTCCGGCGCTTTTCACCGGATGGAACGGGATGTCCTCATCGTAGACGAAGGGCGCCGGGGCCCGCCTGAAAAGGAGGTTCACGGCTTCCACCAGGTCGGACGCCGACCGCCAGTTGGTGTCCATGGTGTAGATGCTGCCTGCGCCGGCATCGCGGCGGGCCTGCATGTAGGCGAAGATGTCCGCCCCGCGGAAGCTGTAGATGGCCTGCTTGGGGTCGCCGATGAGGCACAGGGGCTCGGGGTTTTCGGGAAGATCGTAGATCCGCTGAAAGATCCGGTACTGGACGGGGTCGGTATCCTGGAATTCGTCGATGAGGGCCACGGGAAACCGGTCCCGGATCCGCCGGGCGAGATCCGCCCCGCCGGGCCCGCACAGGGCCTTGTCCAGCGCGTTCAGAAGATCGTCGAAGGAAAGGAGCTCCTCCTGTTCCTTTCTCCGGGCCGTTTCTTCTTCCACGAAGCGGGAGGCGTCCCGGAGGATTCGGATCCTCTGCAGGCGGCTTGTTTCCCGGAGGCGGTCCCGGAACCGGCCGCACAGGTCGAAGAAGGGATGGGACGGGGTGGGCCGGCCCGCCTTGGTCCCCTTTTCTTCCAGCATGGCGGGAGTGAAGCGATAGAAGCCTTCCGGAAGGTCCAGCGGGGTCTCTTCCTGGCCCGCCAGGGCGTCCATGGCGTCCAGGGCCTTTTGGACGACGGAGCTGTTGTAGGACCTTCGGTTGAGGGCGTCGGATTTCCGGAAGAGATCGACGACATCTTCCCGGTACCGTTCCCAGCCGCGCCGGACTTCCCGGAACATCCGGTCCAGCTCGTCGAATCCGGGAACGTCTTCGGGTTGGAGTTCAGGCAAAATCTTCGGAGCGGGGGTTCCCCGTAGCACCTGGAGCGACTGCAGGAGGCCGTCGGGGCCGTTCCAGGTCTGCAAGAACCACCGCGTTTCCGTTTCCCCGGCCCCGGCCAAGGCGCGTCGCCAGAAGTCCGCGGCCGCCTGGCGCCGGAGTTCCTCTTCGTCGGTGGTCAATTCCGGGTGAAAAGGCGCCCCGCTTTCAAAGGCGAATTCCTGGAGCATCCTCATGCAGAAGCCGTGGATCGTGAAGATGGCCGCTTCGTCCAGGCGGCCGGCGGCGTCCCTAAGCTTCCAGGCGGCCCGGGCGAGTCTTTCCGGGTCCAGACGTCCCGCCAGGCCGTCCAGCAGCGGATCCTTCGCCGGGCCGGCTGTCCCGGCCGTCTTGCAAGCGAAATGGTCGGCGGCTTCCCGCAGCCTTTCCCTGAGCCGCCCCCGCAGCTCCTCGGTGGCCGCGTTGGTGAAGGTCACCACCAGGATACGGCCGATGTCCAGGTCCCTTTCCAGGAGGGTCCGGAGGAAGAGGAAGACGATGTTGTAGGTCTTTCCCGTGCCGGCGCTGGCCTCGATGAGGCGCACGCGTTGCGGTGGCCGTTTCCGGGGGTCTGGGGGTTTGCTGCTGTGATCTGCGGGGTGCTTGCCGTGTCTCCTGGCTCTTTGTTGGCTTGTTTGGCGCGCTCCTGGGTGGTTGTCCTGTCCTTTTTTTTCTGTTTGCGTTGCTTTGGGGTTCTCTTTGCTTTTTTCGGCGCGGTTTTTCCGGGTTTCTGTCTCGCGGCGTTGTTCGCGGTTGGGGTTCCAGGCCGTCCCTGCGCGGCTTTTCTATGTCTGGGGGGGCTTTCGGCGCGCTCTTGGGGTGCGCTCCGTGGGAGAACGTTGTTCCGTCCGGTTTTCGGACGGGCTCGTGTGGGACGCGCCGGTGGTTGTTGGGGTTCTTTTTGCTCTTGCTCCGGTGGCCTGGAGGATGGGATGGAAGACGGCGCGGGCGATCCGGCGAAAGTCGTCGTCCAGGGGATCCCTTCCGCGGAACGCCGTGGCGACGCAGGCATGGAAGCCTTCAGCCCTTTGGTTGTAGTCGTTCTTTAAGGTGCCCTCGCACCGGGTCCGGAGGGTGTCCGGCGGCTGGCCCTTGGCGGCTCCGGCAGCGAATTCCCAGCTGGTGTCGGGAAAGAAGGGTATCGGTCTTTCCTGCCCTTGCCGCCAGAGGTCCAGGAGGGTGCGCAGGTGATCTTCGGGCTCCGGCACTTCGCCTAAGCGAAAGACCACGTCCTTGGCCACGTGAACACTTTCCAGGGCGACTCCCGGGGGACGTACGGCTCAGAGGGCCAGGTGGCGGATGCCCAGGCGGATCCGGTCCTTGCCCTTGATTTTCGCCGGGCGCACCTGCATCAGGCCCCGTTCCGTCACCTGGGGAATCCAGCCCCGGAGCCGCACACTTCCGAGATCCAGGTCCACCTCCACCGCCTTCCTGGATGTTCCCGCCCATTCCCGCGCCCTTTCCGCCATCTCCTCCATGGCCCGAAAGGTGTCTCGAAAGACCACCTTCCCGGCCGCTCCCTGGGGGAGCACCCCCCGGGCGCGGAGGAGTTCCCAGGTTTCTTCGGGATCCCGCCCGTCCAGGACCGCCTGGAAGATGTCCGTTTCCACCCGGTATCGGTCCAGCCCCGCCACGGTGAAGGGCTCTTCGTCCTGGATCGGGTCTTCCTCCCGGTAGGGGGTCATGCCCAGCGCCTTTTCCAGGAACCACCGGGACGGGTTTTCGAAAAAGCGCACTAGATCCTCCAGGTTCACTTCCGGTACGGTATGGACTCCCGCTTGCGCGGGAGTGACGGTTTGAGAAGTTCCCGTATGGTTTCCCGGGTCCGTGTGGCCGGGAAAGAACGGCGGCGTCTCGTCCCGTTCTTCCGTCCTGGCGGCTTCCAGCCACTGCCGGTCGTAGGAGAAAAGCCTCGGGTCGGATCCGTCGTAGAGGCGGCGGCTGAAGGGCTGGAGCGGGTGGCGCACCACGATGTCCGCCGACGGCGGCCGCCCGTCCGAAAGCACCCGGGATCCGTCCAGGTAGTCCAGCAGTTCCGACACCAGGACGCTCGGAACCCGCTCGCTGTCGTCCCGGATGTCCCGGCCCACGTAGCTCACGTAGAAGACGTCCCGGGCCGAAAGCAGGGCTTCCAGAAAAAGGAACCGGTCTTCCCGGTTGCGCAGCCGGTCCCCGGGCTGCGGATCCCGGGCCGCCAGGTCGAACTGCGGCGGGTGGTCCATGCGGGGAAAGTCGGAGTCGTTCATGCCCAGAAGGCACACCACCCGGAAGGGAATGGTGCGCATGGGAACCAGGTTGCAGAAGGTGACGCCTCCGGAAAGGAAGCGGCGGATGCTGGGGGCCGAATCCAGGAGCGCGCCCAGGTGGGCCTGCACCACCTGGACGGAAACGGGCTCGGTCATGCCGGCCAGGTCCGCGAAGCCGCGGAACCGGTCCAGGGCCCTGCGGAACGAACGGAGGCTCCCTTCCCATTCCCCTTCCGGGTGGAAGAAGTCGTCCAGGAGCCGGTTCAGGAGTTCCTGCCAGCGGGACGGAGGGTGGGCTTCCTTGAGGGTTTCCTGCCAGAAGGCGATCCGGTCCAGCAGGTCCTGGAGCTTTCCCAGGCACTCGGCCCAGGCCGCTTCCACGTGGGGATAGGCGAGTATCCGGCCGCAGAAGATCTCCCGGGGCGGCAGGGCGTAGCCCGCAAAGAGCCGGTCCAGGCCCATCTGCCACGTGTTGGCGGGGTCCGCCGGCAGTCCCCATTGCTTCTTTCTCTCGCCGTCCAGGCCCCACCGGATGCCCGTTTCCCGGACCCAGGTGCGGATCCGGGCGAGGTCGTCCGGGGTGAGGTCGAACCGGGCGGCCACGGCGGGCGTTTCCATCAAGGAGAGCACATCGGAGGCGGTGAGGCGCCGGCGGGGGAGGCTCAGCATCTCCAGGATCTTTTCCAGCAGGGGATCTTCCAGGGGGGCTTTTCGTTCCGACAGGTTCCACGGGATGCGCGGGTCGTCCCGGGTGCCGAAAACGGCCTCCACGTAGGGGGCGTAGACGTCGATGTCCGGCGCCATGATCACGATGTCTTCGGGTGCGAGGTCCGGCAAGTGGTCCAGCATCCAGGCGATCCGGTCGTGGAGCGCCTGCACTTCCCGCATGGGGGAATGGCAGGCGTGGACCTGGATGGACGCATCCGGCCCGCTGAGGGGCTGCTTCGCGTCGGGGTCTTTGGGGCGGCCATCTGCCAGGTGAAAGATGTCGTGTTGCACGCATCCCAGAAGGGAGGCGGGGGCGGGTTCTTCGAAGAGGTCTTCTTCCAGCGCCTCCGTCTCTTCGTGGATCTTCTGGAGGCTGTCGAAGAAGAATTTCCCGGACTGGGCCCACGATCCCATGAGCGGGTTGGCGTCGTCGGCGAAGGCGGACGTCGGGGCCCCGGTTCGGGCTTCCCGCCGGATCCGCTGCTTTTCCGTTTCCACGTCGCCCCAATAGGCGCCGCTGGGATTGGGGTAGTAGAGGGTCACGGGAAGTTGGGAGGCCAGGCGGACGAAGACTTCCAGGTGCACGGGGGCCAGATGGTTCACGCCGAAGAGGCTCACCCGGCGCGGAAGGGCTTCCGGCCGTTCGGGCGCCCGGCCGCCGCCCGCGGCCTTGCGGAACTGTTGGTGAAGACGGGCCTGGTGCGGTTCTCCGATGGCTTCCGCCAGGCGGCGCCACAGCACCGGTTGCCAGCCTTCCCCGTTCCCGTCTTCCCAGGAAAGGAGCATCTCCTGCCGATAGACCAGGTAGCGGTCGAAGACGGCGGCGATCCGTTCCGCCAGCTGGTAGGCCTTGAGGCCCAGGGGATCTTCCGAAATGTAGCGCCGAAGGTCCGCGAATTCCTCCCGATCCAGGAAGTCGGGAAGGTGCCGGAAGATGTGCCAGGTGAGCACCGGGCGGCTCCAGGATTCCGGCTGGATCTCTAGGCCCAGCCATGCCCCGTAGACCGTCCGGACCAGGTCCGCGGGGACGAGAAAGCGGATGTTGGCCGCAACGCCCGCGGTGACGGCCAGCCGGTGGGTGAGCCACCGGGCCATCCCCATGTCCTGCACCACCACGGTTTCCGGTTCCAGGGGATCCGGAGGCGGCGAAGAGATGTCCCTCGCAAAGGCTTCGAAAAGTCTTTCCGTTCGGTTGCTCTGAACTGTCCGCCACATCGTTGGGATCTCCCGGGGGATGGGTCCGCGCGTTGTCACAGGGTCGACGATGGATGCCGCGTCCGAAGATATGCCACAGGGCCGCCCTCATCACAAGCCGTTGGGAAGGGAGTCGGGCGACGTCCGCCTTTTCGTGGGGGCGGCGGGGTGTGGAGGGATGTGAGCTGAAAATGTAACGTGAGAGAGAACCGCGAATGGGCGCAAATGGGCGTCTTGCGTCGCGGGAGCGGCCTTGGCCGTCGGATCGCCGGCCAGCCGGCACCTACTTACATCTGACGATCATGGCGAAGCTCGCCATCCCGTATGGATGAAAGAGGGGGCCCGGGCGAGGGCCTTTCGTGGGAGCGCCGCAAGGCGCGATTTTCTTTGCGTGACCGCGCGGCTGTTGGATTGCCGGCCACCCCCATCGCGGCTTGCGCCGCTCCCACAAGAGACCCAAGCCAAAGTTGTTTTCACAACAAGATGTCCCGCTCCCTCATTTCTGATCATGATGCTTTCTTTGCGCCTTTGCGTGAGACTTTTTTGCCTTCCGCCAAGCCGCCATTTTCTTTCACATTGAATTGGACGATTCTTTCTCATGGGCAGGTCCTGAAGGGCGGGCGTAAAGCCCGCCCCTACGAAGGGGACTGGACCTGTTGGGTAGGGGCGGGGTCTATCTCCGCCCGCTAATCGTGCGGAGATAAGAAGAATACAGTACCCGCGAGGCTTGTCCCCGGCTTGAACGGGGAGCAGGGATCCAGGATTTCCAGTAAGTTATGGACTCCCGCTTGCGCGGGAGTGACGGTTGGGGGAGTTTTCAAACAGGCGCCTACTCCACCTTGAAGAACTTTTCCTTTTTGGCGCCGCACACGGGGCAACGCTCGGGGGGCTCGTCGGCCACCGTGTAGCCGCAGATGGGGCACAGGAACCAGTCCTTCACGGGGAAGTTTTCCGGATCCTTCAGGGCCTCTTCATAGAGGGACGCGTGGACCTTTTCCACCTCGTTGGCGTAGGTGAAGCTGATCTCCGCCTGGCGATGGCCTTCCGCCTTGGCGTCTTCGATCATCTGGGGATACATGCTCTTGAATTCGTGGGTTTCGCCGGCGATGGCTTCCTGGAGGTTCTCCTTGGTGCTCCGGATGCCCTTGAGAACCCTCAGGTGCTTGTGGGCGTGGATCGTTTCCGCCGCGGCGGCGGCTTCAAACAGCTTGGCGACTCCGGGATAGCCCTCCTCACGGGCCTTTTCCGCAAAGGCCAGGTACTTGCGGTTGGCCTGGGATTCGCCTGCAAACGCTTCCTTCAGATGTTCTTCCACCTTTGACATACGTACCTCCATGGTCCATGTGGTTTCACGTTAAAGGGGCTCTTGTCGGATGGTCGGCCCGGGACGGGCCGTGGAAACCAATCCCTTGAAAGCTAAGAGCGGGCCCGTGGGGTGTCAACACGCGCGGGCGGCTCCTTTCTTGACACATTCCGGCGGATTTGGAAGGATACAAAACCGAATGTTCCCGCTCTCCCTCTGACGATTCCCCGCGAAAGATCCTTTGATTCCATTCCCGCTGAAGCCGGTTCCTTTCGACTTTCCACAGAGGTCTGCAGGCGTTGTCCATCGTCCTTTGATCAAAACAGGAGGTGACCATGAGTGAGGTCTTTACCGTGGGCATGAAGAAGGAACTGACCCTGAAGACCCAGCCGGAACATTCGGCCCGCCGCTTTTACGAAAACCTTCCCGACGTCTTCGCCACCCCCTTTCTGGGGGGACTCATGGAGCAGGTTTCGGCCATGCTCATCGACGAGCACCTGGAGCCGGGCATGCAGTCCGTGGGCATGTCCATGAACCTGAAGCACCTGGCTCCCACGCCCCTGGGCATGGAAGTGCGGGTGGTGACCGAGGTGACGGCCGTGGAAGGGCGCAAGCTCACCTTCAGGCTGGAAGCCTACGACGAGGTGGAAAAGATCGGGGAGGCCACCCACGAGCGGTTCATCATCAAGGCGGACAAGTTCAACGCCCGGGTGGAGGAAAAGGCCCGCAAGGCGGCCGAGTCCTGAGAGCTTGTCCAAAATGTTTTTCCGGCATGGAAGGCCGGGACCCCCCTTCTCATTGTAGCCGCGGGGCTTCAGCCCCGCGGAAAGGGTCATCGTAACTCCATGAAGTGACAGGAAACAGGCTATGGCTTATCCGACGGCCGGGGATTCTTCTGCAGCCCTGAAGGGCTGCGCTACGAGAAAAGAGGTCGTCCGCGGCGTTCCCAGGCAAGCTCCTGAGGGGGCCGCCCGAGCGCCGCACCGCGCGGAGAAAAGAGGTCCCCGTGCGAGGGCCTTTGCCGTCCTATCACACGAACCCGAACCGGGAGGGCGCCATGGGAGTGCAGCAGCTGGATGCGTTTTTTCGGCCGCGGAGCGTGGCCGTGATCGGCGCTTCGGAAAGTCCGGAGAAGCTGGGTCACGAGATCCTGCGGAACATCCTGGAAGGGGGATTCCCCGGGGCCATCTATCCCATCAATCCCAAGAGTGAGACCATCCTGGGGCTGCAGTGCTTCAAGAACGTCAAGGAGGTTCCCGACGGGGTGGACCTGGCCGTGATCATCATTCCGGCCCGCTTCGTTCCGCAGGCCGTCGCCGACTGCGGAGAAAAGGGCGTGCAGGCCGCCGTGGTGATCACGGGAGGATTCAGCGAGGCGGGGCCGGAAGGGGAGGCGCTCCAGCAGGAGGTGGTGCGGGTGGCCCGGGAGGGCGGCGTGCGCCTCATCGGGCCCAACTGCCAGGGGGTGAACAACCCCTACCATCCCCTGTGCGCGTCCTGGCCGCTGCTCCAGCGCCAGGGCCGGGTGGCGGTCATCAGCCAGAGCGGCACGGTGGGCGCGGCCATGATGGACTGGTTTTCCGACGAAGAGCTGGGCGTGTCGTGCTTCGTCAGCCTGGGGAACCGGGCGGACGTGGACGAGACGGACCTCATCCGCTACTTCGATCAGGATCCCAACACCCGGGTGATCGCCTTGTACCTGGAGGGGATCAAACGGCCGGCGGAGTTTCGCCGGGCCATCGACGAAGCCGGCAAGCCCGTGGTGGTCCTCAAGGCCGGACGCACTCCCAGGGGAAAGGTGGCGGCCGAATCCCACACCAAGTCCCTGGCGGGGGCGGATGCGGTCTATTCGTCCCTTTTCAAAGCGCACCGGGTGGTGCGGGCGGAAACCATCCAGGAATTCTACGACTTCGCCAAGGCTCTCGCCTACCTCAATCCGCCGCCGGGAAACCGCATCCTTTTCATCACCACGTCGGGAGGAGCGGCCATCCTGGCCACCGATACGGCCGAAAGGGAGGGGCTGGACGTGGCGCCGCTTCCCGCCGAACTGGCCGACGCCCTGGAAGGGGTGATTCCGGCCCACGCCATTCGGGCCAACCCGCTGGATCTCACCGGGGACGCCCATGCGGCCATGTACCAGGCGGTCCTGGAACGGGCCCGGCCCTATTACGACATCATGGGCATCATCTTCGGGGATCCGGTGGCCGACGCCTCCACGGTGGTCACCCCGGGCGCTCATGAAGTGGTCATTTTCCTGGGCGGGGCGGACGTGGAGAAGGTGGAGCGAAAGAAGATGCACCTCAACGGCATTCCGGTCTTTCCAACTCCCGAGCGGGGTGTGCGCGCCCTGGCGCAGCTGCTCCCGCCCGAAAAGAAGCGCAAGCCGGCCCGAACCACGGTTCCCGCGTCTCCGGCCGGCGGCAGGCATCCGAGCCTCAGCGAATGCCTGGAGTTCCTTGAAAACCATGGGTTTGAGTGCGTCTGCCATCGGTTCGCGGAAAGCCCGGGCAAGGCGGTCCATCTGGCCAACCAGCTGGGCTTTCCCGTGGCGCTCAAGATCGACAGCCCGGACATCCTCCACAAGTCCGACGTGGGAGGCGTGCGCCTGGGACTCCGGTCGGGCCAGGAGGTGCGGAAGGCCTATGAGGAGATGATGGAAAGCGCCCGAAAGGCCCGGCCCGACGCCGACATCCGGGGCGCGGTGGTGAGCTGCATGGCTTCGGCGGGCCTGGAGGTGATCCTGGGCATGAACCGGGATCCCCAGTTCGGCCCGGTGATCCTCTTCGGTCTGGGCGGCGTGACGGTGGAGCTCTTCCGGGACGTGGCCATGCGGATCCTTCCCATCACCCGGGAAGACGCCTTTGCCATGATGGAGGAGATCCAGGCGGCGCCGCTTCTCGACGGCTACCGCGGCGCGCCCCCGGTGGACAAGGAGGCGCTGGCCGACGCCATCCTCAAGCTGGCCCATCTGGCTGAAACCCACGAAGACATCATGGAAATCGACCTGAACCCCGTCTTCGCCTATTCGGAAGGCCTGGTGGTGGCGGACGCCCGGATCATCTGGCGGGGAGCGTGAGTCGTGAGTCGTAAGTCGTGAGGCGTGAGGGAAAACGCGGGACGGTAGGGGCGAAAGATCTTTCGCCCCTGCGCTCCCGGATTTCCGCCGGATGCATCATTCCCGCGGAAGCGGGGATCCGAAGATCGCCTCCAGTTCACCGAGTCTTGCCGGATCCAGCGGCTCGGGCAGACGCCCGCCGAAGAGCCTTGCGGCCAGCAGGCACCGGGCCGCATGTTCCAGCTTTTCCAGCCGGTAGAAGGCCTGGCGCAGGTTTTCGCCCACGGTGAGAGATCCGTGGCGTTCCAGCAGAACGGCCTGATGCCGATCCACGAAGGGGGCGATGGCCCGGGGGACCTCTTCCGTGGACGGGGTGGCGTAGGGCGCCGTGGGGACCGGGCCCACCGAGATCCAGACTTCTGGAAAGACATCGGCCGGGAACGGAATTCCGGCCAGGGTCAGGGCGGTGAGAAGGGGCGGATGGGCGTGGACCACCGCGTGCACGTCCGGACGCCTTTCGTAGACCAAAAGGTGCATGCGGATTTCGCTGGAGGGCTTGCCTGCGCCGTCTCGCACCTCACCGTGCCGGTCCACCACCAGGAGCTCTTCCGCCTCCACATCACCCTTGGGCCGTCCGCTGGGGGTGATGAGAAAACGATCGTTATCCAGGCGGCAGCTCACGTTGCCGTCGCTTGCCGCCACGAGCCCTTCCCGGGCGAGCTGCCGACAGATCCGGATCATCTCCCGCCTCATGGGGCCGTCCGGCCCGCCTTCCCACCTCTTGCGCATGAACGTCTCTCCGTTTTCTTCATTTTCCGGGGGGTGTGTGCTAGATTCGCCGGGATCTTTCCAAAATACCGCCATCTCATAGCACGGGACCGCCCTGGACGCCAGATGCGCCGGGGGCGGCCCCATTATCAAGGAGGAAAAGAACCCCCATGATTCGTTGGTTCAGAAGGAAGAAAGAGGACGCACCGGCGCAAGAGCCCCCGGTGGAAAGGGAAGAGGCTGCGGAAGTTCCTGAAGGTGAGCAGGAACCGGCCGGCCGGGATGCCGTCGAGATGTGCGAGGACGAGAGGGGCCGGGAGGCAGCGGAAGCGGCCGCCGGCCATGAGGAGCCCGAAGAGGCACCCTCTGAGGAAACGACGGAGAGCGCCGGCGAGATACCGGAAGAGAGCGCCGAAGAAGCGGAAGAGAGCGCCCAAAGGGGGCGCTTCTTCTCCCGCCTCCGGGAACGCCTCCACCGAAGCCGGGAACGGCTGGCCGACCGGGTGGACCGGCTGGTGCTGGGCAAGAAGACCATCGATGCAGACGTGATGGACGACCTGGAAGAGATCCTCATCACGTCCGATCTGGGCGTGCAGGCCACCCAGTTGCTGCTGGAAAGGGTGAGCGATCGGGTCAAACGCAAGGAGCTCCAGGATCCGGCGCGCCTCCGGGAAGCCCTCCGCGAGGAGATCGCCCGGATCCTTTCCGTGGACGCGCCCCCCTTTGATCCTGCCGCCGCCAAGCCCTTCGTCATCATGGTCATCGGCGTGAACGGCGTGGGCAAGACCACCACCATCGGCAAACTGGCCCGTCGGATCAAGACGTCCGGGCTTTCGCCCCTGCTGGTGGCCGGGGATACCTTCCGGGCGGCGGCCATCGAGCAGCTGGAACGATGGGGAGAGCGGATCGACGTGCCGGTCATCCGGCAAAAGAGCGGAGCGGATCCGTCGGCCGTGGCCTTCGACGCCCTGGACGCCGCCCAGGCCCGCAAGGCGGACGTGGTCATCGTGGACACCGCCGGGCGCATGCACACCAAGGTGAACCTGATGGAGGAACTCAAGAAGGTCCACCGGGTGATCCAGAAGAAGATGCCCACGGCGCCCCACGAAATCCTTCTGGTCCTGGACGCCACCACGGGTCAGAACGCCATCAGCCAGGCGCGCCTCTTCCGGGAAGCCATGAACATCACGGGCCTCATCCTCACCAAGCTGGACGGCACCGCCAAGGGGGGCGTCATCGTCCCCATCTGCCATGAGCTGAAGCTGCCCGTGCGCTTCATCGGGATCGGAGAAGGGATGGACGATTTGCGGCCCTTTGATCCCCGGGAGTTCGCCGAGGCCCTTCTCTAAGAGCGTGTCCGAGAACGCCGCGGACGACCTCTTTTCTCGTAGCGCAGCCCTTTAGGGCTGCGGAGGAATCCCCGGTTGTCGGATAGGCCATCGCATACGGCCGGCGACTTCAAGGTGTTACGATGGCCCTTTCCGCGGGGCTGAAGCCCCGCGGCTACGAGGAGGACCCAAATTCCTCGGCCTTGTAAGTCGGAGAGCCATTGTCGGACGGGCTCCTAGGAGCTTGTCCGAGAACGGCAAATTTGCCTGGTTCAACGCCCATTCGTCATCCCCGCGAAAGCGGGGATCCAGGATCACCGGCAAGTTATGGACTCCCGCTTGCGCGGGAGAGACGGGTGGAGGCGTTTTTGGACAACCTCCGAGGCGGGCGAGACGCGCATGGATCTTTCTGCACGAGGCGGCTTGCCGGCCATGCGGATCGGGACTCGCGCCCACGGGCGCGGAAGGTGTGGCCACTGTAGGGGCGAAAGATCTTTCGCCCCTGCGGGCAGCGCCGCGATCAAGTCCTCCGCGCCTGGCTTCTTGCTCCTTCCCCATACGCTCTTGGCCCTCAAACAAGGAGACGTGCCATGTCGGGCCCATTTGAAGGCATTCGGGTGTTGGATCTTTCGCGGCTGCTTCCCGGCCCCTTTTGCTCCATGCTCCTGGCGGATCTGGGAGCCGACGTGATCAAGGTGGAAGATCCCAAGGTGGGGGACTACATCCGGTGGTGGCCGCCCAAGATCGGCGCCAACAGCGGCTTCCACGTGGTGCTCAACCGAAACAAGCGGTCCCTCACGTTGAACCTCAAGGAACCGGCCGGCCGCGACGTGTTCGTCCGGCTGGCGGCCTCGGCGGACGTGGTGCTGGAGGGCTTCCGCCCCGGCGTCATGGACCGCCTGGGGGTGGGCTATGGGGCTCTGCGGGAGGTCAATCCCCGGATCATCTACTGCGCCATCACCGGATACGGCCAGGACGGACCCAGGGCGGATCGCGCGGGGCACGACATCAACTATCTGGCCCTGAGCGGCGTTCTGTCCTACTGCGGCCGGGGCGGAGATCCCGTGGTGCCCGGTGTTCAGATCGGCGACCTGGGCGGCGGGGCGCTCACGGCCGCCTTCAGCATCGCGGCGGCTCTCTTCTGGAGGGAGCGGACCGGGGAAGGCCAGATGATCGACATATCCATGACGGACGGAGCCGCCGCCTGGAACTGCCTGAGATGGGGAAAGTTCCTGGCCGACGGCCGGGTTCCCGAACCCGGCGACGACCTTCTGAACCACGGCCTGGCCTGCTACGACGTGTACCGCACCCGGGACGGCCGGCACATGAGCCTGGGGGCCCTGGAGCCCCAGTTCTGGAAGGCGTTCTGCCGGGTGATGGGCCGGCCGGACTGGGACCGGCCGGACTACTTCCAGCCCGGACCGCACCAGAAGGAACTGAGGGATCAGGTGGCGGAGGCTTTCGCCGGGAAGACCCAGGCCCAGTGGGTCCGGATCTTCGAGGCGGAGGATTGCTGCTGCGAACCCGTTCTGAACCTGGCCGAAGTCCTGGACGATGAAGCCATGCGGCACCGGCGGATGGTGGTGGAGCTGCACCACCAGGCCTGGGGCGCCTACCGGCAGATGGGGCTGGCTCCCAAGTTTTCAAAAACCTCCGGAGAGATCCGAACTCACGCCCCCGACCTGGGAGAACACACCCGGGACGTGCTCCTGGAGGCGGGCTACGACGAGGGGGCCATCGAGAAACTTCGGGCGGAAGGTGTCGTTTGATGTGAAGAAAAACCGCGAATGAACGCGAATAAACGCCGATGGAAATGACTGGTATGTGGGAGCGGCCGGCGCCCCGGCGCAGGTTCTTTCATGCAGACGGGGTGGCGTAAGGGAGACCGTGATCGTTTATATGAAACGCGGCCTCGTTCCGTTCGCGCGCATGGCGTGTAGGGGCGAATAATCATTCGCCCCTACAGGGGGGCTGCTTGCCAGAGGGGCGTTTTATCCTTCGTTGTCACGGGCCGTCCGTGATGGGGGTTGATCTGAAGGAAAGCCGCCAATGAGCGCCGGCAGGCGCCGATGGAAATGACGGGGATGGGGCAACACCGGTGTCCAGGGACGAACGAACCTTCCCCTTCAGCGGGTGTGGCCGGGAAGTTCGATGGTGGCGCAACTGCTGCCCGGGGAACAGCTCTTGGTGGTGACCTTGGCGCCTTCGCCACCGGAAGAAGACGATCCGCCCATCATGTAGCTCACCCGGCTCAGGACCCGCTCCAGCTCTTCTCCCTGGCACTTTTCGCACTTCATTTCCACGGGGGCGCTGCTGCTGGATACGAGAACTTCCTGGATATGATCGCACCGGATGCATCGAAATTCGTAGATCGGCATGGCTTCACCTCGCGTGTTCATGGACTCGTGCCTTGCAGCACCGCCCGCCTCTTAACAAACCCATGCCGGCAAGTCAATCCGGGATGGCCGAGCGGACCGGCATAGAGCCCGCCCTTGCGGAAACGGCTCCACTTCTTGGGTAGGGGCGGGGTTTATCCCCGCCCGCTGAGCGCGCGGTGGTGGAGAGACCTGATGAAAAAAGACTCCCCGCTTAGGATTTTGTCCCTGTGTGCTCCGGATGAGGAGCGGTCGTGTTTCGGGTGCTGCCCTCCCATCCGACCCGCCCGCTACGACCCTCTCGACTGGGTCGGAAGTCTCAAACGGGAATTTCGGGACAACCGGGAGTCCCTTCTTCGGCGGTCCCGTCCGTGGCGGCCCGTCGTGGGGTTTTCCTGCTGGGCCCTGGGGTATCTGGATGGGCAGGGCCGGCGGATCGGCTGCCTGCTCCACCCCGCGCAAAACGGCGGCCGGGATCTTCGGGACGCCGTGGGATACCGGGCCAAGTGCGCGCGGGAGCAGTGCCTGGCGTCCCGGGTCTTTTCGCGACTGGATCCCCGGGAGCAGCGATTCTGGCTGGAGCCGGCCGCCGGTCTGAACGCCTTTTTCTACTCGAGCCCCCGGGCCAACCCCCTTTTCCACGTCCTCTTGTGGGGCGAGCGAGTTCTGGGCGCCCTGGCGTCCCTTGCGTCCGTCCGGGGCTGGTCCGCCACCGAACTGGTCTGGCGCTATCCCTTCCTCACCGATTCCCGGTACCGCCCCCGCGCCCATCGATTTCTCGCGGAAGTGCTGCTGGAAGGCCGCCCTTTGCAGGACCTGCCGGAAAACGACCGCCTGGAGGCGGCCATGGGCCGGCTGGCCGATCTTTTGGAATCGGGGCTTCGGCGCCGTTGGCCCGAAAACGACCAACGGGACACCGTCCATGTGCATCGGGCCGGGACGCGGGAGAGCTTCGCCGACTTCGTCCGCCTTCGGCTGGGGTGCTTCAAGGCGCCCCGTCAGATCCTGCGCTCGTTGGAAAAGGAGGCCGTGAACCACGCCCGACACCTCCTTTCCACCCCCACTCACCCGTCCTCTAATCCTCTAATCCTCTAATCCTTTAATCCTTCCATCCTTCCTTCCGCGAGTCGTTCCGTCACCTGCTCGCAGGCAAAGAGGAGGGATTCCAGATCCAGGGTTTCCAGCACCCTTTCATCGAAAAGAAACTTCACCCGGGCCGGGAATCCGTCTTCCGGATCTTCCGGCCACCACAAGAGGCGAAGGGGGACCTTGGGAAGAACTTGGCACTCGCCCATCCAGTCGGCTTCGCCGTTTTCCGCCTCCAGCTCCACGAACCAGGGGGCGGCGGCCCGGACCAGGGCGTTGCGGTCCGCCGCGAAAGCCTTGGCCAGCGGTTCCTCGCAGTGAGCCCGGAGGCTCTTGATCTTGGAGATGGAGTTGGGAAGGCTTTCCATTCCCACCCAGGTGCCGGAAGGTTCCACGGCTCCTCCGATCACGTAGTTGAAAAGAAAGATCTTTTCCCAGGGGTTGATCTCGCGATCCGACAGGGAGACCACATCGGAAGGGGAGATTTGGACCACATCGTCCAGATAGGGGAGCGTGAGTCGCACCTGCCCGGTGTCGGGATCCTTTTCCACCTCGGCGCCCAGCCGCGGGGCCAGGGCTTCCAGGTCCCACCCGGCCAGTTCCTTCCTCAAAAATTCCAACGTCTTTTCGAAGCTTTCCCTCTTTCTTCCGATGCCCGCTTCGAGCTGCCGATCCAGGCGGCTTTTCAGGCCTTCCAGGCCCTGCGAATCCAGATGGGGGCAGGAGTTCACGGGGATCTCGCCGACCACCGCCTGGGTGGCATAGGCGAGACAGGTGGGCCGGCCGCATTCGCCGCAATTGGTCTTGGGAGTTAGTTTGAAAAGGTCGATGGGGGTGATCCTGTTTTGGATCATCCGGCGTCTCTGTTGGTCCATGGCCGCCTCCTGAGATCTCACCGTTTTCTTTCATGCATAAGTACGATGGCTCCGCTTGTCAGGGGGCGGGCGGGAAAAAGCGGCTTCATGCCGATCTTGACGGTGGCAAGGCCTCATCTTAATTTTTCAGTGGCTCTTAAATCCTGCGTGGTGGATCGGCGCAAGCCGCGATTCGGATTCAACACAAGGAGAGAAACAAGGGAGTGAAATGGTGGTAGCCCCGGCTGCAAACGTGGTGGACGAGATCCTTCACATGAAAAAGCGCATGGATGCGCTCTACCGCAGCTGCCTGGAGGCGGCCCGACGCGGCCCGGAGCCTGACGAAGGCGAAGGAAAGGCCCGTCCATGGGAGCCCGCCGTGGATGTGTACGAGGACGAGCGCACGTGGATCGCCGTGGTGGATCTTCCCGGGGTTTCGGAAAAGGACCTTCTGGTGGAGGCGGCGGAAGGAGAAATTTTCGTCCGAGGAACAAGTTCTCTGCGAGAACCGGCGGGCATGAAGGCGGTCCTCCGGGAACGCTCCTGCGGGCCCTTTCAGAGGAGGCTCGTGATGCCCAAGGAGGCGGCACAAGACCGGGTCTCGGCCGAGTTCCGCGACGGGGTGCTCACGATCCGCGTTCCCAAGAAGGAAGTGGATTCCAGAAAGATCGTGGTGCGGTCCGATCTCTGAGCATCCCCCGATTTTCCTTGACACGTCCGAATATCTGAAGACATAGGAGCACGGAAAAGGCGAGCTCCGTGCCGGCCCGGCCGGCGCTCGGGGCGGTTTCAGAAAACCCTCAAACAACACTTGTCAGAGGAGGCTTAAAGACGATGGGAAACCGATTCCGGACCACCCTGCTTTTGGCGGCCTTGACGGTCCTGATCGTCGGGATCGGAAGGCTTCTGGGCGGCCCGCAAGGGATGGCGATCGCCTTGGTGTTCGCCGTCGTGATGAACTTTGGGACCTACTGGTTTTCGGACAAAATCGTGCTGGCCATGTATCGGGCTCAACCGGTGGACGAGCGGGAGGCGCCCGAACTCTACAACATGGTGCGGGAGCTGGCGGCCAGCGCCGGACTCCCCATGCCCCGGGTCTATATCATTCCCAGCGAAACCCCCAACGCTTTTGCCACGGGTCGAAACCCGGAACACGCGGTGGTGGCGGTGACGGAGGGCCTTTTGCGGCTCCTTTCGGCCCATGAGGTCCGCGGCGTTCTGGCCCACGAGCTGGCTCATATCAAGAACCGGGATATCCTCATCGGAACCATTGCCGCCGCCATGGCGGGGGCGGTGATGTTCCTGGCGGACATGGCCCGCTGGACCGCCATCTTCGGCGGCTTTCGCGGAAACGATGAAGAGGGGGAAGGGGCCGGAGGCCTCTTCGGAACCCTGGTTCTGGCCATCGTGGCGCCCATTGCGGCCATGCTGATCCAGATGGCCATTTCCCGATCCCGGGAGTACCTGGCGGACGAGACGGGAGCCCGCATCGCCGGACATCCCGAGTCCTTGGCCAGCGCCCTGGAAAAACTGGCGGTGGCGTCCGAGAGAATCCCCATGGTGGAGGCCAAGCCGGCCACGGCCCACATGTTCATCGTCAATCCCTTGTCGGGAAGGAGCCTGGTGAACCTGTTCAGCACCCATCCGCCCATCGAGGAGCGGATCCGCAGGCTTCGCTCCTTCGCCTACTGATTATCCGGGCGACGGCGAGAGGCACCCATTCGAGGCACGGCTCAGGCCGTGCCTTTTTGCTTTTGACAGGCCTTCCTTTTTTCATTAAAGGTGGCCGTTGGGCCTCATGTGCGCCCTTTCACATCATTCACCAGGGGTCCGGTGATAAGAAAACAAGGATGAAACAATGGCTACCGTGATTGTCGTAGGAGTGCAGTGGGGCGATGAAGGAAAGGGCAAGGTGGTGGACCTGCTCACCGGGGACGCCCACTGCGTGGTTCGCTTTCAAGGGGGCAACAACGCCGGTCACACGCTGGTGGTGGGCGGAAGAAAGATCATCCTCCACCTGACGCCTTCGGGCATCCTGCACCGGGACAAGGTGTGCATGATAGGAAACGGGGTGGTGGTGGATCCCGGAGTGCTCCTCCATGAGCTGGGGCGCCTCAAGGAATTCGGCGTGGACGTGACTCCCGAGCAGCTGGTGCTGAGCCAATACGCCCATGTGATCATGCCCTACCATCGGCTCCTGGACGCGGCCCGCGAAGTGAAGAAGGGAGCGTCCAAGATCGGCACCACGGGGCGCGGTATCGGGCCGTGCTACGAGGATAAGGCGGCCCGTTCCGGCATTCGAATCCATCACCTGCTGGATGAGAAGGTGTTTCGACAGCGGCTGGAAGGCGTGCTCGAGGAAAAGAATTTCATGTTCCAGCACTACTTCGGCCGGGAGCCCCTGGATACGAACGCGGTGGCCGACGAGTACCTGGAATACGGCCGCAAACTGGCTCCTTTTGTGGGCGATGTGTCCGTGCGTCTGCAGCGCGCCCTGGAACGCGGCGAGAACGTGCTTTTCGAAGGAGCCCAGGGAACGCACCTGGATATCGACCACGGAACGTATCCCTTCGTCACGTCGTCCAACACGGTGGCGGGCGGCGCCTGCTGCGGCGCCGGAATCGGCCCCACCAAGATCGACCAGGTGCTGGGGATCCTCAAGGCTTACACCACCCGGGTGGGCGAGGGCCCCTTCCCCACGGAACTCACCGACCCCACGGGAGAGCGGATCCGGGAATGCGGCGGCGAGTTCGGGTCCACCACCGGAAGGCCTCGCCGGTGCGGCTGGCTCGACCTGTGCGTGGTCAAGGACTCCGCCCGTCTGAACGGCCTGACCAGCCTGGCCATCACCAAGCTGGACGTGCTCACCGGTCTTCCCACGCTCAAGGTGGCCGTGGGCTACCGGTGCGACGGCCGGGAGCTCGACGGCCTGCCCCGGGAAATCGAGCTCATGGAGCGCTGCGAACCCGTCTACGAGGAATTTCCCGGCTGGGAGGAAGACATCCGGGGCGTGCGCCGGTTCCAGGACCTTCCCCGAAATACGAAGAATTATCTCAAGGCCCTGGAAGAGTTCGTCGGGGTGCCCTTGAGCATCGTCTCCGTCGGCCCCGGCCGGGAAGAGACCATCGTCCTGTCCAATCCCTTCTCCTGACCCATGAGACGCCCGGAGCGCCCCGCAAGGGCCGCCTCGCCCGCTGGGCGCAAAGGACGCCGCTGAAAATCACGCCGACAAAGCAAAGAGCCGCACGGGAACCCCCCCTGCGGCTTTTTTGATCCCCTCCGGTCCGCCGGTGGACATTCCGTTTGCTCCCGCGGGAAAGCTGGTCTAAACCTATCCAAAAAACCAAAAACCTTTGGAAAGGATTCCCATGACGACCGTGTCCCGCCGGCACCGCCTTGCTCTCTTCCGGTCTTTTCTGATTTTGGCCTTTCCGGCGCTCCTTCTGGCTTCCATGCCGGCGGGCGCCCAAACGGCGTCCGGTCCGCGCCAGGCGGTTTCCGATTCCGCGGCGCAGACAGTTGCGGACGCCAAGGCCCGCGAGGCTTTGCGCGACCTTGCGCAAAAGAACGCCCTGACGGTCCGCGCCCTGATCGGCTACGGTCGCCTTCCGGCGACCGCCATGGGCCCCTTGGCCGGTCTTCGCGCCAAAGGCATCGATGTGCTGGGGGCGACCCCCGAGCAGCTGTCCACCATCCTTCAGGAACACAAGGCGGCCCTCAGCCCGGCCGAAGTCCAGGCCCTCAGCCAGGTCGCCGATGCCATGAACGAGGTCCGCCAAGGGGCTTCCGGTGCCGAGAATCCGCCCGCTGCGGCTCCATCCACACAGGCACCGGCAGACAGTGCCGACTCCGGCCTCTCCGCGCTCCAGCCCCTGTCGCCCATGCCTCTGCCTCCAGCGCTTCCCATGGTGGAACTGGGCAGCACGCAGTACGCCGGCATGATCACCACGGCCAAGGAAGCCACCCGCATCCTCATGGGGGAGATGAGCGAAGCCCAGGCTGCGCAATTCGAAAAGCGGTGGGCATCCTACTATGACTTCCCTTCGCAAGAGATCCTCGAATACTTCCGGACAGCCACGCCCATCCTGGCGGAATTTCTGAATATTCGAGGCGCCATCGCCTCCACCTCCGCAGCCTTCGACGAGGCATGGACGGAAGCGCAGTTCGCCGCGGCCTACGACAGCGAGGAAGGGGCGGCGTCCGCCTTGGCCCAGGCCAATATGCTCAAGGACTATCTCGTCTCGCTGGAGGCCCGCGCACGGCAGCTCGCTCAGGCCATGGAGGCCCTGGGGCAGCCGCCGGATCCCGTCGAGGCCAAGGAAGAGGCGCGAGCGCGCCACAAATCCGCGGTGGAGACCATCGCCAGTCTTTTTGCCCAAAAGGCCCCGCTGGAGGGCGTCTGGTTTGGTTCCGGGGAGGGGGACACAGACGGATGGATCGAAGGCATCAAGGGGATTCCGCTCCTCTTCGTGGTGTACGCCGTGGGAGATCCGCAAAATCCCACCTATCGTGCGCTTTATCTGGACGCCAACGACAATGAGGATAAGGAAGACCCCTTCATCGGGATCTTCGGCATGAACCCCGGCGATTCGCCGTATATACCCGCTCTGGCTCCATATTTTGAAGAAACCAGACTGAGCCATACCTACGAAGTCAAGGATGGGGACGAAACCAGCGTCTTCCGCATCAATGCCGAGAAGCTCGAGGAGGGAGAAGACCGCGTGGAGTACCCGCCGCCCGTGGCCCTGGACACGGTGGAGGCGGCCTATGAAAAGATGCGCCGCAAGCTGGACGCCCGGCGAGCGGAGCTGGAAGACACCAAGCTCGCTCCCACCGAAACCATAGAGGATACGCACAAGCAGGTCGCAGCCCGCATGGGAGCGGAAGTGGGACTGAGTTTGGCAGAAAAAGCTTCCCTGTCAGAGCTCAACGACGTCCGCCGCCACAACCAGTGGACCCCGATCTTCATTCAGGCCGCCCGCCAGTGGCTCAAGGAACGCCCTTTTTCTGAAAAGACCACGCTGGCCCAAGATCGAAAAAGATTCTCCGCCTTGTTTGCAAGTACGCTCGGTCCGCAGGCTCCGCAAAAGGAACAACCCGCGCTTGCCCAGACGGCGAGGCAGGGAACACAGCCTAAAGAAGAGGAGGGCGCCGCCGATGCCAAGGGGGCTTCCCAGGCCGAAGAGGCGGAACGCCGCGCGAAACTGGAGCGCATCGAGTTCCACAAGCAAAACATGATCATCATCCAGCGCAACCTGGAGCGGGACCGGGCGGAGCTGGCCAAGGAAACGGATCCCGAGCGCAGGGCGCAGCTGGAATTCCGCATCGTAGGGGCCATGGCCGACCTGCAAAGCGAGAAGGACCTGGTGGCCTCCATCGAGACCGGGGAACTCGTCCATTCCCGCTCCCCCTTCGACGACTATGCCCATGCGGGATTCGTCGCCAATATCCGCAAGAGCCAGCAGCGCATGGAGCATTTTCAGCGATCCAGCGATGCCCTGTTCAAGCTGGCCGGCATGCTGCCGGGGGAGGAGGGACGGGAGGCCCGCGCCTTCGTGGAACGCCAGCTGACACCGGACGTGCGCCTGAACATGGATCAGACGGCCGTGAAACGCATCGCCGACGCCCTAGGCAAGAAAGTAGAAGGGCACTTCCTGGCCATCCAGGCCCAGAGCGACGAAGAGGCCGCCTATGCCAACCTGGGCCTGGAAGCCTCCCAGAACATCAAGAGCGCTGCGGACACCGGCATGATGGTTGCCTCCCTTTTCGGCGGCCAATATGTGGATGCCGCCTACCAGGCCGCCACCGGGTACATTGAGGGAGGTCCTACGGAGGCGGTCCTGCGCACCGCCGCGCTGTTCGGCCCCACGGCAGGGGCCGCGGCCGAGGCCATGCGCGGCTATCAGGAAGGAGGTCTGGAGGAGGCGCTCAAGCGGGGTGCCGTTTCCTTTGCCCTTTCCAAGGGCCTGGAATACGGCATGGGCAAGGTCCTCGGAAAGCCGAAAACCGGCCCGGACGGACCGGATGTCCCCACAGGGAAAAAGCCCCTGCAAACCGTGGACGGACCGGACGTGAAGACCACCAAGAGCGGAAGCGTTCCGGAAGCACCGGCGGTGAAGCTGCCCAAATCTGCGGATCAGCGGGCTCTCGAACAATTCCAGAGGGCCCGAAAGCAGGGCGAGAATCTGGTGGAGGATTTCCGGCAGGCGCAAAAACGCCTCTCCCAGGCCGGCTCCTCCGGGGCCTCTGCGGAGGAGATCCTGCGCCTTCAAGCCGAGGTGCGTGAGAAGGTCGCGGCCATCAACGGCAACCCCCACGCCAAAAACTTCCTGAAATACAAGGGAGATCCCCTTTCCCAGAGGGCCTACAACGCCCACCTGCGAGCCGTTCATGCCGACGTGGAGGCGCGGTTCCATGAAAATATGCGGGCCAGGGGCTGGAATCAGCAGCCCCTCAAGGAAATGCGCAACTCCTCCAGCGCCGGTTCCGTGGGCATGGACTTCGATATCGGACTCGACGAGCAGATGGTGCAGTCTCTCACCCGCGACGGCAAGCCCGCCAAGGTCCACCAATGGCAGCAAGACGCCCAGAGGGCCTGGGAAGAGGCCTATGAGGCCTCCACCGGCCGGAGCGCAAAGCAGGCATGGGAAACCGTGACCACCAGCGGCCACGCCGAAAGCTACAAGGATCTGCAGTGGCTGGAAAAGGATAAGTCCAAAGTCTCCAGGATCTGGGGGCAGCAGGCCGCCGACGTCACCCGCTACAAATCGTGGCACATGCAGGGGGATCCCGATCTGAGCCGCATGGAAAAGCTGCAGGAGATCGCCCGCGGCGCGGCCAAGGACATGAAAACAAAGCTCGATCCCATCCTGGACAAGGTGAGGCCCACTTCGAGCAAGGGCCTTTCCGATCTCGACAAAGCCCGCAGACATTGGAACCAAGTGAGAAAGGTTCTTGCGGACTTCGGTGAAAACAACATCGACCCCATCACCGCCGAGCGGCGCATCCGGGAGCTCACCGGCGGAAAGAGCATTCCGGATGTGGTGGAGGACATGACCTACCTCTTGGAAGGGGCGCTCAAGTTCGCAAACCTCCGTTGAAGGTCCCGATACACAACAGGGAAACGGCCGATTCCACAGGAAGATCGGCCGTTTCCCATCCTCACGAGGCGGCGGCCAGGCGCACCAGGGTGGCGTGGTCCGGCTCCGGGGCCCCGCAGCGCGGACAGCTCCCTGCGCCCGGAGTGTAGAGCCCGCCGCAGGCCATGCAAACCCGCTTCTGTTGGTCCAAGGAGACCTTCTCCGGCCATTCCATTCCGGCGATCTTGAAAACCCGATCTCCCAACTCGAAGTAGTCGAAGAGGTCCTCGGTCATAGGCAGGGTGATCGTTTTGCCCCTATCGGTGCGAATGCGAGCCCGAGGCCGGAGGACCACCTCGTCGGGCAGGCCCCCATCCCGGCGCCTCCTCACCTTTTTCATGAAAAGGTCTTCCACCACCCCGCTCCAGCTCTTCTCCGATCCTTTCCGAGCCCGGAGCGCCAGGAAAAAGGTCACCACGGCCGCGAAGCCGAAGGAATAGAGCACATCTTCGTTGATTTCCCCCATCTCCCACCAGATGACGCCCAGGATCACAGGCAGGATGACGGCGAAAAAACCCCATGCGTAGATGCGCGAATGACGACGGTAAGTGCGCAACCATTCTTCCGTCTGTTGCGGGGTGAGGGGTGCAGACGCTGCGTTCGGATGTCGGTGCGCCGTACTTTGCGTCATGGAAATCTCCTTGAGAGTTTCGACTGTCTCCTTCCCGCCCCGTCAACGGGAGCAGGCAGGACGGGGTCAGGGCAGGGAGAGCACGTGTTTCCGGAGCCGGTTGCCGTCGACGGCCAGGTACTGCGCCCCGGACGAGGTGAACACGGCCCGCGGGGGAATGACGTCGTGCGTCCGGTCCTCACCGCCGAAAACCACGATGTGCATCCTCTTGTCCTTGTCCATGGCGAAATAGACCAGGTGCTTCCCGTCGGGACTGAACTGCGGCGGCTCTTTGTCGTAGATTTCCCGAAACTCCGGACCGGCCTGGCCGTCCAGGTACGCACGCCAACTCTTTTTGCCCTTCTCCAGCCAGGCCACCCGTCCGCCGTCGGGACTGAAAACAATTTGGCGGGGGGATCCTTTCCCCCGGCCCACCTCCTTGCCGTCCACGACCACCGCGTAGTCCTGGTCGTTCAACCGGAAGCCGGCGGCCCAGCGACCGCCGTCGGGGCTAAAGGCCTCTCCGCCGATACTCTTGAGCGGGCCGAATCCGTGGGACACGATCCGCCCATCCACCACCAGAAAAGCCTGCTTGTCCCGATAGGCCGAGTAGATGTGGCGCGATCCGTCGGGGCTGAAGACGGCGGGGTTCCAGATTTGGTGGAATTCGGGGCCGATTTGGCCGTCGATCACCATGGATTCAACGTTTGCGCTCACCTGGGCCACGAAGGCGTAGTGGGCACCGTCGGAGGTTACCGTGAACTTGTATCCGGATCCCATGGTGGGCGTGAGTTCCTCGCCGTTGCGCACCAAGAAGCGGTTTTTGTCCTCCTTCTCGGCGATATACCAGAGTTCGGCGCGGTTTTTCGTGAAAAGAGGCCTTTCGACGATGCTTCGATACTTCCTTTCCTCGGAGCCGTCTTCGCGGACGACCATGGCAAACTCGGCACCCGTCTCGGGGATTTTTCCTCTTTCCACCCACGCGGCCTCTCCGTCGTGGGCTATCGCAGCGGCACTCATGGCAAGGCGGTTGGCCGTCCGGCGGACCTCTTTGCCGTCCAGATAAACCACGTTGGACCCTTCCGTGCGTCCCCCCACCAGGAGGTGGTCCCCGTCGGGACTGGCGGCCATGAACTCGATCTCGTCGAACGCCAGCACCTGGGCTCCATTGCAGACCAGCACCTCCTTGTCGCCCATTTCCGCCTGAAAACAGAAGCGACCTCCCCCGGGGAAAAAGCCCATGCCGTAGGTCATGATATCGTCATACCAGGAACCGGCTACGCCGTTTATAACGACGCGCTTCTTTCCATCCTCTTCCCCCTCCACCCAAGCCACCTGGCGCAGATCTTCGGAAAACCGTACGGCCTGCTTTTTCAGGGCGTACGGCGGGAGCTCGAAATCAGGGTTTTCCATCGGCGGGGGAAGCGCCGACGAGGCGGACGTGGACAGGGGGTCCCGTTGCCCCACGGCGTACAGCCGACCGTCGTGTTCGTAGACATCTCCCGGCATGGCCACCAGCACCCAACCGATGCGTCGGTAGTTATACTTGAGGACGCCCAGTTCATGGTTGCCCACATATTTCTTCACCTGGTAGGCCATGTAGACGCCCACGGCGCGCGGCCCTACGGGGCGGCCGGAACGGGCATCGGCGCTCGGGGTCCAGCGCGCCGTCCCTTCATGGCTCTCCTCGAACCCGATATCGGAGGCACCCGATGCCTGGTCCACGGGGAAGAAGAGAACGCTCTTGCCCACCACACGGTAGGCCACCTTGTCGCGAACTTCCTGGTCGCTCAAAGGGATGGCGGGATTTTCCGGGGCGTCCACTCGGATGACCACGGGGGTGCCCAGGGCGGCCACGCCCAGGAAGCGATGGTAGGATGCCCCTTCCTGGGCGAGACGTCCCGGGTCGGGTAGGAAAGAGGCTCGGTTTTCGAAAAACCCGCGTTCCCTTGCGGCTATCGGTGGATTCTCGGGAAGAAGGTTCGGCGCCACGCGCTCAAACCAAGGCTCGTCCGCCGCTGTGGCCTGTCGCAGCCCCTCGATTCTCAACTTGACACGGAAGGTGCCGGGGACCTGATCGTTGATGGGAAATTCCAGGCCGTCCTGAGGACCGGCATCGGTGGGGAGGGGGGGCGCCAAGGTGGACGGTTCGGGTGCAGCCTGGGCGGTCTCAGGCCCACTCGATTCCGGTTGCCCAGCCTCATTCGGTACTTCCGGGCGACCGTCCGCCGCCTGGATCCAGCGTTTGCCGCCGCTTCGCAAAAGAGCCCCTGCGGGCACGACGGCTGCTGGATCAACCGGGGCCCACGCGAGATGCCCGCCGCACTCCAGAAAAGCAGCCAGCTCATCCAGCTCCTCCCGAAAAGACGCCATGGCGGGATCCGACGTCCATTGCCGGATCCGCTCCAGATCCGCCTCCAACAGGTCGAGCCCGGCCTCCTGGCGCATGCGCAGGGCCAGCTTGACATATTTGTCCGACAAGCGGCCCCAGCCCCGCAGCGCGCGCACCGTGACCTTGCCCTGCTGCTCCATCTGCAAAAGCCCGTCGGGACCCGTGGCGATTTCCACCTTCACGGCATCCGAGGAATCCGCGGCGCACCAAGCCGCCGGCGGCGCGAGCAAAAAGAACGGCATCGTCAAAATGAACAAGAAAAACCGCATCGGAACCTCCAGTTTACAGGAGCAGCCATCGGGAAAACGGCACGCGAAACCACCCCCCAAGGGCGATCATGTGCCATGGGCCTCCTTGCGAAGCGCCCGAACCACGGCAGTTCCGTCCTGCCCCCTGGGCACGGGGATGCGGACGGAAACGCGATGCCGAAAGAGGTACAGGATCCTCCCGGACATCATCAGGACCGAATAGACCAGAAGGATATGCGGCAGGGGGGCGTTCTCCATCCTGACCGATTCCAGGCGGCTGCCGAGCATCCCCCAGGAATGCACCGTGCCGTTCAGGTACACGCCCCGGCGGCCCACATACACCTGTCCGGGCCGATGAAGATCGCGGCGGCGTGTGAGTCGGGGGAGCCCCACGGCCAAAAGCCACAAGACGGCCATAAGCCCCATGAGGACCGCGAAAACGCCAACCGAAGCCGCGTCCCGCAGGGCGATCATGAACCCCAGGCCGACCACCAGGGAGACGGCGAAGATCAGAAACCACAACGCCTTCTTCCGTTCGATCTCCTGTCCGAAATTCCACCGGACGTACCGGAGCCATTCTTCGGGCTCGTAGGTGAAGTGGGCCAGATGGCGCCCGGCCGCCATCTCCCGAAGCAGGATGATCTGGCGCCCGAAAAGCCCCATTCCCGCCAAGGCCCCGAAGAAAAAGACTCCCCCCACGAGGATGGAGGCGTAGGCGGCGCCGCTTCCCCCGGTGCCGTACACAAAAGGCCAGGCCGTCATGCCCGCAAAGACCGCGGCCAAAAACGCGGACCAGCGAAACCCTTGGGCTGCCGAGCTCGTCTCCACGATGCCGGGCGAACCAAGCGGCACGGCAAGGGCAGCAAGCACGACAGCGGCCGCCGCAAGGAAATGCGGCCAATATTCTCGGAGGGGATACTGGAGATGGGCCAGGATGGAGTAGAAGCGAAAGTCCTCCGCGCCGATCCTGCGGTACTCCAAGTAACGGGATCCTTCTCCTTCCTGGAGCGCCACGTAGCCGTGCCGGCCCGGCAGGGACGAAAGGGGGGCGGAGCCCGGTTCCCTGTAGTCCACGCCTCTTGCCTCCACGTCCCGGAAAACCCCGATCCAGGCCGGATCCTTCGCGTCCGTGACACGGCCGGCGGTTTCCGCCGCCACGAACTCCGCCATGGAGCGGGGCTTTCTTTCCAACGAGGCTCCGGGATACACCGCCCCTCGGCGCTTTTGCGCTTCCAACCGTTCTTGCCAGTCCACGGATTCCAGGCGGATCAGCACCGGAGCCGGGAACCACCAGGCCATGAGCAGGCCCACGGCGGCGACGGCAACAACCACGTGACGAACGACAAACATCATACGGACCCCTCCGGGGAACACCTGAGAAGGTCTGGTCCCCTCTTTCCGGGCCGTGGAGGCCCGGGTTTATTCCCATCCTCCCCGGTGTGTCCCGATGATCCTGCTTCCCCGGCCGTAGTCGAACCTGTCCGGATAGAGCGTGGCCGAGATTCCCCGCGACGGATCGTAGAGAGTGACCGTTCTCTCGGAGGAGGATCGTCCCTTTTCTTCGAAACGGAAGAGCGCCTGGCCGTTGGTGTACTCGACCCAGCGCACGCCTTGGGCGGTGGTTTCACGCTGGACATAGTGGTTGGGATCGCGGGCGTTCACCCAGCGCTCCGTTGCCCGGCCTTTCGGGGCGGTTCCGGAGGCGGAATCGCCCACAGGAAGGGTCTCCACCCGGGCGAAGCCTCTCCCTCCGGACTGCGGGTTATGCGCCCAGGTGGCGGGATCGGAGTCCACCACGGTATACGTCCCGGCCGGGAGCTCCACCATGGGCCTCGCGGTCCAATTGGCATTGGGAACACCGCCCTGCCCCGGGGCCCCTTGCGTCTTCCAGGGGCCAAACAGACGCCCCGAGGAGTCGCGCAGGGCGATGGTACCTGGGGTCGCCGTGCCCTTGCCGTGATTCCAATGGTAGGTGGAGATGGCGGCCAGCACACGGGGGCTCTTGAGAGAAAAAACCGTGGGTTGGGTGGGGCCGTTGTCCACGGAGGAGGTGTTGCCGACCTCAAAGGTGCGCTCCGGGGAACCGGTCCCTGCCGCCGCCGGACCGCCCTGGCCGTCCACACGCACGGAGGAAAGCACGGCGTCGATGACCTCCTGACGGCCGGCGGGGCCGCGAACCACTATCAAGAGCACCGCACGGCCGTCGGGCATGGGAGGAAAAAGGAAATTCACGGCCGAGCCGTCATCGGCGCGCAAGACGTCCACGCCGCCCAGGTGCACGGTTCTCAGCCCGGAAAATTCCGACTTCGCCCGGTCGTAACTGCCCACGACACCGCCGGACACCCCGTGTTTCGGGGTATCAAAACTTCCATCCCAGTGGATGTGGATTTTCCCCGATTCGGGATCAGGCTCCGTCGTGTACTGCCACGACGCCGGCACCGCGAAACGGACATTGCCAATGGCCACGGGCTTCCAGTCTTCGGGGACGGAAACGTCCGGCGCGCCAGCGGTTGTGGGAGCGGGCTGAGGCGGAGTCGTCTTTGCCTTCGGGGAGGTGGTCGGCGGGGAGGACCCATTACTATCCCCACCGGACTTGCCGGTATCCGAAGCGGCACCCAAACGCTCTCCGGTCCATGGATGAACGGGGGCCTCTTCGCAGTACCCCCAGGCCCCGCTGAACCGGTCACCGCTGAAGATCCACTTTATGCGCCCCCAATAAAAACGACCCTTTTTAGCGGTGGCGCATCGTTTATTGGCCGCATCCTCGATCCAGTATCCCTCCAAGACGTTACCGTTCATTTCTGCGACAATTTCGCCACGGTCCTGGGGATAGGAGCCGCTTATGGCTCGGCTGTCCTGGGTGAGCGTCAATTCCCCTTCCGAAGTGCGCCATTTGCCGGATACGCTGGCTGGCGGCGAAGCGGGGGCGGGTCGGATGGTCTGATTCTGTTGGGTCGCAACGCCCTTTGCTTTTGGCGAGGGAGCTTCGGCCGCTTTCTGCTTTTCACGGTCAGCCAGGAATTTTTCCAGACCGGCCACCCGATCTCTTATGGCCGGGTCATCCCAAAGGGCCAGTCCCTCCTTGTATTTCCGGATGGCCTCTTCATACTTTTGCACTCCTTGCAACTGTTGCGCCTCGGACCAAAGGGCCTTGGCCTTGGCTTGTTTCTGAACCGTTGTCTTCAGCCGGGCCACGTCCCGCTCCAGGGCGCTGTCTTTCTGAATTCGCAGACTTTCCTCGTACTGGAGGATCGCCTGCTCCAGATCGCCATCCTTTTCATAGCGCCGGCCAAGCGTTCTCTTATCCTCGGCTCGTTTGACCTCCCCCTGGTGATATGCCAGCTGACGGAGCAACCCATTTTTGGCCTGAGGCGGATGTTCCCACTCCTCCAGGGCCTTTTGCAGGATGGGGATGGCCAGCCGATGCTCATGGTCCGCGCTCAGGGCTTTCACCTTGTCCCACATTTCCTGCATGCGCTGTTCATATCGCTTCTGAAGGCTGGCCAACCGTTCCTTCAAGCGGAGAAACGCCGGATCCCTCACGGCCGGCGGCAAAGGACGTTTCGGGTCCTTGAGCATCCTGTATTCCAAGGTTTCGATTTCGCTCCTGGCCCGCAACATCTGATTTTTTTGCATCAGGGCCTCGATTTCCGGGAACGTCTTCTCCTTGGTTTCCCGCCACCTTGTCGCCCACTGCTCGTAGCGGGCCTTGAATTGTTCCAGATCAGCCTGTTGCTGGGCGCTGCGGGCGCCGATCTTGTTCAGGGCCAAGTCCAGGTTGTCCACGGCCCGATCCACGTCGCCCGTTTCCAAATTCCTGACGGCGTGATTCTGCAAATGGGATCCCACCAATGCCCGAACGGAATCCACGTCCTGGGGAAGGAGCAGATCCCGAATGGAGGCGAAGCGATCCGCAATATTCCGTGCGCCCTCTTCCTCTTTCATAACCCCATGGGTAACATCCTGCATGATGGCATCGAATTCAGGCTGAACGCTTCTGGCATTTTCCTCGGCTACCCGTTGCCGCCATAATTCGAAAACAGCCTGCGCCTGGTCGTAGCGCAACTTGGTCACCTTGTTGAAGCATTCGTATTGGGCTTGTTTGTCGGTGGGCAGAGGCGTCTTCCAGATGGACAAGGGGCCGTTGCATTGGCACGGACCGTGGCCGACATCGGATTCGAAGCCGGGGTTGAAAAAACCGCCCAGAGAACCACCACACCCGGAGCACAAACAATCGAGGAATGGTTTGGCGTCGGCGTCCGCCAATCCCATTTTTTTCATATTGGCCAAAGTCTGCTCGAAATTCTTCCGGTCCAAGATCATCTGCCGCATGACCTTGGCCAGCTCGTTCTGCATGGCCGCATACCCTTCCAACTCTTTTTCCTGGGTGAAATATTCCCAGATGGTGTCGGGGAGGTAGAGAAGACCGATAATGGCGTCCTTTCCCATATAGACGCCCGTCTTGAGCAGGGTGAGCGTCACGTGTTTGGTCATGGACGGAGACCTGCCCGCCTCGACCTCTTTCGTGAACCGGTCGATCTCCTCGCGTTGGGCCTGCTCGAAGGCCGGCCCGATCCCTGTGCCCTCCCAAAAAGCATGGTAGTAGCAGTTGCGGAAATAATCCCACAGGGTGTCCGTGGCCTTGACGTTGTCCAGCGTGATGGAAACGCCCTGATAGGCTATCAGAACCGCATTTCCGGCAGTCATGATGACTTTCATGCCCTTGCCGAGCGCAGGGCCGATATCCTTTTTCCAAATAGTGCCCGAAGATTTGATCTGCTGAATCCGCTTCAGAGCTCTGGCTTCCGCAACAGCACCTCTGGCAAGAGTTCCCTCCAGGCCTTTGACCCCCTTGGTCGCGTTCTCTATGCGCTCGATGGCCTGCCCGGCCCTGTTGGGAGGCAGATGGGCGATTTCTTTGCCTAATGCTTTCTGGAGCTTGGAGATCTTGGACGGGTCTTTTTGGGCGACCTCCACCAAGGTATCGATCATGTCGTCCGTGGAAGCCTGCAACGCGCTTTGGTGGAGATTATGAATCACCGAGGCGTCCTTGCCCGTGAAGGGATTGCGTCCGCTGAGCTCGATGATGTCGGCGGACTGGTCAAATCCGGTGATGTTTTTGGGGTTTTCCGGCAGGCCGTACTGCCGGCGGAGGTGATTGTTCGCGGCGTGGATGCGATTGTGGTATTTGGCGGCCTGATAGTCGAATTGCCGGGCCTGGGCCTCGAGATACTCCGCCTGACCGGGATTGGAGCTTCGAATGGACTTGGCCTGGGCCCGCAGGGCGTTGGCCTTCTTGATCTTCATCTCGGCCATGTCCTTCATGGTGGCGCTGAAGCTGGAAGCTTCGTCGATGCTCATGGGTTGGGATGTGCCGAGTTTGGCCTGGGCCGAGGCGGCGCGCGGGTCCTTGTAGGCCGTCCCGCCGTTTTGATTGACGTAATCAACGATCCTCTGAAATTCTTGCGGGTCGGTATATTCCGGGTGGGGCATGAAGTCCGTTTCCGTTTGAATTTTGCCGGCCGGAGGATCGAGCCCTTTGCTGCGGAAATGCTCCTGAACGATCTTTTGATAATCGGCGTCGATCTTCTTGATGTCCTCCAGGCGCACTTTCTTTCCGCCCTTGCCCAGCACGTTGACGTCGGTATCCGTACCCGGGTTGTATTTGCGGTTGCTGATGCTGGGATCGAAGCCGGCCTCCCTTACGGCCTTGGTCGCAAATTCCTCGTTGAGCCGAAAGAAATCCTCTTGGCACCGCCGGTAGGTGGACATGGAGATCTTGCCCTCCTGGGCCAGCAGGTTGACCTCCTTGTTGTGGACAAAGAGCATCATCTCCTGGGCGGGAGACGCCTTGCCCAAGGCAAAGGCCTCGGCCGCTTCCTTGAGGCCGGGAGTCCAGGCCAGAGCCTGTTCCGAAAGAAGGAGGGACAGAAGGACAAGGTGTATCAAACGTACCCAGGCGATTCTCATCATAATCCCCTCCTGCAGGGCGCTCTCGTGGCCAACGGAGCTTGTCCGACATGACTGATTTCCGACATTGAACGCCCATTCGTCATCCCCGCGAAGATTGTCCACGGCTTGAACGGCGAGCGGGGATCCACGATTTCCGTCAACTTGTGGACTCCCGCTTGTGCGGGAGTGACGGTTGGGGGAGTGCTCAGACAGCCCTCCTACGGATGTTTACGCACGAAGCCTTGCACCCGCTCCAGCAGCCGGGGAAGGCTGTCCATCTCGTCCTCAGCAACGGTGAGATCCGGGGTCAGTCCCGTTCCCGTGCAGGTATCCCCCCCGGGAAACAGCACTTCCTTGTTGGTGTAGCGCAGCACGGACCCGTCCGACAGTCGGGCGTCGGTCTGGGACACGCACTTGCCGAATGTGGGGCGGCCCACCAGCGCCGCCCGCTGAGTGCGCTGCAGGATGCCGGCGAAAACTTCCGCAGCGCTGGCCGTTTCCGGGCCCACCAGGAGGATGAGCGGCATGGTGAATTTGTCTCCCGGCGGAGCGTGCACCTCCATGGCGTAGCCGTCCCGGCCGCGAACAATGCCCAGCACGGCTCCAGCCGGAAGAAACATGCCGGCCAGATCAAAGGCTTCATACAAATCCCCGCCAAGGGCGTCCCGCAGGTCGATGATGAGGGGGGCCGCCTCGTGGGTGGAAGCCGTGCGGGTCAGGAAGTCCAAGGTGGCGCGCAGGGCCGGTCGGGTAACTCCCCCGACGAAGTCCCGAATGCGGACCAGGCGCTGCTCTCCGGGCGGGATGACCTCCACGTCCAGGGGGGCGAAGGACTCCCGGAGAACCGAAAAATGTTTCGTGCCCCCGCCCGGCAGGGACACCGTCAGCCGGACGGTGGATCCCTCCTCGCCCCTGAGGTGCAGGGCAATACTTTCGGCATCCAGACCGGCCACCGTCCGGCCGTCGATCTCCAGCAGGCGAACCCGGTCCGGGACCCCCGCCCGGTCCGCCCCGCCCCCTCGGTAAACGTGAAGGATGGGCACCGATCCCCGCAGGGACAGGCCGGCGCCGATTCCCACCCAGGCATGCCTTGCCGCCGTGAGAGCCCGGTACTCTGCCGCCGAAAAGATCCGGGCATAGGGATCGATGTCCCGCAGTTTCGTCGCCAGGTTTTCTTCCGACAAGGCGGCCAAGGCGGCCTCGCCCGGAGGGTTCAAAAGGTGGCGGCGCAGGATGTCCCGGATCGCTTCCAGCGGCGCCGCGTGGAGACACGACGCCGTCAGGAGCACGGCCAGGAAAAGGGCCGCGGTCGATACCCCTCTCACTGGGCCAGTTCCATCTGCATCTTCATGAGCAGGTCGTATTCCTTGCGAAGAGCGTCCCGTTGCGCCTCCAGCTGCTTTCTGCGCAAATCCACGTCGGAATCTCCCAGGCCGCTCCCTTCCAGGGCGTCCAGGGAAGATTCCTGGCGCTTCAGGCCGGCCTTGAGATCCGCCAGACGCTTCTGCATCTGGGCCACCCGCTTCTGATCCACGCCCTCCTGGGAAGACAACGCCCGGATTTTCTTGTCCAAGGCGGCGATGTCGGCCTGCATGGCATCCACCTTGGCCTTGTCTTGCTGCACTTTGACGTATGCTTGGGACTTCTGCGCCTCCAGTTGCCCCTTCTCGGCGTCCAGTTCCCGCTGGACGGCGCGAAGCTGCTCCAGCCTCGCCTCCCGCTCCTGGATCCGCTTCTGGTATCCACCTCCGCTCAGGCCCGCCACTCCGCCGAAGAAACCGCCCGTTCGAGGGTCGGGCTGTCCCGCGCATCCGACAAGCAGGCCGAACACCACCGTCATCGAGAGCAATGTGCGCATGTTCATACGGACAACCTCTGATCGATCTGAGCCAACTGCGAACTTCCTTCCCGGAGCTTGTCCAGGTTTTTCTGGAGGGCCGCCACTTCCTTTTCCAGGCGGACGAGGTACTGGTCATCGGCGGGGCGGCTCTTCTTTTCCTGCGCCAGGATGGCCGTCTGGACCTCCAGCTCCTTGGCCAGTGTTTTCTCCAGCTTCTTGGCGTCGTCGATCTTCTTCTGCAGGGCGTCGCTCCTGGCCTGAAGGGTCTTCTTGTCCACTTGCCCCTTGTCGTATTTCGCCCTCAGGGCCGCGGACTCCTTTTCCAAGGCCTTGATATCTTTCATAAGCTTGTTGTTGTAGGCGACGGCCGTCTTGTTGTATTCCTGGGTGCTGGCGATTTCGGCGTCCAGGAATTCCTCGGTGGTGGCGTACGCCTGTTTGCGCTTGGCCACTTCGTTGCCCACCAGGAAACCGGCCCCGGCGCCCAGAGCCGCCCCGATGGCGGCGCCCTTCCCGTCGCCGATGGCGTAGCCGAGAAGTCCTCCGACGAGGGCGCCCACGCCTGCGCCTTCCGCCTTGGTGCGTGTCTGGTCCGACGTGCCGGCGCAGCCCGTCAGCAGGGCCAGCACGAGCGCCACAGAACCGATTCTCCGAGCCACTCTCATGATCGTTCCTCCTTGCATCCAGCGAATGGTTTAGGAATCCACAAAGCCCTCGAAACGCTTACGAAACTCCTCGAGCCAGGCGTCCGGGTCGGCCCGGCGCCGCTCGGCGAACTCTTGAACGTGTTCCTTGACCAGCTGCATGACCAGCTGCTCCCGTTTGGTCATCTTCGCGGCTTGAAGTTGGGTGAAGGCGAAGTCGATGTGCTCGCGACGGTATTCGCCCAGTTTGCTCACCTTGTCGCGGTAGCCCTGGAGTTGGTCGCGCGCCGCCGTTTCCAGTTCCTTCATGGACTTCTCCACGGCCGCCACCTGCCCCTGGTACCGTGTGGACGTGGCCGCCAGCTCCTTGGCCGTCTCCAGAGTTCCGGCCAGACGTTCCAGGCGGGACAGGTAGACGGACAGGTTCACCCCGTTGCGGCCGGCGTCCTGGGCCAGGCTGCGGGCGCTTTCCCGCTGGGCCAGCTCCAGGCGCTCCCGGGCTTTGTTCAGGGAATCCTGCACTGCCGCAAGGGGTCGGCTCAGTTCCGGATTTTCCTTGATCAGACGCCGGATGACGGGGTCGGCGGCGTCAATCTGCACGGAGGCCTGGCTGACCAGGTTGTCCAGGGTGCGGCCCACGGGCATGGTCCGGCGCAGCTCCGCCTTGTAGGCTTCGTACTCCTTTTCGATCTGGTTGAGCTGGGCCGTACTGACCACCACGTTGGACCCAAGGGCCAGGCGCGCGCCGGTGTTATAGGACTTGCGCTCCTCCACCTTCTTGGCGTCCGGATCCCACCCGTAGACATCCAGTTCGGCCCGGAGGGAGCTGCGCAGTTCGGCCGGGGGTGTGGAAACGCTGCCTCCGCGCGCGGGCACCCCGCCGGGCTTGCCCTGCCAGATTTCGGGACGAAAGAGGCCGGCTGTCATCTCCTGGGCATTGCCGAAGAGATCGTGGAACCCGTGAAGGTCCGGCCGTCGCAGTCCGATGGGGCGCAGCTGGTGCTTGGCGTTTCCCAGGTGCCAGGCGAACTCCGCCGCCTGGGCCGCAGGGAACGGCAGTCTGTCGTCGAAGGTTCCCGCCTGGATGGCCTCCAACCCGCCCCGGGCGCAATACTCCCACTCGTCTTCCGTGGGCAGGCGCACAAAGCCCGGCACGCCGTCCACCTTGGGCAGGGATTCCGCGCGTTCGGGGTGGGCCGGGTCAAAAAGCCACTGGTTGTAGCGGCGAATGAATTCAAGAACATCGCCGTGGCTCACATAGGTGAGAGGCTTCATGAGGGCCTCGCGCAGGCTTCTCCCCTGCAGGGTCGGGAGGCTCTTCACCTCGGGATCGCTGCTGGCCTTCAACAGGGCGTCCATGCCCATGACAGCGGCGAACTGGCCCCGGGTCAGTTCGTACTTGCCCAGGATGATCTCCCAGGCCCCGTCCCCGCCGGACGGGAACGAACCGCTGATCTGGGTGCGCTGCAGCCCCTCGAAGATTCCGCCCGACGCGTCGCCGATCTGGATGATGCGCTTCTGATCCCCCCAAAAGCCCGTACCGGGAACCTGGACGCGCCGGAAGACCATCTCGGCGCCCTCCGGCATGGGCAGAATGATGTCCCCCTCGGCCGGCTTGGGGTTGTACGGGCTCTGGGGCGGCACGCCGGCCAGTACCGGGGTCGCCGAGGCAAGGATCATGGCCAGGAGAAGGCATGCGGCGGCTTTCGGCCGCTTCCACAAACCGTCACTGTTCACGAATAACCTCCGCAGGGTCGATGCCCGTGGCCCTCCAGGCGGCCGCCAACGAGGCCAGGCCGGCCAGGGCGATGGTGGAAAGGCAAACCAGGGGAACATGAGAGCCCGGGAGGATGCAGAAGGCCTCGCCGGGGGCCAGGTCCATGGCGAAACTGTGGTCGATGACTTCCGCCAGGGCGGCATAGCCGACGAAGCCGGCGGCGAGTCCGAGGGCGGCCAGGATGAGTCCCTGCACCACGGGGAAGAAAAAGACATGTCCGCGGGCGAAGCCCAGGAGCCGGAGCACGCCCAGGTCCCGGCGCAGTCGATCCACGGCCGCGTACAGGCTGGACACCAGCACGCCGGTGCCCCCGCACACCCCCAGGACGGCGATGAGCCAGAACAGATGGGAAAGGCCCCGGTCCAGGATCCGGATGCGCTCGATGGCCTCCACCTGGGCCGCCACCTCCACGCCCTGGTCCTTGAGGCGGCGATACAGCCCGGGCACGTCGTCGATGGTCTTGGCATAGAGTCGAAAGCCCCGGTATCCGCCGCGGGCCATCTGGAACGTCTGCGACGCGGGGTCGAAGGTCACGGCGCGCTGGGTGGCGGTGCGTAGCACGCCCATGAGTTCCACGGGCAGCACGGGGCGGTCCAGCGCGGTCGTTCCGGCGACCCGGACGGGAAAGGAGACTTCCGCCGTGCCCGGAGCGAGCACCTGGAGGGTTTCACCCACCGCGGGACTCTCGGCGGCGGGCCAGAGACAGGGCGGTACGCCTCCTTCCCTGGAAAGGCCCGAAAGGCCGGGCCAGGGTGTTGCGGTCCAGCCCAGGAGCGCGGCTTGGGCTTCGTCCAGGGACAGGCCCACGGGGGAGAACCGGCGTTCGCCGACACTCACGACGATGTCCCGGGCGTAGGGCAGCAGGACCCGCCTGTATCCTCGAAGCTTTTGCTCCACGGCCCGGAGGCTCGATGGGGTCACCGGGGAGGCGGGTGCCAGGAGCTCGTAGCAGGCGAACCCGTCCGGCGGGACCCGCCCCAAAAGCTTGCGCACTCGCTCCCTGCCGATCTCCACCATCCGGCCGAAGCCGGTGTTGATGACCAGGCCCGACCTCACGATGGGCGGCAGCGGCTCCGGCAGGAGGAGCAGCGCGCCGTCGAAGCTCGGATAAGGACGCGGGGTCTCGCCCGGCCAGCCGCGGGCCGGGGCGGCGTAGCCCTCCTTGTAGGCTTCCACGTCCAGCACAAAGGCAAGAGGGGCATAGACCCGCGGGAGGGAGCCTGCACGTGCGTCCAATACGGCCGCAACCCGCAGCCGGTCGGTCACGGTTTCACCCCGGCCGCCCCGGGTTCTGGTGATCCGAACCTCCAGGTCGTCTCCGGGACCCGCGCCGGCCAGTCGGGCGGCCTCCGCCGTCAGGACCACCTGGCCGTCTTCAGGCACGATGCCTCCGTTTTCCAGGATGAGCGGGTCGCCGGCGGCCGTGGGAATGAGGTCGAAGAGCGCGGTCTTGCGGTCCGGTGGCAGAACCACGGTGACGACCGAGGAGAGGGGAAGGATGGTGGGGGTCAGAAATCCCACGCCCGGCCATGCGGCCACGTCCTCAAACCATTGGGGGCTGAAGACGCGGGTCTGGGTGGGCCGGATTTCGCGGAAGACGGGATCCTGGACGAGGCGCTCGCGTAGGGTCCGGATGGTGCCGTGTTTCAGGCCCAGCAAGACCAGGAGCGGAGCGATGACCGCCGCCAGGGCGACCACCAGGCACAGGGTCAGAATCCACTCATGCCGGAGGTGAGCGGCGGCCAGCAGGGGAACCTGACGCAGGGGACTGTCCGGGCGGCTCACGGGGCGCCTCCCGCTACAGGCCGGCAGACCGACCGGGTGGCGACGGCCGAGACGACTTCGAGTTCGAAGGAGTAAACCGCATCCGCCCGATCCATGACCAGATCCGTGTCGTGGGTCACCACGACCACGGCCGCGCCTTCTTCCCGGGCCAGTCGGTGCAAGTCGCCCATGATGGTCCGGGCCCTGGCCTTGTCCACGGCGGCCGTCGGTTCGTCGGCCAGGACCAGGCGCGGTCCGTGGGCCAGAGCGCGCAGGATGGCCGCCCGCTGGCGCTGCCCGATGGACAGGGAGGATGGCATGCGGTCCAGGCAGGACTCCAGCCCCATGTCCCGCGCCAGGGCTTCGAGGCGCCGGCGTGACGGCCGGCCGCCGTTGATGGCTCCGGGCAGTTCGATGTTTCGGCGCACGGACAAGAAAGGCAGGAGCCCGCCGGTCTGAAGGACGTAGCCGAAGTACTCCCGGCGCAGGGCCGCCAGGGACGATTCGTCGCCGCGGCTCCACAGGGCCGCGGCATCCCACGGCGGAGCCGGTGGGCGGGGCGCGATCTCGAATCGATCCACCCGCGTGGGGGCCATGACCAGAGCCAGAAGATCCAGCAGCGTGCTCTTGCCGCAGCCGCTCTCTCCCACGACGGCCACCATGCTTCCCGGGGCGACGCGAAAGTCCGGCACGTGCAGCTCGAAGACGCTTTCGTTCTGGCTGCGCGTCTTGACCAGTCCTTCAAGACGGACCATGGGCGCGTTCATGTGGGGCATGGCCGACTCTAGGGCAGATAGTCCAGGTGCAGGGGGTAGACCATGTCCTGATCCGGGTCCGTGTCGTTGAGGCGGAACCAGGCGTCCACCTGTTCGTTGATGGTTCGGTACTGGTCGAGCTTGGCCAGGATGCTCCATTCCAGCTGAGAACGCTGCTCGGCCGTCATGCTGGCGAACATGTCCTCCGTCAGGGCCAGGATGTCGCTCTTATACGGCAGGCTCTGAATGAAAGCCGGCAGGAGGCCGGTGTCGGCCAGGCGCACGGCGCCTCCCAGGTCTTCGGGGCGTTTCATGGCCTGACCGGCTACGCTCTGGAGCGCATCGAAGAACTGGCCCTGGGTGACTTCGGCGCGCATGAGGGCCTGAACCACCTGGTCCAGGGTCTGGGCCAGGGTGGAAAGCTGCTCGCGGGTGACCAGGACGCGCACCTCCAGGGCCTTGTTGGCCGGGTTCACGAGATCGCGGTCCAAGGTCCAGGCCACGATGTCCTTGGGCGGAGCGGCCTCCTTGCCCACGTACTCGATGAGGGCCGCTTCCCAGAGCTTGTCGAACTCCGCCAGGGGCGCCGCCTGCGCAGCGGTTCCGTTCCCCATGGTCTGGTTCAGCAGAGCGGTGATGCGACCCGTGAGGTGCTCCACCAGGGCGCGGTACTCGCCTTCTTCGAAGGCGTTGACCTCCTTGATGGCCGAGCTGGATTCACTGCCGCGCACCCTCGCCAGATGGCCGAATTGGGCCTGGGCGAGAGGGTGATCCTCCTTGGCGCGAGGGTCTTGAAGGTGGATGGCGAAAAGATGGACCTGGGCGTCATCGTACTCCCGGCGCAGATCCGTCTCGTCCTTTCCGGTGGTGTTCTGGGGATGGCCCTTGGGATGGGAACTGGCGTCGCCGATGAGGATCACGAAGCGAAGAGCTCCCTGGCGCCACTTGGAATGCAGGGCCAGGTCCACGCCGGCGAAGACCTCCTCGGCGTAATCGACGCTGCCCACGGCGGTGGCGCCTGCCTCACGCTCCAGAAGCCCCACCAGATCCTGAGCGCTCACCAGTTCCGGGGTGAGACTGCGGGCCACGTACTCCAGCTGGGGGGCGACCTCCAGGGAGTCCCGGAAGACCACCAGGCCGAACCGAAACCGGTCGGCCGTCTCGGCGCTGAACTGACGGCTCATCTGCGCCACGGCGTCCCGGGTCATGTCGATGAAGGGCTGCATGCTGCGGCTGGTGTCGATGACGAAGACGATATCGGCCTTGACGTCCTGGAGCACCGCTCCGCCCTGGCCGCGCCCCACCTGGGCCTGCTCCAGATAATCCGGGTTTCGGACGGTGTCGGCGCCGCGGGCGCCGGGCACGGCCGCGGCCACCTGGAGCAGCCGGACATCGTCCCCGTTGATCTGGGTCTGGCTCCACTGCAGGATGGGCAGCACATAGAAACGCTTGGTGATATCCACAAAGCGCTTGGGTTCCATGCTGACGACCTGGTCGGGGATCTTTCCGGACGCTATGGCCTCATAGAGGGCCTTGGCCCGGCCTGCCATGTCCATGTCGTCCACGATGGATTCAAGGTCGGCGCGATGGCGGAACATGAGCACGGGACTGCGCCCTTCCAGTTCGTTTCCGGGATGGGTGTAGGAAACCAGGAGTGCCTGGCGCCATTCCAGGACGTCCTTGGCCTGCATCCAGCCTTCCGGCGCCGTGCGCGTGCGGCCGACCTGGTACCAGCCCTTGGGATCGTCGGGTCGGGAAAGATCGATCTCCCGCCGGTTGAAGACATAAAGGGGTTTGAAGGCCGGGACATTGGCCTGGACCACGTTGGCCGGGTCCGCCAAGGCCTCGCGATGGATAGCGGAGAAGGGGCGGGGAAGGACGCGCAACGGCAGTTGCGTGGCCGCCTCAAGGCAGGGACTTCCGGGCGGGCAGACGATCCCGTCGTCCGTTGGCTTACCCGCGGGATGCCCGGTCGTGCCTTCCAGGGCCGAGAGGTCGTTGGCCGGGGTGGGTCCCTGCGTTCCCTCCAAGGCGGAAGCTCCCGCCGGCGGCCCGTGCCCCTGAGTTCCCTCGAGATCCGACGACTGGGCGAAAACCGGGCCGCACGGGACCGTCAGGGCCAGGACCATCGCCATCCAGAAAACTCTGCGCACAAAAGCCGGGTAAGTGGACATGTCTCCTCCTGGAACGGGGTGGGGTGAATGGTCGGGGTGATGGGGGTGGCTTGTATTCTTTGCGGTGTGCGGGCTCGTGCATGCGGTCCACCCTGAGTCTTCCTGCGTTCAGACCAGGGCGAGACGGCCCCTGAGCCCATCCGGCGAGGTGTGATGAGGGATCCCTTTTGACGCTTTTTCCGATAGCAGGCGCTTTGACGGGTGTCAAGGCTATTCGCCATGGATCTTGTTCCTCCCTCGGCTTGACAGGACAGCGCACGGGCGGGTATGGTGAAAGCAATAACGATCTCTGATCTATAAGCCTTATGTCGGCGCTCCATGCGCCCTTGTCCTTTCGGCTCACGGAGGATTCCCTTCTCATGGCCCATCGTCTCGAGAAGCGCTCCCAGCCAACCGCCCATCCGGGTCTCCAGCACCGTTTACCGCTCCCTCCCCATCCCCTGTGTTCCCGATCCCTTCCAACGGAATCCCGCTTATCCTCTCTTTCCAGGACGCTGAATGTTTTCCCGCTGAGTTGTTCTCTGCTTTCCCACGGTTGAACCGGCACCCGATTCCATCGATTTTGCGGAAAGGAGGTGAGAACCGCTGAGCGCTGTTTGGGACTTTCCGGGCGGTCTTTCGGATGGGACCGGGCCCGGAGGAGAGAAGAAGTCACCTTGAACCCAAGGCGAACAGGAGGCGGGAATGAAACTGACACGCAGGGACTTTCTCAAGATCTCCAGTGCGGCGACGGCCGGGCTGGCTCTTGGGGGGTGCACCACCATGGGCTTCAACATGCAGCCCGTCCAGGAGCAGGCATGGCGGTTGCGCACGCAGGACGCCAAGGAAACCCCCACCATTTGCTGCTATTGCGCCGTGGGCTGCGGCATCATCTGCCACACGGACAACCGATCCGGCAAGGTGATCTACACCGAAGGCGACGCGGATCACCCCATCAACGGGGGGGCGCTTTGCGCCAAGGGGGCCGCCGCCTACCAGATCGCCCGAAACGAAAAGCGCATCACCAAGGTGCTCTACCGCGCCCCCTACAGCAGCCGCTGGGAGGAAAAGAGCTGGGATTGGGCCATCAAGGAGATCGCCAAGCGGGTCAAGGCCAGCCGCGACAAGAGTTTCACCGTGAAAAACGCCAAGGGCCAGGTGGTGAACCGCTGCGACGGGATCGCGTCGGTGGGAAGCGCGGCCCTGGACAACGAGGAGTGCTGGATCTATCAGGCGATGCTGCGCGCCATGGGCCTGGTGTACATCGAACACCAGGCACGTATCTGACACAGCGCCACGGTAGCGGCTCTGGCAGAGTCGTTCGGACGCGGCGCCATGACCAATCATTGGATCGACATCAAGAACAGCGACTGCATCCTCATCATGGGGAGCAACGCGGCGGAAAACCACCCCATTTCCTTCCGGTGGGTCACCGAAGCTCAGAAAAACGGCGCCACCCTCATCAGCGTGGATCCCCGGTTCACCCGCACCTCCAGCAAGGCCGATTTCTACACGGCCCTTCGTTCCGGAACCGACATCGCCTTCCTGGGCGGCATGATCAACTACATCCTGTCCAACAACAAGTACTTCAAGGAATACGTGGCCCGGTACACCAACGCCTGCTTTATCGTGGGCAAGAAGTACGGATTTCACGACGGGCTCTTTTCGGGGTTCGACCCCAAGACCCGAAAGTACGACAAGTCCTACTGGGCCTATGAACTGGACGAAAACGGGGTGCCCAAGAAGGACTACACCCTGAAGCATCCCCGCACGGTCTTTCAGCTCCTGAAGAAGCACTTTTCCCGCTACACCCTGGACAAGGTTTCCGCCGTGACGGGAACCCCCAAGGAAGATCTCGTCAAGGTCTACGAGCTCTACAGCGCCACCGGAAAGCCCGACAAGGCGGGCACCATCATGTACGCCATGGGCTGGACCCAGCACACGGTGGGCGTGCAGAACATCCGGACCATGGCCATCATCCAGCTGCTGCTGGGCAACATGGGCGTGGCCGGAGGCGGCGTGAACGCGCTGCGGGGCGAATCCAACGTGCAGGGATCCACGGACCACTGCCTGCTCTTCCACATCTGGCCGGGCTACCTGCCCACACCCACGGCGTCGGCGGCCACCCTGGCCGACTACAACAAGAAGTACACGCCGGTTTCCCACGACCCGCTGAGCGCCAACTGGTGGCAGAACCGCCCCAAATACGTGGTGAGCTTCCTCAAGGCCATGTTCGGCGATGCGGCCGACGCCGGAAACGACTTCGGCTACGGCTGGATGCCCAAGCTGGACGACGGCAAGGCCTACAGCTGGCTGGATCTGTTCGACGCCATGTATCGGGGTGAGTTCAGCGGCTTTTTCGCCTGGGGCCAGAATCCGGCCTGCAGCGGAGCCAATGCCGCCAAGACCCGGGAAGCCCTGACCAGGCTGGACTGGATGGTGAACGTCAACCTGTTCGACAACGAGACGGCTTCCTTCTGGAAGGGGCCGGGCATGGATCCCGGGAAGGTGAAAACGGAGGTCTTCTTCCTGCCCTGCGCTGCCTTCATGGAAAAGGAAGGTTCCGTCACCAACAGCGGCCGCTGGGCCCAGTGGAGATACAAGGCACAGGATCCGCCCGGTGAGGCCAAGCCCGACGGCGACATCATGGTGGAGCTCTTCAACGAGATCCGAAGCCTTTATGCCAAGGAAGGCGGGGTCTTTCCCGATCCCATCCTGAACCTCAAGTGGGATTACACCACCGACGGCAAGTTCGACGCTCACAAGGTGGCCCGAACCATCAACGGGGAATTCACCCGGGATGTGACCATCAAGGACAAGACCTACAAGAAGGGGCAGCTGGTTCCGTCCTTTGCGTTCCTCCAGGCGGACGGGTCCACCACCAGCGGCAACTGGCTCTATTGCCAGAGCTACAACGAAAGCGGCAACAACATGGCCCGCCGGGACACCACGGACGCCAGCGGCATCGGGCTCTATTCCAACTGGGCGTGGTGCTGGCCCGTAAACCGCCGGATTCTCTATAACCGGGCCTCGGTGGACCTCATGGGACGCCCCTGGAACCCCAAGAAGCCCGTCATCGCCTTCGCCGGGGAGGTGAGGGACGGCAAGTATGTCACCAACAAATGGGTGGGCGACGTGCCTGACGGCGGCTGGTATCCCATGATGAATCCCGACGGCACCCTGCGCACCGACACCAAGTACCCGTTCATCATGAAACCCCACGGGTTCGGCGGCATCTTCGGCCCGGGCCGCAACGACGGCCCCTTCCCGGAACACTACGAACCCATCGAATGCCCCGTGGAAAAGAATCTTTTCAGCTCGCAGTTCACCAACCCGGTGGCGGCCGTTTACGGAACGGAAAAGGACGTCTACAAGACGTGCGATCCCCGGTATCCCTTCGTGGGTACCACCTACCGGGTGACGGAACACTGGCAGACGGGGGTGCTCACCCGCTGGCAGCCGTGGCTGCTGGAGACGGAGCCGCAGCTTTTCGTGGAGATGAGCGAAGAGCTGGCTCGTCTACGTGGAATCAAGAACGGGGAGAAGGTGATCGTGGAGTCGCCGCGCGGGGCAGTGGAGGCGGTGGCCATGGTGACCAAGCGGTTCCGCCCCTTCCTGGTTCAGGGCCAGGAGATCCACCAGGTGGGCTTGCCGTGGCATTACGGATGGGTGTGGCCGCCGGACGGCGGGGACAGCGCCAATCTCTTGAGCCCCTCGGCGGGTGATCCCAACACCCGGATCCCGGAAACCAAGGCCTTCATGGTCAACGTGAGAAAGAAAGGGGTGTAAGCCATGGCAGGGATGAGCTTCCTGGTGGATACGAGCCGCTGTACGGCCTGCCGTGGGTGCCAGATCGCTTGCAAGAACTGGAACCAGAACGGCGCCGGCATGACCAAGAACCTGGGAACGCACCAGAATCCGCCCGATCTGGACGGCAACACCTTCAAGCTGGTGCGCTTCAGCGAACATCTGAAGGACGGGAAGCCCGTCTGGTACTTTTTCGCGGATCAGTGCCGCCACTGCATCGAGCCCCCGTGCAAGGACGCCATCCAGGGGTACGTGGACGGCGGGGTGATCCACGACGAGGAAACCGGGGCGGTGGTCTATACCGAAAAGACCAAGGGGGTGCCCGTGGACGAGGTGCGGGCGTCCTGCCCCTACGACATCCCGCGGGCCAAGGACGACGGCACCGTGGTCAAATGCACCATGTGCATCGACCGGGTGAGGAACGGCCTCAAGCCCGCCTGCGTCAAGGTGTGCCCCACCGGGGCCATGAATTTCGGCACCCGGGACGAGATGATGGCGCTCGCCCAGGAGCGGCTGGCCGCCCTGAAGGGAAAATTCCCCAAGGCGCAGCTCCTGGACCCGGACGATGTGAGGACCCTTTATCTGGTAACGGACGATCCGGCCCTCTACCATCCGTACGCGGTGGCCGGAGTGCGGCCGGGGATCAGCCGGAAGCTGGCACTTCGGAAGCTCTTCTTTGCGCCGGCCCGCAACGTGGCCAAGGGACTTCGCATGGGTTGACGCGGCGGGCTGCAGGACCGGGTCACGAATCGCCCCCGCAAGAACGGATTGGCCTTGTTGCGTAGGGGCGGGGTTTATCCCCGCCCTCTGAGCGCGCGGCGATAAACGAGCCCCATGGAAGAATCGCTCGGTTAATATGAAAGAGAACCGCGAATGAACGCGAATAGACGCAAATCTTCTTCGTTGTAGAAACTGCGAAGGCTGCAATGAGGGTGCCCGGCAATGCAATGGGCGCGCAGTGACTCATAGAGAATGGCATATCGCGGCGTTCCGACAAATGCCCTTGCTTCTGCCCGCTCTTTCATCCATGCGGGGTGGCGCGAGGGGAGCCATGACCGTTAATATGAAAGAACTGTACTTTCGGTATCTTGCAGGAGCATCGGGAGCTCCAATCAACACCTAACAGGTGCGGCATCACCTGTGGGAGCACCATCACCTGTGGGAGCGGCGAAAGCCGCGAAAGGGATGGCCAGCCGTTCCGTGGCGTTGCAGCCGGCCGTTCCGTGGCGTTGCGGCCACCACCCCATCGCGCCTTGCGGCGCTCCCACAAAGACTCCTTGCCCGGCCGGTTCTTTCATCTGTACGGGGTGGCGCAAGGGGAGCCATGACTGTTAGGTGGCAAAAGGTTGCAGGCTTCCGCTCACGCGGGAGTGACGGTTTTTGAAGAGGCGGCGCCGTCCGCCTCCTTTGGTGTTGGGTCTCCGGGTTCCCGTTTTCCGGGCCGACGTGTTCGGTTCGAGTTGCTCATGGACGTGTCCGAATACGAACTGAAGCCGATTTGCTTGCTGCTTCCTCAGCAAAGAAAGGGTTCTTCCCGATGCACGATTTGAAGGAACTGTCCACCATCCAACGGGCCGTGGAAGTCGCTCGAAAGTCCAAACCCGCCTACGCCCACCTTTATCCTTTTCTGGAGCCTCTCTTTCTCGCCCAGGAAAAGATCAAGCCTCAACTGAATCTGCGTCCCCTTTCCATCAAAAAGAGCGAAACGGAGGAAACGTGGCGCCAGGGTCGGCCGTTGCTCAAGCGGTGGGAGTTTCCCATCGACCATGACGGAGCGGATAGGATGCTGGCCGTTCTGGAAAAGGCCATTCCTTCGGACAATGAAGAACTTCGAAGGGCCCATGGGGCCCTGGAGAAGGCGCTGCGCCGGAATCCGTCGGCCCGTGCCGCCATTTGGGAAAGCTTTCTGCACCATGAATGGAACCCCTGGGAGGAATGGGTGGAGGTGGAAGGTGTGGACGTCGCTTCCCTGCTCTTTCTCGCCCGAAGCTGTCTTAGGCCTTCCGTGGAATGGACCGCCGGGGATCTCCGCCGCCGGTTTTCCTTCGATTCCCTCTGGAAGGAAGGGTACTGCCCCCTGTGCGGGAGCCTTCCTTCCCTGCTCACCCTGGAGGAACAAGGAAAGCGCCGGGCCCATTGTTCCTGGTGCGCCACGCCCTGGACCATCGCGCGGTTCCAGTGCCCTGCGTGCGACAACCGGCGCCACGACCGCCTGGGCTACCTCTTCACGGAACAGGAGCCCCACTACCGGATCTACTACTGCCAGGAATGTTCCCACTATTTCAAAGCCTTGGACAGGCGGGAAATCCTGAGTCCCTTCTGGCTCCCTTTGGAGGAATGGACCACCATCCATCTGGATCTGGTGGCCCAGAGGGCCGACTGGAAGACGCCGCCGTCTCCGGCCCCGGCCGTCTACGGGAAAGGAGTTCCTCCCCTTGTGTCTTGACTCCCGGAGACGATCCCGTCATTATGTCACGACAATCAGGCTGGCATCTTTGGTTTGCGAAAATCCATTAAAAACAGCCGGATGAATCTTCTCGGGCGGGAGCGGCGATTGCAGCCTTGATGACCTACATACGAAGTTGGAACAGAATCTATCGGAAGCGCACCGGCACCGCCGAGAGTGCGCTCCGAAGCGCCTTGCAGGACGGATGCCGGGTCCTGATCGGTTCCGGTGCGTCGGAACCCCAGCACCTGACCCGCACCCTGGTGGACCTGCTCCCCGGGTACAGGGATGTGGAGATCCTCCAGGCCCTTTCCCTGGGGGCTCTGCCCGAAGACTGGAGCGAACTGTCCCGCCACGCCCGGCTTCGCACCTTCTTTGTGGGCCCCAAGGCCCGGCGGGCGGTCAACGCCGGCCTGGCGGACTACATCCCCGTCTATTTTTCCCAGGCCCCCCGCATCCTTCGAGAGGAAAGCCCGCTCAGTGTGGACATCTGCCTCATTCAGGTGACGCCGCCCGACGAGCACGGGTTCTGTTCCCTGGGCATCGGGGTGGACATGGCCAAGATCGCCATCGAACGGGCGCAGGTGGTCATCGCCCAGGTCAACCCCAACATGCCCCGGACCATGGGGGACAGCTTCGTGCACGTGAGCCGGATCCACCATTTCGTGGAGCATCGGGAGCCGCTCCTGGAGGTGGTGTACCGGGAAAAGAGCGCCATGGCCGAGCGGATGGCCAAGTACGTTTCCAGTCTGGTGGAGGACGGATCCACCATCCAGGTGGGCATGGGACGCATCACCAATGCGGTTCTCATGAACCTGACGGACAAGAAAGACCTGGGCGTCCACGCGGAAATGATCACCGACGCCCATCTCCACCTGGTGAAGCAGGGGGTCATCACCGGCAGCCGCAAGACCCTGCACCGGGGCAAGATCATCGCCAGTTTCTGCCTGGGATCCCGGTCCCTTTACGATTTTGTGCACAACAATCCCCAGGTGGAGTTCTATCCCATCGACTATGTGAACGACAGTCGGGTCATCAGCCAGAACGACCAGATGGTGGCCATCAATTCGGCCCTGGAGATCGACCTTACCGGCCAGGTGTGCGCCGATTCCATCGGCCACAAGGTCTACAGCGGCATCGGCGGCTACGTGGATTTCATGCTGGGGGCTTCGTGCGCCCGGAAGGGCAAGACCATCATCGTGCTCCCCTCCACCAGTCCGGACGGCAGGAAGTCCCGGATCGTGAGCCATCTCACGGCGGGGGCCGGCGTGGTCAGTTCCCGGAGCGCCGTGCAGTACGTGGTGACGGAATTCGGGATCGCCTATCTCCACGGAAAGACGGTCCGGGAGCGGGCTCTGGCGCTGATCAACATCGCCCATCCCAAGTTCCGGGAAAGGCTGCTGGAGGAAGCCAAGAAGCTTCGCTACGTCTACCAGGATCAGATCCTGCCCCCCATTTACGAGCCGCTTTATCCGGGCCAGTGGGAGACCTACCAGATCTTCCCGGGCAACGAGAAGGTCTTTTTCCGGCCCATCAAGCCCACGGACGAACGGGCGCTCCAGGAATTCTTCTATTCCCTGCCCGATCAGGACATCTACTATCGCTTCCTTTCGGCCATGCGCGTCTTTCCCCACCGGGACACCCAGGCCATGTGCAACATCGACTACGAGCACGAAATGGCCATCGTGGCCGTCACGGGGGAGATCGGCGCCGAGACCATCATCGGCTTGGGCCGCTACATCCTGGACCAGAAGACCAACATGGCCGAGGTGGACTTTGCGGTGCGGGCCGAATGGCAGCGCAAGGGGATCGGGACCTTTTTGTTGCATTACCTGTGTGAGATCGCCAAGAGCAAGGGCATCAGCGGTTTCACCGCCTACGTGCTGGCGTCCAATCGCAAGATGCTCTCCGTCTTCCACAAGGTGGGCTACGTGATCCACAGCGTCCTGGAAGACGGCATCTACGAAATCTCCTTCCGGTTCGACGAACCGGCCCAGGTGTGCCTCACGGAAGGGGAGACCGCGGCCAAGGAGTCCGCCAGATCATGACCACGAGGATGGAATCCCACATCTGTAGCGCCGCACCCATTTATGAAAAACCCTTGGAGCGGCCGGTCGGGATCCGTCCGAGAGATATCGCCTTCGACATCGACGGGGTGGTGGCCGACACCATGCAGGTGTTTGTGGACCTGGCCCGGACCCGGTACGGCCTGACCCATCTCCGCAAGGACCACCTCATCTGCTACAACCTGTATCAATGCGTCCCGGCTCCCGCCCATGTGATCGACGACCTCATCTGCCTGACCCTGGACGATGACCATACGCTGCGCGTCCCGGCCATGGAGGGGGCGGCGGAGGTTCTGACTCGACTGGCCGGCTACGGCCCGCTTCGGTTCGTGACTGCGCGAATATGGCCGGAGTCCATCGTGCGGTGGCTCGAAGGGCTGCTGCCGGAGGTGCCCGCGGGGTCCATCCAGGTGACGGCCACGGGGGATCCCGAAGTGAAGCACCGCGTGCTGAAGGAGATGGGAGTCCGCTACTTTGTGGAGGATCGTCTGGAAACGTGCCGGCTCCTGGCCCAGCGGGGATTTGTGCCGATTCTCTTCGATCAGCCCTGGAATCAGGAAGGGGCGTCTTTCCCCAGGATCTACAGTTGGAGCGAGCTGAACGATCTCTTGGCGTGGGAAGACTGATGGAAAACACGGGAGGTTGACCACGACCTTCCGCAATCTGGAAGGATTGGACGGATGCTCGGGCGAATGAGGGACACCCTTCCCTTCGTGATCAAGGCGGACCGGGAAGGGTTCCTGCTGATCGTGAACGGCGAGATCCCTCTGCCGGACCTGCTGGAAGCCCTGAGGACCAAGCTGGAGGAGTCCAAGGCGTTTTTTCAGAACTCGCGCATGATCCTGGACCTCCGCCGCCGGACCTTCGACCCCGATGAAATTCATGCCGTGCGCGCGCTGCTGGAGCAGGCGGCCGGAGTGGAACTGGCGGAAGTGCGCCTGGGGTCTTCCAACGGCGCCTTTTTCCGGTGGGCCGGCGCGGTGCTGGGAGTGAAGGTCTCCCTGGAGGGGGAAAGGGAGAGGGCGGCCGCGGCCCCCCAGGAGCCGCCCCCCGGCGCGGAGCCTCCGCTGGTGGTGCGTCAGACGTGCCGGTCCGGAACCCGCATCGAATCCCCGGCGGAGCTGGTCATTCTGGGGGATGTAAACCCGGGGGCGGAGATCATCGCCGCGGGGGACATCGTGGTCTTTGGAACGTTGCGGGGCGTGGCCCACGCCGGGGCGGAAGGCGATCGAAGCGCCAAGATCTGGGCCCTGCACATCGAACCCCAGCAGCTACGCATCGCCGACGTGGTGGCCCTGCCTCCCCGGGGGCGCAAGCCCAAGCCGAAACGCTACGAAGTGGCCGAAGTGAAGGGGGACCTCATTCAGGTGGTCAGCTATTGACACCCTCGGCGGAAGATGCCACACAGGCACCTTGGCGCACCTTTGAGCCATGACCCGAAAGGGTCTCTTCAAGATCAAGGAAGGAAGGACCATGGCAGGAAGAACAATCGTTGTCACCTCCGGCAAGGGCGGCGTCGGCAAGACCACGACGGTCGCCAACCTGGGGACGGCCCTGGCCAAGAAGGGCTACAGCGTCGTCATGATCGATGCGGATATCGGGCTCCGCAACCTGGACGTGGTGATGGGCCTGGAAAACCGCATCGTCTACAACCTGGTGGACATCGTGGAAGGCAAATGCCGGACCGAGCAGGCCATGATCCGGGACCGGAAGCTCAAGACGCTGCATATCATTCCCGCAGCACAAACCCGAGAAAAGGACGCCGTCAAACCGGAGCAGATGAAGGCGCTGTGCGGGGAGCTGGCCCAAGAGCACGACTTCGTCCTTATCGACTGTCCGGCCGGGATCGAGCGGGGTTTCAAGAACGCCGTGGCGGGAGCCCAGCAGGCCCTGGTGGTCACCACGCCGGAGGTGTCAGCCATCCGCGATGCGGACCGCGTCATCGGCCTCCTGGAAGCCAACCTCCTGAAGGATATCCATCTCATCATCAACCGGCTCAACGTGAAGATGGTCAAGAAGGGCGACATGATGTCCACGGCGGACATCGTCTCCCTGCTTTCGGTCCCCCTCATCGGGGTGGTTCCGGAAAGCGAGGAGGTGGTCGTTTCCACCAACCGCGGGGTGCCGCTGGTCCATGAGCGCGGCAGCCGGGCGGGAGCCGCGTTTCAGAAGATCGCAGCGAGGCTGAACGGTGAGAACGTGCCGTTCGACGACGACCAGGACGGGGGATTCTTGAGCCGGGTCAAGCGGATCTTCGGAGGTTGATAAGGAGGGAGCCGGTATGTTGAAGGCCATTCAGAGGTTCTTTCGGGAGAGGAACAGCGCGGAGACGGCCCGCAAACGCCTGGGCGTGGTGCTCATGCACGACCGGTTGGATATCTCGCCGGATCTTCTCGAGGCGCTGAAAAACGATATCATCGAGGTGCTTTCCAGGTACATGGAAATCGACCGCAATTCCATCCGGGTCGATTTCGAAGAAGGCAAGGAATATACGGCGCTTGTGTCCAACGTGCAGGTGAAACGCGTCTATCGGAACGTGGCGGCCACCTGAGACCCCGGTGCGTCCCAAGGCGATGGCGGCCCGAGCCGACATGTGAGCGAGAGGAAACCATGGCCCTTCAAGTCCTTCTGTCCGCCACCCTCAGAAGATGCGTTCCGGACTATGATCCCACCGAAGGCATCCGCCTGGAGGTGGAGCCTGGAACCACGGTTCGCGAGGTGATCCGCCGGCTGAACCTTCCGGAAAAGGAGATCAAACTCATCATGGTCAACGGCCTGGCGTCGCCCCCCGACACCGCATTGCAGGGAGACGAGCGGGTGGCGTTCTTCCCTCCGGTGGGCGGTGGTTGATCCCTGTGGACAGCGGGAGAAACCGTCTCAAATCCCCTTGAGCCATCGGGAAACCTCTTCCTTCAACAGGGCGTAGTAGGCCATGCTTCCCCCCAGGCCCTTCCTCCCGAAGAAGTAGTTGATCTCCAGAAAAAGGGGCGTCTTCCAACGCGCCCATCCCGCCGCCCCGGAGGCAAACAAGAGATCGATTCCCGCCAGATTGATCCCCGTCTCGGCGCAAAGGCGTCGCACCCACCGGCGCCCCTCGGCCTGGAGCTCCGGGTCCCCGTGCCGATCGATGCGGGCGCCGCGGGCCGTATTGTGCAGGAAACGGGTTGGGTCGTCCTGCACCCGCCAGTAGCTCACGATCCTGCGACCGATCACCACCACCCGAAGATCCCGGCCGTCCGTCGGGACCAATTCCTGGACCAGGAAACCCGGAAAACCGCAGCGTTCCATTTCCGTAAAATAACGGAGACGGAATCGGGCCTCCTCGGTGGAAGAGACCGGAAACACCTGCTCGCCTTCGCCGCCGTGATTGCCCTTGAACACCACGGGGTAGCGCAGGGACGCCAGGAAGCCTTCCGGGCAGTGGGCGGTTGAAAGAAAGAGGGAGGTTTGGGGATGGGGAACCCCCCGGGCTCGAAAGAGGCGGATGTCCCCGATCTTTCCCGGGTAGAGAAACCGCGCTCGGTAGTCGGGAAAGACGTGGGGACAGTGCCGGACCGCCATCCGGTAGAGGGACTTGGAACAGCCCTGTGGCAAAATGACCGCACGGGCCCTGCGGAGCCATTCCCGGTCTTCCTCGTTCGGTTCCCGGCCGGCGCACAGGCGGTTCACGTCGCCGGGGATGACGGGATGGTACGATACGATCATGGCTTAACGGGCGTGCCCTCTACCACAGGGAGGCCGCCCGGGGGTGAGCGGCCCTTTCCTGCAGGAAGATGGCTCCTTGCTCGCAGTGGGCGCGGCAGATCCCGCACCCGTAGCAGCGCAGGGGATCCACGAAGGCCGTGCGCCGATGGGCCGAATAACCCAGGGCCCCGAACTGGCAGGCCTGGAGGCAACGGCGGCACCCGATGCAGCGCTCCTCATCCACCCGGGCCACGTATTCCCCCCGGAAAAAGAGGTGGAACTGGTACTGGTAGGCCTTCATGGCCAGGCAGTCCGCACGGTCGCAATTGCACACGGCGCCGATGAAGGGCGTCTTGAACGTCCAGATGGTGTGGATCAGCCCTTCCTTTTCGAAATCTTCCGTGAGGGCCATGGCCCGTTCCACCGTAAGCCGTTCGAACGGGTCCGTGTGGGGTCCGAACTGGAAGGTCTCCAGGAAGGCTTCCTTGATCTCCAGGAGCTTTTCCGGATCCAGGGTCAGTCCGATGCAGTACCGGGCTTCCTTGGCTCCCGTGCTGCTTTTTCGGCACACGCAGGGCAGCCGCACGATGGAGCCGGCATTGCGATAGACCTCGTAAAGATCTTCCTTGGGGATCACCTGGCCGAAATGATCCCGCCGGTATTTCTGCTCATAGAATCGGTATCCGATCTCCCTCAGCCAGCGGGGTACCTTCAGGGCACGCTGGAAGGTTTCTTCCAGTTCCCGGGCCTTGTCGGTGGCCACGTCGCAAACGAATTCCTTGATATAGCGGCGCCGCTCCAGGTCGCTCAAGAGGTCTTCGGCGTAGTTGGCGGCGTTGTGGTACCACTTCTTTCCTTCCCCGTGTTGATGGCAGAATTGGCACATGGGATGACCTCGCTTCCTTGGGAATCGTCATCTGAACATCGCGTGGAAGAGTCGTTTTGCCACCCGCTCCGAGATTCCCATCCTACAAGAAGATCCTCGTCAACGCCAGGCGGGGGCCGATCGGGGGGCACCCGATGCCCTTATCCTCATGGCGGGTCAGGCGGCGGGCGTAGGGGCGAAAAATCTTTCGCCCCTACAGATCAAGGTTTTGCCCACTTGCGGAGTTCAGCCGTGCGACCAGGAGGAATGTCGCGCTTGGGGGGATCAACCCCCGCCCCCACCCAAGAGGCCCATGCGCTATGGTAGGGGGCTTGGGGAAATTGCCAGGTTCAAGCCGGGGACAAGCGACGCGGGGATCCAGGAGTTCCGGCAACTTATGGACTCCCGCTTGCGCGGGAATGACGGTTTGAGGGGTTCTCGGACTCGCTCCTAGGAGCTTGTCTGAGAACGGGTTTTCTTGATGAATCGACAAGGAACCCGACATCTTTCGTAGCCGCGGGGCTTCAGCCCCGCGGAAAAAGGCAATCGTAACCACATGAAATAAAAGGCCGAATCCGATGGCCTATCCGACGGTCGGTGGATCCTCCGCAGCCCTAAAGGGCTGCGCTACGAAAAGAGAGGTCACCCCCAGGATTTTCAGACACCCTTCTGGGAGCCGTGGGCCACAAAAAGGGCGCACCGTGGTGCGCCCCTTTGCCTTAGAAGTCTTCGAACCCCTCGTGGCTTTCTTCCGGTGGCCGGGCCGGACGTCGGCCCGCCGGAGGTTCCAGGGCTCGGGGTGCGGCACGCCCGTTGCCCTTGCCGGAAGCCCGGGGTTTGGCTCCCTTGCGGACGGGAGCTTGTGGAGGCGCTTCCTCCTGACGCCTTTCCCTCTTTCGCTCCCCTTCGACCAGCGCTATCAGCGAATGGACCACCTCATCCATCTTCTGGGACTGCTCCCGGAGGGTTTCGGCGGCCGAAGCGGTCTCTTCCGCGTTGGCGGCATTTCGTTGCACCAGATGGTCCATTTCGGAAATGGCGCGACTGATCTGTTCGATTCCCGAAGCCTGTTCCCGGGATGCCTCGGCGATCTCGCCGATGAGATCGGCCAATTGTCCGCTCCGCTGCTTCACATCGCCGAAGGACGTGCTGGTGCGGTCCACCAGCTGCGAGCCCACCTGGACCTTCTTCATGATGTCCTCGATGATGGTCGAGGTGTTTCGGGCCGCCTCGGCCGCCCGCATGGCCAGGTTGCGGACTTCGTCGGCCACCACGGCGAAACCGGCTCCCGCCTCGCCGGCCCGGGCGGCTTCCACCGCCGCGTTGAGCGAGAGCAGGTTGGTCTGGAAGGCGATCTCATCGATGGTCTTGATGATCTTTTGGGTTTCCTCGCTGGCCCGCGAGATTTCCCGCATGGACCCCTGCAGGTCCTCCATGGCCCCCGACGCCTCTTCGAACTTGTCGCGGGTTTCCCTCACGATGGAGGCGGCGTGGGCGGCGTTGTCCGCGTTGCTTCGGGTCATGGAGTTCATCTCTTCCAGGGAAGAGGACGTCTCCTCCACTCCGGCCGCCTGTTCGGAGGCCGCCTCGGCCAGGGTCTGCCCCGCCGCGGCCAGTTGATCCGATGCCAGAAGCACGCTGCTCGCTCCCTGGCTCATGCGGGCGGCCAATCCCTTGATGGGGCGCGAAACCAGACGCACCATGGCCCAATAGACCACCAGGCACAGGGCGATCACGCCCGCGAAGGTGGTCGCGGAAGCCTGCAGCAAAATGCGGTCAAAGGAGGCATCCCTTTGAGCCCGGGCTTGCGCCACCACCTTGCCGATCCGTTCCTCCACCTGGGCGCTGGACGTTTCGGCAAAGGCCCGGGAAAGCCCCACCTCAACGGTTCCCAGCTCTTCTCCTTCAAAGGCGACCGGTGCCGTCACGGGAAGAAGGCCTTCCTTGGACGCCGGTTCTTCGGTCAGAGCCTTGCCCTCCTTGTCGTAGAAGACCACGTAGGCCACGTCGGGGTCCTTGGCCGCGCTTTGCGCCAGCCCCAGCAGGGAAGCGAAATCGTAGCCCACGATGAGGGTGGAGCCCGTATGAGCCAGAAGCCCGGCCAGCGACTCGCCTTTCAATACGAGGGACTTTTCCAGCAATTCCTTCTCAACCTTCTGCTCCTCCCGCAAGGCGCTCACCATGGTGGCGGTCAGGTCGTTCTGGCTCTTGGAGGCCGTGACCACCAGAAAGCCTACCACCACGCCCACCAGCGAGAGGCTCAGAAGGACCACTACGGCTATGAATCGGGCTTCGACGCCGAATTTCTTCCACATGGCTACTCTCCAAAGACGCCGAACTTGATGGCTTTGAGGCATTCTTCAACGGGCGTGTAGTCGGCCGGATCGGTCCAGCCCACGATCTTGGCGCGCTTGGCGGCTTCCGAATCAGCGGGCATGGCTTTCAGGGCGGCCGCCACCTTGTCCGCCAGGGCCGGGTCCGTCTTTTCCAGGGCGGCCAGGGGCCATTCCGGATAGAGCCGGGTGCTGTGCACGAAGGGGAAGTCGTCTTCCACCTTGTGGATGATCCGGAACTCATCCATGCGGATCTTTCCCTCGTCCTGCATGCGTTCCAGCGTGTCGGAACGCACCGTTCCCACTTCGGCCGTGCCGTTCTTCACCGCCAGGACCACGTTGTCATGCTTTCCGCCTTCCAGAAAGGCTGCGCAGTCCTTGGTGGGGTCGATCCCGTTTTCCAAAAGAAGTCGCCAGGCCATGTGGGCGCCGCCGAAAGAAGATTTGTTCACGCACATGAACTTCTTGCCCTTGATATCTTCAAGGGTTTGGACGGGGCTGTCCTTGCGGACGAAGATCACCCCGCCGAACTCCTTCAAGGCCTTGCCCTGAGTCGAATTCACAAGGGTCGCCACGGCGCGGACGTTGTATTTTTTCTTGAGCTCCACGTAGAAGGCGGAGTTGGCCAGAACGAAATCCACCCGTCCCTCCTTGACGGCCGGTTCGATGGCCTCGAACTTGAGAGGAACGATGGTGCATTTTTCTCCGGTCCTTTCCGTCAGGTAAGCCCCCGTGGCCCCCCATTTGGCCATGCAGGTGGGAGCACCCCGCTTGGCCAGGACCCCGATCTTGTAGTCCGCATGGCTGGTGGAGGTGAACCCCAGCAGAACGAGAAGAGACAGCGAGAAAACCATTCCCTTGGCCAGTTTGCGGGTGAGTGTCGTCATGGAATAACCTCCCTTTTCGTAATGTAGTTTTCAGTTCCCGGCCTAAAACCGAAAGGCGTGGCGTACCCATAGAGCAAAATCGGCGGGGAGATCCGGAACCTTTAGGTATTTTTAATTTTTTCGATGCCTTCAAGCTACTGGAAGTCACTGAAAGTCTCTTTAACATTCCGTAAACACGAGATTCTCATCCTTCGTTATCACGGGCCCTCCGTGATGGGGGTTAATATGAAAGAGAACCGCGAATGAACGCGAATAGACGCAAATCTTCTTCGTTGTAGAAACTGCGAAGGCTGCAATGAGGGTGCCCGGCAATGCAATGGGCGCGCAGTGACTCATAGAGAATGGCATATCGCGGCGTTCCGACAAATGCCCTTGCTCCTGCCCGCTCTTTCATCCATGCGGGGTGGCGCGAGGGGAGCCATGACCGTTAATGTGAAAGAAAATAGCGGTTTGGCGGGAGGTAAAAAAGGTCTCGCGCAAAGACGCAAAGAAAGCATCATGATCGGAAATGAGGGAGAGGGACATTTTGTTGTGAAAACAACCTCGGCTTTGGTCCCTTGTGGGAGCGGGGCAAGCCGCGCTGGGGGTGGCCGGCTATTTCGTGGCGATGGTGCCGCTCCCGGCTCCTTGCGGCGCCCCCACAGAAAGACAGCGCCGCGGTGCAGGTTCTTTCATCCTGGCGGGGAAGGGGCCGTCTCTATACAGACCGGTGTGCCGACTAACCGGGTTTCGGCCCGAGCCCAATGGCTTAGTTGGCTATCAGTTCCGTTCAGCCTTGCAGGTGGCGCCGCAGGGCCCGGGCCGTGGCCGAAGGAAGGTCTTCAGCCCGGCGGGCCAGTTCTTCCGGCGGGCCGCAGGCCGTCAGCCGGCCGCCCTCGTCGGCGCTTCCGGGGCCCAGGTCCAGCACGTAGTCGGAGGCGGCCACCAGGTCCAGGTTGTGCTCGATGACGACCACCGTGTGCCCCTGGTCCACCAGGGCCCGAAGAACCCCAACCAGCCGGTGCACATCGGCCCGGTGCAGTCCGGTGGTGGGTTCGTCCAGCAGGTACAGGGTGGGGGCCTTGTGGTTGGTGAGTTCCGCCGCCAGCTTGATGCGCTGGGCCTCGCCGCCCGACAGGGTGGGGCTGGGCTGGCCCAGGGTGAGATAGCCCAGGCCCAGATCGTCCAGGACCACTAACGGCCGGAAGACCTTGGGAACGGCGGCGAAGAAGTTCCTGGCTTCCGTGACGGTCATGGCCAGGACGTCGGCGATGGAAGCGCCGCCGTAGCGGATGGCCAGCGTTTCCCTGTTGAACCGGCGCCCGCCGCAGGTGGTGCAGGGAACCGTCACGTCGGGAAGGAAGCTCATGGCCACCCGGGTCCGACCCTGGCCCTGGCACGATTCGCACCGGCCTCCCTTGACGTTGAAGGAAAAGCGTCCCGGCTGAAAACCCCGGGTGCGGCTTTCCGGAACGGCGGCGAAGAGCTTTCGGATCTCGTCCCAGATGCCCACATAGGTGGCGGGCGTGGACCGGGGGGTGCGGCCGATGGGGGCGTGGTCCACCTCCACGACCCGCTGGATCGGCTCGTGGCCTTCCAGGGCCGCAAGGGGCCAGGCGGGGTCCCACGGGACGCCCTTCTTGATTCCCGCGAGGGCCGTTTGCAGGACCTCATGGACCAGGGTGCTCTTTCCCGATCCCGAAACGCCCGTGACGCAGGTGAGGGTCTGGAGCGGAAAGGCCGCATCGATCCCTTTCAGGTTGTTGGCGCGGGCTCCCCGCACGGTGATCCAGCCGGCATGGCCGGGGACTTTCTTTTTCCGGTGCGGATTCTCTGCGGGAGCCTTGCGGCCGAACCAGCGCCCGGTGAGGGTGTGGGGTTGTCGGACCAGGTCGTCGTAGCGGCCCTGGGCCGTGAGCCTTCCGCCGCCGGATCCGGCTTCCGGTCCCAGTTCCAGGATCTTGTCGGCCAGGCGCAGGGTGTCCGAATCGTGCTCCACGACGATCACGCTGTTTCCGCGGTCCGTGAGTTCCCGAAGCCCCGCCAGCAGCTTCTCATTGTCCACCGGATGAAGGCCGATGGTGGGTTCGTCCAGGATGTAGCAGACGCCCCGGAGCGTGGATCCCAGTTGGGCCGCCAGGCGGATCCGCTGGGCTTCGCCTCCCGACAAAGTGTGCCCGGCCCGGCCGAGGGCCAGGTAGTCCAGGCCCACGCGGCGCAGGAACCCCACGCGCTCCAGGACTTCCCTGGAGATGGGCCCGGAAACCGGCTCTTCGGAAGGCCCGAAGGGCAAAGCCTTCCAGGTCTTTTCGAACTCCTTCACCGGAAGGTCCGTCAGAGCCCCGATGGTCCAGCCGTGAACCCGCACGGCCCGGGCCTGTTCGTTCAGCCGTGTTCCGCCGCAATGGGAACAGGTTTCGTCGCCTTGCAGGCCGCTGCCTTCGCAGTGCGGGCAGGCGCCCAGGCGGCTGTTGAAGGAAAAGAGCCGCGGATCCAGCGGCGCGAAACTCCTTTCGCACCGTCGGCAGGTGAGATGACGGCTGAAGAAACGGTCTTGATCCCCGGCCGCCACCACGGTGCCCCCGCCCAGGCGCAGGGCCTCCAAAATGCGGCGCTGCAGTTCGCCCTGGTTCAGGCTTCCGACGTTCTCCTCTTCCAGGACCACCACCTCGATGTCGTGTTCCCGGTGGCGGGCGATGGCCGGCAGGGGATCCAGGGGATGAAGGATTCCGTCGATTCGAACGCTCCGGTAGCCCAGGCGTCGGAGTCTCATGAAGAGGTCCCGGTAGATCCCCTTGCGGCCGCGGACCAACGGAGCCAGAACGGCGGCCGGCCGTTCCCGGAGTTCCCGTTCCAGCAGGTGCACGATGGTGTCCGGACTCATGGCGTCCACCGGACGACCGCATTCCGGGCAGTGCTGGCGGCCGATCCGGGCAAAGAGAAGGCGCAGGAAATGGTAGATCTCGGTAATGGTTCCCACCGTCGATTTCTTTCCCGGCTGCGCGGTCCTCTGCTCGATGGCCACCGTGGGCGGGAGCCCCAGGATCTGGTCCACGTCCGGTTTTTCCAGAATCTTGAAGTACTGGCGCACGTAGGTGGAAAGGCATTCCAGGTAGCGGCGCTGGCCTTCCGCAAAGAGAATGTCGAAGGCCAGGGAGGATTTGCCCGATCCGCTCAGGCCCGTGATCACCGTCATCCGGTTCAGGGGAAACCGAACCTCCTCCAGCTGCAGGTTGTGCTCCCGGGCGCCGCGAACCACGATCTCCGACGGCGGGACCGAAGCCCGGGCCGGGCCGGAGGGGGCGGGCCGGGCGGTGCCGTCTGCGGGGACGCTCCCGGCGTCTCGTTTCAGAAAACGGGAGGCCAGGAACCGTCCCGTGTGGCTTGCGGAATTGGCGGCGATCTCCTCCGGACTTCCCGCAGCCACCACCGTGCCGCCCGCGTCTCCTCCTTCCGGGCCCAGGTCGATGATCCAGTCGCAGGCCCACAGCAGTTCCAGGTTGTGTTCCACCACCACCACGGTGTGGCCCCGATCCACCAGGTGATGGAGCACCTCCACGAGCTTTTCCAGATCGTGGGGATGAAGTCCCACGGTGGGCTCGTCCAGCAGGAAGCAAACGCCTTTGGAGGATGCTCCCGCCCGGCCTGGACTCAGGTACCGAAGCAATTTGAGCCTCTGGGCTTCCCCTCCGGAGAGCAGGGTCAGCGGCTGGCCCAGCCGCAGGTAGTCCAGTCCGATGGCCACCACCGGTTCCAGGGCCTTGCGGACGGCTTCGTTTTCGGGAAAGGCTTCCAGGATCTCCGCGGCGGTGCTCTCCAGGATGTCGGCGATGGAAAGGCCCTTGACGCGCACGTCCAGCACCTCGTCGCGGAACCGGCGGCCGTTGCACACGGGGCAGCGCACGTAGGCGTCGGCCAGGAACTGCATCTCGATCTTCTGAAAGCCTTCCCCCTTGCAGTGGTCGCAGCGTCCTCCGGGGACGTTGAAGGAAAAATGCCCGGCGGAATAGCCGCGCAGCCGGGCTTCCGGCGTGGAAGCCAGCATCTTGCGGATGGGGTCCAGCACCTTGGTGTAGGTGAGAAGGTTCGCCCGGGGGGAGCGGCCCACGGGGCGCTGATCCACCAGGACCATGTCGTCCACGCGATCCGCTCCTTCCAGGGCGCTGCAGCGGCCGGGCTGTTCGCTCGGCCTTCCCATGAGCCGCAGCCAGTTGTGGTAGAGGGTGTCCTCCACCAGCGTGCTCTTTCCCGATCCGGAAACGCCGCTCACCCCCACCAGGCAGCCCAGGGGAATGGAGACGGTGATGTTCTTCAGATTGTTTTCCGCGGCGCCCCGGACCACCAGGGCCCGGTTCCCGTCGGGGCGTCTTCGGGGGCGATGGGCGGAGGCGCCGGGCGGGATTCGCTTTCCGTCGTCTTTCAGGTAGAGGCCCGTGAGGCTGCCTTGAGCCCGGGCCAGCCCTTCGGGCGGTCCCTGGTAGAGGACCCGGCCACCCCGCTCGCCGCCGCCCGGTCCCATGTCGATCACGTGATCGGCCAGGCGGATCATGTCCGGGTCGTGCTCCACCATGACCACGGTGTTTCCCAGAGATACGAGCCGGTGGAGCTGATTCATGAGGCGCTGCTGGTCCCGTGGGTGCAGGCCCACGCTGGGTTCGTCCAGAACGTAGAGAACGTGCGTGAGAGCGGAACCCAGGGCGCGGGTGAGATGCACCCGCTGCACTTCGCCTCCCGACAGGGTGCGGGATTGGCGGTCCAAGGTGAGATAATCCAGCCCCACGTCCACCAGGAACTGAAGCCGGTTTCGGATTTCCTGGGCCAGCAGGGCCGCCGCCGGGTCTTCTTCCAGCTCCGGCCAGGGCTCCCGGAAGAAGCCGAGACACCGCCCCACGGGCCAGGCGCACAATTCGTGGATGGAAACCCCCCGCATCCGATAGACGCGGACCGCATCCCGGAAGCGGGATCCGCCGCAGGCCTTGCAGGTCAGGTAGGCCCGGTAGCGGGAAAGAAAGACCCTCACGTGCATCTTGTAGGTCTTGGTTTCCAGCCAGTCGAAAAACCCGCGGACGCCGTAAAAATCGCTCGTTCCCTCAATGATTTGCAGGCGATGTGTCTCGGAAAGATCTTCAAAGGGGACGTCGGTGGGGATGCCTCTCCGGCGGCAGAAGTCCATCAGATCCTGGAATTCCATGCGATCGGGAGTCCAGGGACGGATGGCCCCCCGTTCGATGGACAGCCGCTTGTCCGGGATGACCAGATCCAGGTCCACATCGATTATCCGGCCGAATCCCCGGCATTTGGGGCAGGCGCCCAGGGGACTGTTGAAAGAAAAGAGGCCGGGACTCTTGGGTTCCACCGCCACATCGCAGCGAGGGCAACGTAGGTCCCGGGAAAAACGCAGCACCCGGTCGGGAAGGACCACCACGCACGCCGTGCCCCCTCCCATGGAAAAGGCCGTGCGGAGAGAATCCAGGACGCGCTCGGGCGCGGCCTTCTTCCAAAGGAGCCGGTCCACCACCACCAGGATCTCCTCAGGTGGCTCGCTCATCCTTGGCCCGCCGGCAAAATCTTCCAGATCGAGCACCACGCCGTTGGAATAGATCCGAAGAAACCCCTGGGAAACCAGACGTCGGACCCAGTCCGTGCCGGAGGGGGTGTGGGGAAAACAGACGAGCAGGCGGCTTTCAGGATCCAGGGATTCAAGTGTTTGGAGGACCGTCTCGGGGTTTTCCTCCCGGATGGTCTCCCCGCATCCGGGGCAGACGGGGACGGCCAGGCGGGCGTAAAGATACTTCAGGTGGTCGTTGATCTCCGTCATGGTCCCCACCGTGGACCGGGAACTTCGAACGGATGTTCCCGATTCGATGGCAATGGCCGGAGGAATCCCTTCGATGACGTCGGCGTCTGGGCGGTCCATTCTTTCCAGAAACTGGCGGGCGTAGGGGGAAAAGGTTTCCACGTACCGGCGCTGCCCTTCGGCGTAGAGCGTGTGGAGCGCCAGGCTCGATTTTCCGGAACCGCTCACGCCGCTCACGGCAATGAGGCGATGCAGGGGGATGTCCAGGTCCAGGTTTTGGAGATTGTGCTGGCGTACGCCGCGAAGTCGAATATGGGTATCCATGCGTCTGTTCTTGCCATTTCCCAGTGTCTCACTATAATTACGGCTCCTCGGTCCGGGACCTTTCCCGCGCCGGGGCCGTGCCGTCCGCAGGCAAAGGCGCTTTATAACCCGGTCGGGTCCAAAAGGAAAAGGTCGCTCCAGGGGATTCTCTGTCTGCACGCAAACCGCCCCCGGGAGCTTGTCCGAGAACGTTGCGGATGACCGTTTTTCTCGTAGCGCAATCCTTTAGGGCTGCGCAGGAACCTCCGGGTGCCGGATGGCCCATTTGGTATTGCCTATCACTTCATGGGGTCTCTATGAAACGCGACCTCGTTCCGATGGTGCGCGCGGCCTGTAGGGGCGAATCATCGTTCACCCCTACAGGGGGCTGCTTCCCGAAGGTGCGTTTCATCCTTCGTTGTCACGGGCTCCCCGGGATGGAGGTTAAGATCACCCCTTTCCGCGGGGCTGAAGCCCCGCGTCTGCGAAAAGAACGGAAATTTCCCGGCATCTTGATCCGGAGAGCCGTTCTCGGACGAGGTCGTGGGCCGTGACGGGAGAATTATCCCAACAAGGGAAAAAGGCCAATAAGGCCTGAATTGGGCGATTTTTCCCCATCTCGAGGTTCCGGTGGGCGGGCGTAAAGCCCGCCCCTACGAAGACAGATGGACATGTTGGGTAGGGGAGGGGTTTATCCCCGCCCGCTAATCGCTCGGAGATCATTAGAATACAAAGAATCGCTCCATCTAGGTAAGGAAAGTCTCCAACCCTGCCGGTGCCTTGGTGGGTCGAAAAAACAAGCGAGAGATTCAAGGATTTCTTGAGGGTGGCCGAAATTGAAAAGAGCGGAAAGCCCATGATTTGAAGGACAGGCGGGGAGATTCGAAACGGACGGGAGGTCGTCAGTGAGGCGTCTAAAACAGAAGATGGGGGATATCCTGCTGCGGGAAGGGCTGATCACGGAGGATCAGCTCCAACATGTCCTTGACTTGCAAAAGAAGCACCGGGCTTATGTTCCCTTCGGCGAACTGTGCGTGAAGTGCCGTTTTATCAGCCGATCCGATCTCAGGCGCATCCTCCGAAAGTACCGGATCGAGCTTCCCATGGGGGAAGTGCTGCTCAACATGAAGATGCTCACCCCGGAGCAGCTGGAAGAAGCCCTGGAGGCCCAGCAGGGAAGCAAGAAAAAGCTGGGAGAGATCCTCATCGAGAAGGGGTTCATCACCGAACGGGACCTGGTCGGCGCCCTGAGCATCCAGCTCGGCATTCCCAGGATTCTTCCCACCGTGGGGCTGGTGGACAAGAACCTTCTCAAGGGCCTCAGCCCGGCCTTTCTGAAAAAGAACCTGGTTCTGCCCGCCTTCAAGGAAGAATCGGTGGTCACCGTCATCATGGCGGACCCGCTGGATGGCGAGCTGATCCGGCATCTGGAACAGGTCTTCCGTTGCGAGGTGGAACCGGCCATCGCCACCCGCGACGAGATACTCAAGACCATCAACCTGCAATACCACGAACTGGAGCTGGGTCCCGAGGTCAAACCCGTCGAGAAGCCCGAGCTGGTCATTGGGGAGAAGTCGCTGCTGGAGGCGGGGGCGGACAATGTGGTGGAGATCCTCAACTTCGTCATCTCCAACGCCATCATGGAAGGGGCCAGCGACATCCACATCGAACCTCTGGAAAATCGGGTCCGTATTCGGTACCGGATCGACGGGATCGTGCACCACCGGACGGACCTGCCCATCGCCCTGGCTCCCCGCCTCATCAGCCGCCTCAAGGCCCTCTGTGCCCTGGACATTGCCGAAAAGAAGCGTCCCCAGGACGGGCGCATCCAGGCGCGGGTCATGAACAAGGAATTCGATCTTCGGGTTTCCACCTATGTTTCCATGTACGGGGAGACGGTGGTCATCCGCATTTTGCCTCGCGAAAGCACCCTGATCGATCTGAACGCCCTGGGCTTCAACCCGGCCAACCTCAGGGCTTATAAGGAAATCTTGGATTATCCCCAGGGAGTGATCCTGGTGACCGGCCCCACCGGCAGCGGCAAGACCACCACCCTCTATGCCTCCATCAATTATCTCAACAACATGGAGCGGGTCATCATGACCGTGGAGGATCCCATCGAATACGCCATCGACGGGATCGTCCAGGGGGCGGTGGCCCCGCATCTGGGCCTGACCTATCTGGACTGCATCAAGGCCATGATGCGCCAGGATCCCGACGTGCTCATGGTGGGCGAGATCAGGGATGCCACGGCGGCGGAAGCCGTGATCCAGGCGTCCCTGACGGGCCACAAGGTGCTCACCACCTTCCACACGGACGACACGGCCGGGGCTCTCCTTCGCATGATGGACATGGGGATCGAGACCTTTCTCATCAGCTCCACGGTGGTGTCCGTGGTCTCCCAGCGCCTGGTGCGCGTGCTGTGCCCCCACTGCAAGGTGCCCTACGAACCCAAGGAGGAGGAGCTGGCCTTCTTTTCCACCATCGATCCGCTGGATCCCAACCAGTTCACCTTCTATGCCCCGGAAGGATGTCACCACTGTTATCACACGGGATACAAGGGACGAACCGCCGTCCACGAGCTGCTCGTGGTCAACGAAGCCGTTCGGGACGCCATCCTGGCCCGCAGCACCTCGGGCAAGATCCGCCGAATCGCCCGGGACCACACCCGCTTTGTGACCATGAGCGAGGACGCCTTCTACAAGGCGACCCTGGGCGTCACCTCCATCGCCGAGATCATGCGGGTCATCTACCACGACGCCACCAAGGGCCTGGCCAAGCGTTCCGCCGAAGAGGTGATCGCCCTGTGCGAGGGGAGGGAGAACGAACTACCGTCGCAGCAGGTGGCCGCTTAGCCCAAGTTTGTCATCTATATGCTGCATAGTGCGACATTGTACCGATTTTGCTCATCTAACTATCTGAAAGGCCGTTGAAGGGGCATCGAAAAGTGGGTGTAGTGGTAGAAAATAGACGGCCAGCATTGACTCGCCTTCCCTCCTCATGCTAATGTCCTGCTACTATGTTCATTCGACGAGTCAGAAAAAAAGATCACCAAACGGGAACCACCTACTTCTACCACCAGTTGGTCGAGTCCTACAGGACTCCCAAGGGGCCTAGGCAGAGGACTCTTCTCAATTTGGGAAAGCTGGACCTCGAGCCCAAACAATTAAAAGGATTAGCAAATCGCATTGAAGAGATCCTCAC
>NZ_FQVB01000018.1 GCF_900129305.1 Desulfacinum infernum DSM 9756 | reverse complement strand
CTACTCGATGATGTCGGTGACGACGCCGGCCCCCACGGTGCGTCCGCCTTCGCGGATGGCGAAGCGAAGCTCCTTTTCCAAGGCCACCGGGGCGATCAGGTGCACTTCCATGTTCACGTTGTCGCCCGGCATCACCATCTCCACGCCCTCGGGAAGCGTCACCACGCCCGTCACGTCCGTGGTCCGGAAATAAAACTGCGGACGGTACCCCGGGAAAAACGGCGTATGACGGCCGCCTTCTTCCTTCTTCAAAACGTACACTTCCGCCTTGAACTTCGTATGCGGCGTGATGCTCCCCGGCTTGGCCACCACCTGACCGCGCTCCACCTCGTCGCGCTTGATCCCGCGAAGCAGCAGACCCACGTTGTCGCCCGCCTCTCCGCGGTCCAGCGTCTTGCGGAACATCTCCACGCCCGTGCACACCGTCTTGGTGGTCGGCCGAAAGCCCACGATCTCCACTTCCTCACCCACCGTGATCGCCCCGCGCTCCACGCGACCCGTCACCACCGTGCCGCGGCCGCTGATGGAAAAGACATCCTCGATGGGCATCAGGAACGGCTTGTCCACATCCCGAACCGGATCCGGAATGTAGCTGTCCACCGCATCCATCAGCTCAAAGATGCACGCCGCCTCCGGGCTCTCCGGATCATCCGACTCCAGAGCCTTCAGAGCCGAACCCTTCACGATCGGCACATCGTCTCCCGGAAATCCGTACTTGCTCAAAAGCTCCCGAAGCTCCAGCTCCACCAGCTCGATGAGCTCCGGATCGTCCACCATGTCCACCTTGTTCAGAAACACCACGATGTTGGGCACACCCACCTGACGGGCCAGCAAAATGTGCTCCCGCGTCTGCGGCATGGGACCGTCGTCGGCCGCCACCACCAAAATGGCCCCGTCCATCTGCGCCGCACCCGTGATCATGTTCTTGATGTAGTCCGCGTGACCCGGACAGTCCACGTGGGCATAGTGACGCTTGTCCGTCTCGTATTCCACGTGCGCCGTCGCAATCGTGATCCCGCGCTCGCGCTCCTCCGGTGCCTTGTCGATCTGATCGAACGGCACAAACTCCGCCTTGCCCCGAAGTGCCAGCTGCTTGGTGATCGCCGCCGTCAACGTCGTCTTCCCATGGTCGATGTGACCAATGGTCCCCACGTTCACATGCGGCTTCGTCCGCTCAAACTTCTTCTTCGCCATCGCGCTTCCTCCTCACCTCATTGACTGCAAAACTCAATACGCAACAGACAAGATCCAAGCCCGCCAAAGGTCGGATTTCACGACAGCACACTGCAGGGAATGGATGCGGCAGAGTTCGGCCCAAAGAATTGGAAGGCAAAAAAAAATGGAGCCCACGACCGGGCTCGAACCGGTGAACCTCTTCCTTACCAAGGAAGTGCTCTACCTCCTGAGCTACGTGGGCCCATCCTTCACTGGGCGGAGATGCATGACGGGATTGTGCTCGAATTACGGGAACCTCTCCATGCCGGCACTGCGCGCGCTATCAGCACCGTTTTGGTCCCGGCGATTCCATGTAGTTCGAACGACAATGGCCCGCTCGCGCTGCCACCATCTCCTACATGTGTGGAAGTTTGGTGGAGAGGGGAGGATTCGAACCTCCGAAGGCTTCGCCGGCAGATTTACAGTCTGCTCCCTTTGGCCACTCGGGAACCTCTCCACAACTTCGCGCCCTTGTGCCTTCTTCCGGGCCGCAAAGGCGCCCCTAGCTATCACAGGCTTTTTTGAAAAGCAAGCAAAAATTTGACCGCCTGCTTCGGCTCATCTGGAGCTGGCGATGGGATTCGAACCCGCAACCTGCTGATTACAAATCAGCTGCTCTACCGTTGAGCTACGCCAGCCCATTCGAGCTCTCCTTTATAGCAGCGGTTCCGGTTCCCTGTCAAGCACTGGAATCAAAAATGAACCACCCCTCTGGGCTATTCCTGTTGCGGCTCGCCCCGCAGCCTCTTCACCACCACCGGAATGAAGAACGAGCCCGCAAAAAGCGCCAAGGACAGCAGAACCTTGGGAGTCAGCAAGGCTTCCCAGCGTCCGCTCGCCCAGATCTCTTTGAGGGTCCCGATAAAGAAGGTGAAGATGAAGGTCCCCACCAGGATGCCGATCCCCGTACCGGCCAGATAGTCAACAAAACGGATCTTTGTGAGGCCCAGGCCGAAGTTCAGGGGCGTGAAGGGGAAATAGATGAGCCGAAGGTAGAGCACCGTAGCAAATCCGTTTCGTTCGATGGCCTCATCGTACCTGCGGAGCCGGTCCCCGATGAGACTCGCCGCAAAGTCCCGGCCCAGCGTTCGAGCGATCCAGAAGGCCGCCGCCGCTCCCAGCATGGCCCCCACCCACACATAGACAAACCCCCAATAGGGTCCGAAGATCACGGCCCCCAGACCCGTAAGCACCGTGCCGGGGACAAACAGGCAAACCCCCACCGCGTAGATCCCCACAAAGAAGATGGGAGCCCAAAGACCGGCCTCCGTGAGCACCCGCTCCAGGGAGGCGGGATCCAGGTAATCACCGAGCGCTGTGTGGCGCACCCCGTAGACGGCCCCCGCAATGAAGAGCAAAAAAACAGCAGCCTTGAGGACGGTGCCGGCCAGCGGTTTTCTCCCAATGGGTACGGGCGTCTTTTCCATGCCATCCTCCCTTGCCTCAATCATCGCTCTTATGGCGCCCCACCCTTCCATCAGGCCCGTGGATTCGCCCGAAAGAAACCTTGACACGGCTTCCCCCAAGACGGCAAATGTTTTCGCCCGCAACCGTCGCGAGATTGCATGGCCTATGAAGGAAAACCGCGAATGAACGCCGATGGCAATGATCGAAAAGAGGGGGGACAGCGCCCCGGTGCAGACTTTTTCATCCGCGAGGGGTGGAACAAAAGCCACCATGGCCGCTAGGCAGGACCAAGGAGATCCCATGAGACGCCCCCGCTCAGATTCCCGAACCCGGCTCGCCCCGGCAGCAGCTCAGGGGGAACAGAGCCACGAACGGCCCTCTCTTCTTATGTTGTGCGCCGTCATCGGCCTCGGGATCCTTGCCATTTCCTTCGCCTCCATTCTCATCCGCTTCGCCGAAGCACCGTCCCTTGCCATTGCCACCTATCGGGTCACCTTGGCCGCCCTGGTTCTCTTGCCCAGGCTCCTTTGGTCCTCCGTGAGCGATCCAGCCCGTCCTGCATTTTCGGGCCCGTGGAAGCTCCTGACTCTCTCCGGCCTTTTTCTTGCCTTCCACTTCGTCTTTTGGATCGAATCGCTTCAGAAAACGAGCGTGGCCAGTTCCGTTATGCTGGTCAGCACCAGCCCCCTTTTTACCGCCCTCTTCTCCGCTGCTCTGTTCAAGGAAAGGCCGCGCCCCTGGCTTTGGGTCGGCCTTGCGGCCTGCCTGGCCGGAAGCGCCATCGTGACCGGCTTTGACTTTCAATCCCGGAACGAATCGTTCACCGGCGATCTCCTGGCCATCCTGGGTGCGTTGATGGCGAGCGGATATCTGCTGGCGGGGCGCGCTGCAAGGCCCCACATGCCCCTCGTATCCTACCTGGTGGGAACCTATGGAACGGCCGCTCTGACTTTACTGGCCCTGGCCTTCATCACCCGAACTCCCCTGACCGGCTTTACGCCCACGACCTACGGCGCGCTGATCCTCTTGGCCCTTGTGCCCCAATTGTTGGGCCACTCTTCCTTCAACTGGGCCCTGCGCCACCTTTCGGCCACCGCCGTGGCCGTCCTCACCCTGGGGGAGCCCATCGGGGCCTCCCTTCTGGCCTTTCTAATCCTGGGAGAAACCGTCGGTCCCTCCACTGCTTTCGGGTTGGCTCTTCTGGGAGGGGGGATCCTGGCAGGATCTCTGGCCATCCCCGCCGCCCCGCCGCAACCCGTCCTGGCTCCAGACGAATAAGGGGAGCCCCGGCCACGGAATCCGGCGATTTCTTCCGATTCGGCATATTCATTGACACCTTCGCCCAAAAACTGTAGTTATCGGGCGATGATGTGGTCGGACGACCGCCGTCCGCCCCCAACCAGTTCCCGACAGGAAAGGGCCTGAAGCCATGTTCGTCTTGAGCAACCTGCTGTTCGCGCTGGCACGAATCCTCGATATCGTCTTCACTGCCTACATGTGGATCATCATCGCCCGAGCCATTCTCTCCTGGGTCAACCCGGATCCGTACAATCCCATTGTTCGCTTTCTTTACAGCATCACGGAACCGGTTCTCTATGCCATCCGGCGAAGGATTCCAGCCTTTTTCGGAGGGATCGACTTCTCTCCCATGATTGTCATCCTGATCCTGATCTTCCTTCAGAACTTCCTGGTTCCGTCCTTGAGGGAAATGGCCCTTGTGTTGAGGACCTGAAGGAACCCGCCTCTGGAGAAAGGAGGCTTGGATGGAGTGGACGCCACTGGATATCGAAAACAAGCGGTTTCGCACGGCCTGGCGGGGGTATGACCGGCGCGAGGTGGAACTGTTCCTGCATCAGCTGGCCGAGGACCTCCACCGGCTCCAACTGGATCGAAAGGAGCTGGAAAAGGAACTGCAGCAGCTCCGAAAGGAGAATGCCGAACACCGGGATCGCGAAAAGGCCATTCGCAACGTGCTCTTCAATGCCCAGAAGGCCACCGAACAGATCAAGGCCAATGCGGAAAAGGAGGCCAAGCTCATTTTGGCGGATGCGGAGCTCAAGGCCGAAAAGATCCTGCAGACGGCCCACCAGCGACTGGCCCAGCTTCACGAGGACATTCATGAACTCAAGCGCCAGCGCACCCAGCTCGAAACCAAGCTCCGTTCCACCATCGAAACCTACCGGCAGCTCCTGGACATGGAAAAGGAAGACAACGAAGGGGATATAGAGAACAAGGTCAAGTTTCTCAACCGCTAGAAAGGATCCCGAAAGGTCATGGGTATCAGTCAAGAATTGCTCGACATCCTGGCATGTCCCAAATGCAAAAGCCCCGTTCGCCTCAATGAGGCGGAAGACGGGCTCATCTGCGACCAATGCCGGCTTCTTTACGAGATCCGAGACGGCATTCCCATCATGCTCATCGACGAAGCCAAGCCCCTCTCGTGAATCGTCCGGCCATGATCGCCTTGCCCGCCCAACTCGCCGATCGCACGCCCCAGCTCATCGCCGGCATAGAACATTTCCCGGGTCGCCGCGTTCTCGTCATCGGAGACGTGATGCTGGATGTGTTCATCTGGGGGGAGGTTCAACGGATCTCTCCAGAGGCCCCGGTTCCCGTCGTGGAGGTGCGCCGAGAGACACAGTTGTTGGGTGGCGCCGCCAACGTGGTGCACAACATCGCTTCCTTGGGGGGGCAGCCCGCCTTGGTGGGAATGATCGGAGATGACGCCGCCGGCCGCGAACTCCTGCGTCAACTGGAAGATCTGCAGATCGCAACCTCGGGCCTCGTGAAGGTCCCCGGACGCCCCACCATTCAGAAGACCCGCATCATCGCCCACCATCAGCAGGTGGTTCGATTCGACCGGGAAGATCCCCGCCCGGCGGACCCGCAAGTGTACGGACAAGCCCTCGACGCCCTGTCGGCCCATTTTCCCGGAACGGACGTGGTGGTGGTTTCGGATTACGGCAAGGGTTTGATCACCTCCCAACTGATGGCAGCCGTTCGGGATCTGGCGGCCCGGCATCATGTGCCGGTCCTGGTCGATCCCAAGGTCCGCAACGCCGCCTGCTACCGGGGAGCGGATCTGATCACCCCGAACAGCGCCGAGGCTTCGGCCATGTCCGGTGTCTCCATTTCCGACGAAGAAACCCTCTTGATGGCGGGCCGGAATCTCCTGGACCGCTTGGAGTGCCGAAGAGTGCTCATCACGAGAGGCCCCGACGGCATGAGCCTGTTCGAACGGGACGCGGCTCCCTTTCACATCCCCACGGTTGCCCGAAAGGTCTTCGACGTCACGGGTGCCGGAGATACGGTGATCGCCACCATGGCCCTGGCCTTGGCGGCGGGGCTGGAGGTGAGAGACGCCGCCATTTTGGCCAATGCGGCCGCAGGCATCGTGGTGGGCGAAGTGGGAACCGCCACGGTTCGGGCGGAGCAACTGATCCGGGCGCTGACGGACGGACAGCGGGGGCGGTCGTGAGCGTTCCATCCCCCCCCAGGCCGTGCAAGCTGGTCTTCGGACTGCTTCTGGCCGCAGGTCAGGACAAGGGGCCCGTGCTGGCCGCCCTGCAGGATCCTTTCGGCCCCTTGGACTTCGTGAGCCGACCGCAGCCCTTCACCTTCACTTCCTACTACGAAAAGGAGATGGGGCCCGGCATCTTGAGATGTTTCGGAAGCTTCGAGCGCCTGGTGGATCCCGGGGATCTTCCCGCGATCAAGCTGGCCACCAACCAGATCGAAAAGACCCTGGCGGATCGGGGGCGCCGGCGTGCCAACATCGACCCCGGAATCTTGAGCGAGGAACGCCTGGTTCTGGCAACGGGCAAGAACTACACCCACCGGATCTACTTGAGGGACGGCATCTACGCGGACCTCACGCTGCTTTTCCAGAAAGGATGCTACCGCCCCCTGCCCTGGACCTATCCGGATTACGCCGACCGGGAAGCCCGGTACCTGTTCGGCCTGCTCCGGGGGCTTCTGCTCATGCAGCGCGGAGGGTCGATCCCCACCCACAAGAGTCTGCTCATGGAGGAGATGGATTGATACGAAGCATGACCGGTTACGGCAAAGGGATCGCCGAAGGGGATCTCTATCGCGTCCAGGTGGAACTGCGCAGCGTCAATGGAAAACACCTGGATCTGATCGTGCGACTCCCCAAGAACCTCCTGGAGCTGGAAGATGTCGTCCGGGATGAGGTGAGAAGCCGGCTGCAGCGGGGCCGCGTGGAGGCCTTCATTCAGGTAGAGCCGCTGGTCGCCCAACTGAAGGCCCCTCGGATCAACGCGGTCTTGGCCCGCTATTACTGGCAGGACCTGCAGCAGCTCCACCTGTCCCTGCCGGGTTCCGAACCTCCGCGACTGGAACATCTTCTACGGATGCCCGGCCTCTTCGAAAGTCCGGACGAATCCCACGACGTGAAGCAATTGGGCCTTACACTGCGCCAAGCCACGCAGACCGCCCTTGAGCAGCTTGTGGGGATGAGGTCGCAGGAGGGAAGCGCCCTGGCCCGGGACATCCTGGAACGAGTGGGGGCAATCGAGAAAGACGCGGCGCTTGTGGCCGAGCGCCAAAATGCGGTGCAGGAAGAGCTGGCCGGGAAACTCAAGCAAAAAATCCAGACGCTCCTCCAGGATCTGGGAGGCGACTTGGACGAGAACAGGCTGCTTCAGGAGGTCGCCTACATGCTGGACCGGATGGACATCAACGAGGAATTGGTTCGTCTTCAAAGCCACTTGGGCCAGATCCGCGACCTGATCAGCGGGGACGGCGCCGCCGAAGGACGCCGGCTGGACTTCCTCACCCAGGAGCTCCATCGGGAGGTCAACACCATTGGATCCAAGACCAACGATCTGGGCATTTCTCAGGCCGTGGTTCGCATGAAAAACGAGATCGGCAAGTTAAAAGAACAGGTGCAAAACATCGAGTGAGGACGCCCCATGGAGATCAAACTACTCAACATCGGATTCGGAAACACGGTGGTGGCCAACCGCATCGTGGCCATCGTTTCCCCCAGCTCCGCCCCCATGAAACGCCTGAAGGAGGACGCCAAACAGGCCAACAAACTGATCGATGCCACCATGGGGCGCCGCACCCGGTCCATCATCATTACGGACAGCGACCATGTGATCCTGTCCGGGGTTCAGGCCGAGACCATCGCCCAGCGCCTGTTGCAGGATCACGGCAACCGGGAAGCCCCGTCGGCCAAGGGTGCCAAATAGCATGAACGGAAAACCTTCGGGCCACCTTTTCGTGATTTCCGCTCCTTCCGGTGTGGGCAAGACAACCCTGTTGAAGCGAGTCCTGGAAACCGTGCCGGACCTGCGCTATTCGGTTTCCTGCACCACGCGGCCGCCGCGGCCCGGCGAAGAGCACGGCCGGGACTATTTCTTCTTGAGCCAAGACGAGTTCGAAGAGGGCGTTCGCACCGGGCGCTTCCTGGAATGGGCTCTCGTTCACGGCCGCTACTACGGCACCGATGGCAGGATCGTCCATGAATGGCTCCAGGAAGGCTGGGACGTGATCCTGGAGATCGACGTGCAAGGCGCCCGCCAGGTCCGAGCCCACCACCCGTCGGCCACGACCATCTTCATCCTTCCCCCTTCCATGGGGGTCTTGCGACAGCGCCTTCAGGGCCGAGGCACCGAGTCCCCCGAGCAACTGGAACTTCGGCTGAAAGCGGCGTTTTCGGAACTGCAGGAGGCACCGTGGTACGACTACCTCATCGTCAACGACGTCCTGGACGCGGCCGTCCAGGACCTGGTGTCCGTATTCCGGGCTTCCCGCTGTCAACGCCTGCGATCGGCCCATGTGCTCCAGTCCCTTCTGAAGGCCCCGGCCTAAGCCCCACGTCGAGGAATCGCACCATCGAGGCCCCCATGATGGAAAAGAAACCCAGCCGCCACCAAGACCCTTTGTGGATCTATGGGGTCAATCCCGCACGGGAGTTCCTCTTCGCCCACGGGGGCCTGGTCCGGGAGGTGCTTCACAGCCGGGAAGATGCGCGGGTCCGAGAGATCGTGGACGCAGCCCGTGAAAATGGGATTCCCGTCCATTGGGTGGACAAGAGAGCCCTTTCGCAGACCCTGGGCCACGGCAACCACCAGGGCATAGCGCTCCGCGTGAGCCACTTCCCCTACGCGGACCTGGAAAACCTGCTGATTGAAACCGAAGCCGCCGCCCGCCCTTGGCTCCTGCTCGATTGCATCCAGGACCCGCAGAACCTGGGAGCCATCCTTCGAAGCGCCTGCTTCCTCGGAATTTCCCACGTGGTCCTGCCCAAGGATCGATCTGCTCTCATCACGCCGGCCGCCTTCAAAGCCGCGGCCGGCGCGCCGGCTCACCTGACCATTGCTCTTGTGACCAATCTGGCACGCGCCATGGACCGACTGAAGGAGGCGGGCCTCTGGCTCGTGGGTCTCGATCTGGAGGGCCAGGTCTCCCTCTTTGACGTGGATCTATCCGTGCCGGTGGGGCTGGTGGTGGGGAACGAACACAGCGGCCTACGCGCCCTTGTGAAGAAAAAATGCGATATTCTGGCCAAGATCCCCGCGATGGGACCGGTGCAGTCCCTGAACGCGGCCGCCGCCGCCTCCATCGCCCTGGCCGAAGCGGTTCGCCAACGCCTTAAAGCCTCCCGGGACTGATACGCCCCCCGAAGGGCGCTCTTCCACCCCTACCCCCATCATGGACAGTCTGGAACAACGAAGAATTCTAGGAGCTCGTCCGCGAGCGGGTTTCCTGCATCAACCCAAAAGGAATCCGTCTTCTTTCGTAGCCGCGGGGCTTTAGCCCCGCGAAAAGAGGTTATCCAAACCCGATGAAGTGGCAGGCAATAGCCGATGGTCCCTGCGACGCCCGGGGATTCCTCCGCAGCCCTAGAGGGCTGCGCTACGAGAAAAGCGGGCTTGCTTGGCGTTTTCCGATAAGCTGCCAGAGCCGTTCTGAAATTGTCGGGCAACGTCCTAAGACAGGCGGGGCCCGAAGAGCGCGGTTCCGACGCGCACCATGGTGGCACCCTCTTCGATGGCCACTTCGAAGTCGTGGCTCATGCCCATGGAAAGCTCCGTGAGCCGCTCCGGCTCGGACGCCCTGTCCCGAAGCACCTCGAGAAGCCGACGCAGCTGCCTGAAATAGGGCCGCACCTCTTCCGGGTCTTCCAAATAAGGCGGAAGCGTCATGAGGCCCCTCACCTCCAGGCAGCTCATTCGGCTCACCTCCTCAAAAAGATCGGGGAGATCCTCGGGATCCACCCCCGCCTTGGTCTCCTCGCCGCCCAAATGGACCTGAAGCAGCACCGGCATAGACTTCCCCAGCGCTTCGGCCCTCCGGTCGATCTCCCGGGCGAGCTTCACCCGGTCCACCGTCTGGATCCAATGGAAATGGGGAACCGCCTGTCTCACCTTGTTCGTCTGCAGGTGTCCGATAAAGTGCCACTCCAGGTTCAAGTCCCCCAACGAGTCCATCTTGCCAAGGGCCTCCTGGACGTAGTTCTCCCCGAAGACGTTCAGTCCCACGGCGGCCGCCTGGCGTATCCTCTCCGGAGCGACCGTCTTGGATACCGCGATAAGCCGGACCGAACCCGGATCGCGGTCCGCCCGCCCACAGGCATTTCGGATACGATCCCGGATCCGCTGCAGATTCTCCCTTATTGCGTCCATGGCTCCTCCCAGTCCCCTTTGGAGTTCCGCCCTCAGGCCGACGGCTCAATCACGCCGTGCTTCATCAACAGATCCACCGTTTCCGCCAAGGGAAGGCCCACCACATTGGTGTAGGATCCGTGCACCCGTTGTACCAGAAAGGCTCCCACCCCCTGGATGCCGTACGCCCCCGCCTTGTCCATGGGCTCTCCGGTCTTCACGTAGGCCCGGATTTCCCCATCCTTCAAATCGCGGAAAGAAACCTGCGTACGCACGGCCTGGGTTTGGAAAAAACCGCGGCCCCGATGAGCCAGGCTTACGGCCGTCAGTACCTCATGGGTCCGGCCGCTCAGTTGGCGGAGCATTTCCTCCGCATCCTTCTCGTCCGCCGGTTTGCCGAACACCTTGCCTCCCAACACCACAATGGTGTCCGCCGCCAGCACCCACGCTTCGGGAAACCTCGTGGAGATCTCCCGGGCCTTGGAAGCGGCCAGAGCCCGAACGCCCTCGTCGGGATGATCGCCGATGGGGGGTTCCTCCACACGGCTGGGCACGATCTGAAACCGCAGGCCCAAGCCGGCAAGAAGTTCCCGACGGCGGGGGGAGGCCGAGGCCAGAATGAGGGCTTCTTTCATCCGATACATATCCTTCCCCTATCCTGCCCGCTGTTCCAGTCCGAGAACCTTGTAGGCGTTCCGGGTGGTGGCCCGGGCCACCGTCTCAAGGGGACAACCTCTCAGCTCGGCGATTCGGTGCGCCGTATACCGAACCAGAGCGGGTTCGTTGGGCTTGCCGCGAAACGGTACTGGCGTGAGGAAGGGAGCGTCCGTCTCCACCAGGAGGCGCTCCAGGGGAGCCTTTTGGACCACTTCCTGCTGCGCGACGGCGTTTTTGTAGGTCACCGTTCCGGGGATGGAGAGATAAAATCCCAGGTCCAGTGCCTTTTTCGCCACCGGCCAGTCCCCGGAAAAACAGTGGAGCACGCTGGGTACAAGTTTGGGCACCCAGGGCATCACCTCCCGGAAAAAGTCTTCGAAGGCATCCCGGATATGAAAAACCGCGGGAAGCTTCATCTCCGCCGCCAGCTCAAGCTGCTGGCCGAAACATCGCCGTTGGACGGGCCTGGGCTGTCGATCCCGGAAATAGTCCAGCCCCATTTCTCCCAGCGCCACCACTTTGGGGTTTCGTGCCAACGCGGCCATCTCCTCCAGATCCCGCTCCCCCAGTTCCCGCGCGCCATGGGGGTGAAGGCCCACGGTGGCGAAGACAAAGGGATATTCCCCGCTCAATGAGACCGCCTTTTGGCTGCTGGCTCGATCGATGCCCACCGTGACGATTCGATCCACCCCGGCCTGGGCGCAACGGCGGAAGACTCCTTTCAGATCCTGAATGAGTTCGGGAAAGTCCAAGTGGGCGTGGGTATCCACCAGCAAGACTTCATCCATGCCTTTTTTCGCGTCCATTCATCGACCTTTCCGATTCTAGGCTCTTCAGGCGGCGGCACGACGCCGGACCCGCCCTTCACAACCAAAGGGTTTTAGGGCACTTGGGCTTTTCGCGCAATGGTCTTCGGAAGTCAACCACCGCCCCTCGGCGCCGCGCATGCGGAATCTGCTGAACTTCTCAGTTGTTAGGCTTAACAAATGGACTTCACTTGGATAATTATGTATTGGAGCGTCGATCCTTTTCGCTTATGATGGCGCTCCATAAGATTGGATCAGGAATGCAGAAGTCTATTCACCCACTATTTGACCTGAGTGCATGGAGCAATCGATGATGATGGACGAAGGAGGCGTGCCCACGGCATCCACGGACAGCACTCCAACCGGCGATTCTTTGGCGGGCGGTCAGCCGGCCCGAATGACCATGGGAAAGACCAAGAGTTCGCGAAAAAGGACGTTACGAAAGGTGCGGCTCACCCCCAATGCGCTTCTGGTCATGCGCAAACGGTACCTGAAAAAGGATCACAAAGGGGAGCCGGCCGAGACCCCGGAGGAGCTCTTCTGGCGGGTGGCTCAGGCCATCGCGGAGGCGGACGCCAACTACGGCGCCACCGAAGAAGAGGTGGAGGAGACGGCGGTTCGCTTCTACAACCTCATGACGTCCCTCGATTTCATGCCCAATTCCCCCACCCTCATGAACGCCGGCACGGAACTGGGACAGCTTTCGGCCTGCTTCGTGCTCCCCGTGGGCGACTCCCTGGAAGAGATCTTCGAGGCGGTGAAGCATGCAGCCAAGATCCATCAGAGCGGCGGAGGCACGGGTTTTTCCTTTTCAAGACTTCGCCCCGAAGGGGATGTGGTGAAAAGCACCAACGGGGTGGCCAGCGGGCCCGTGAGCTTCATGGCCGTCTTCGACTCCGCCACGGACACCATCAAGCAGGGCGGGCGTCGACGAGGCGCCAACATGGGCATTCTGCGGGTGGATCATCCGGACATCGAACGGTTCATCACGTGCAAGCACGACAACGACCGTTTGACCAACTTCAACATCTCGGTGGCCATCACCGACGCTTTCATGAGGGCCCTGGAAGAGGACGAGGAGTACGACCTGGTCAACCCCCGGACCGGCGAAAAGATGGGCCGCCTTTCCGCCCGGAAGGTCTTTGACCGGATCGTTCAGTCGGCGTGGAAAAACGGGGAGCCGGGAGTCATCTTCATCGACACCATCAACAAAGACAATCCCACACCCCACGTGGGCCGCATCGAAAGCACCAACCCGTGCGGCGAGCAGCCTCTGCTGCCCTACGAATCCTGCAACCTGGGCTCCATCAATCTTTCCCACATGGTGAAAGACGGCGGCATCGATTACGAGCACCTGAAGGAGGTGGTCTGGGAGGCGGTCCATTTTCTGGACAACGTGATCGATGTGAACAAATACCCGCTGGCCAAGATCCGCGAGATGACCCTGGCCAACCGCAAGATCGGGCTGGGCGTCATGGGCTTTGCGGACATGCTGGTCGCCCTCGGCATTCCCTACAATTCCGAGGAGGCCGTGGAAACGGCCGAAGAGGTCATGGCCTTCATCCAAAGGGAATCCAAGGCCGCCTCCGCCGCACTGGGCAAGACCCGGGGAAACTTCCCCAACTTCAAGGGATCCGTCCACGACCCGGAAAAGGGCGGTGCCGGACCTTACATGCGGAACGCCACCACCACCACCATTGCGCCCACCGGTACCATCAGCATTCTGGCCGGGTGTTCCAGCGGTGTGGAGCCCATCTTCGCCGTCACCTTCGTTCGCAAGGTCTTGGACGGCGAGGAACTCCTGGAGGTGCATCCCCTGTTTGAGAAGGCGGCCAAGGAGAAGGGCTTCTACAGCCGGGAACTCATGAAGCGCATCGCCTCCAAGGCCAGCATCCAGGGCTTCTCCGAGATTCCCGAAGAGGTGCGCCGCGTGTTCGTGGTGGCCCATGATGTGACCCCCGAGTGGCACATCCGGATCCAGGCCGCGTTTCAAAGGCACACGGACAACGCGGTGAGCAAGACCATCAATTTTCCCAACTCGGCCACCCCGCAGGATGTCTACGACGCCTACATCCAGGCCTACAAGAGTGGGTGCAAGGGGCTGACCATCTATCGGGACGGAAGCCGGGACGTCCAGGTCCTCAACATCCAGAAAAAACCCGACTATCCCCAGGTGGAACCCCGTCCGAGGCCGGACAAGACCATCGGGGCTACGGAACGCATCAACACGGGCTGCGGAAAGCTCTACGTCACCATTAACCGGGATGAGTACGGCTTCTGCGAAGTGTTCGCTCAGATGGGCAAGGCGGGGGGCTGCGCCTATTCCCAGATCGAGGCCACCGCCCGGCTCATCTCCCTGGCCCTGCGCTCAGGCGTGCGGATCGAATCCATCATCCGCCAACTCATGGGCATCCGCTGTCCGTCCCCCGTTTGGCAAAACGGGGAGCAGATCCTTTCGTGCACCGATGCCATCGCCAAGGTGCTCAACCACCAGGCCCAGGCCAACGTGGAATCCGCCCTTCAAGAAATGGGAGCATGCCCGGATTGTGGTGCGTCCGTGGAGCACGAAGGAGGCTGCATCGTGTGCCGGGCCTGCGGATTTTCCAGGTGCGCTTAAGCCTTGCGCGTGTTGAGACGGCCCATGACCGCACCTGACCGTTCCATGGGCTCCCCTTCGCTCACACCCGCGGAAGCCATCGCCCTTCAGAAGGAGCTGGCGGGCAGGGTCGAACTTCGGCCCCTGCCCGCCCGTTTCCACGTCCTGGCGGCCGCCGATCTGTCCTACCTTCCTTCCCGAGAATTGATTGCCGTGGTCGTCACGTTTTCCTGGCCCGACTTGCAGCTCCTGGAAAAGGTGCACGTCCGCCGGCCCGTGGAATTTCCCTACGTCCCGGGGCTGCTCAGCTTCCGGGAAGCGCCCGCCCTGACGGCGGCCTTCCACCAGCTGGAGCTCCGCCCGGATGTCTTCCTTTGCGACGGCCAGGGGCTGGCACATCCCAGGCGCTTCGGGCTGGCCTGCCATGTGGGCCTGCTTCTGGACATCCCCACGGTGGGTTGCGCCAAGAAGCGCCTGTGCGGAACCCACGATCCCGTGGGAATCGAAAAGGGGTCCCGAAGTCTTCTATCGCTCGACGGCGATCCCGTGGGATACGTCTACCGCTCGCGCACCGGCGTGAAACCCATCTATGTGTCCCCGGGGCACAAGGCGGACCTGGAAAGTTCCCTCGCCTTGGTGGAAAGGTGCGTACGGCGCTATCGGATCCCCGAGCCGTTGCGGGTCGCCCACAACACGGCCACCTTGCTGCGAAGAAATCCGGAGTTTCCGTGACTTCGGGAGGTCTTTTTTAGACGTTTTCCGTAGCATGCCGACCTGACGTGCAGGAAGCCTGCCCCTGCACGTAGGACTTGATCCGTTGCGCACGGGCGGGGTTCCCTCCCCGCCCATCCAAGCGGTTTCCGCGCCAGCGGCCTTCACCGAGACGACATCAAGCACAACCCGCCTCCTGCGGTAGCAGCCATTTTCGGAACCAGTCCACGGTCACGTCCAGGAGGCGATTGCGAACCGTGTTATCCACAAACCGGTGGTCCCCCTCCTCCAAGAGCAGGATCCGCTTGGGCTCCCCAACCTTTCTGTAAATGTTCACGGCATGGGACCAGGGTACGATCTCATCGCCCATTCCGTGCACCACCAGCACGTGGGTCAAGTCGGGACTCTCCTGAACGACCGTCGGTTCCCCCAAGGGAAGCCCCAAAGGCCAAGCCGGGGACGAAGAGCGTGAGGCGGGTATGCCGGGGAAGAGCTCCGTAAGATCGTACGGAGCCGCCCAAGTGACCACGGCGCGCACCCGCTCAGAAAAGCGGGAGGCCAGAAGAAGGGACAGAAACCCGCCCAGGCTGGATCCGAAAAGCCCCACCGGTCCGGCGCAGCCCAGTTTCTCCGCCCAGCGGAGGACCTCCCCCAGGTCGCTTTGTCGGGTGGCCAGAAGGCTTTCCGCCGGGGCGCTCCGGTTGTCACCGCACCCGGTGAAATCGAAACGCAGCGCGAGCAGGCCGTTTTCGGCCAGCCGGTCGGCCGCCCCGACAAATTTCGAACTTTGCATGGAGCTCAACATCCCGTGGCAGCACACCACCACCGGGCGGGAAGGCACCCCCTGCAGCGAAGACGGCCGGGGGTGGTGCAGGACCGCCGGTATGGCTCCCCGGGGCGTGGCAATCTCCAAGCTTTCCCATAGGGTCGTCGGTTCGCTCCCTGTCAACACGGGCCCCCTCTCCGAATCAAATCTCGCTCTTTCGCCTCACGGCGTAGAGCCCCACCTCGGTCACTTCGTCGGAACCCGTCAGCCGCACCACCTTTTCCTTATATCGGAATTCCTTGACCAGCTCCGCAAAGAACCCGGGGGCTTTCAGTTGCTTGTTCTTGGCCAGGACAATGGTACCCCCCGGCGCCAGGGCCTCATCGAGAAATCGGACCAGGCTCGGATAGCTCCCGCGGTCGTAAACCACCTCAGAGCCCACAATCATGGGGTATGGTGCGGGCACCTGGGGAGAATTCCAATCGATCCGGCGCACTTCCGCCCGGTCTTCGCATCGGTTCAACAGCACGTTGGCTCGCGCAAAGAGCAGGGCATCCTCGTTCACGTCCGAGATCGTCACCCGATGGCCCTTCACGGCGGCATAGACCCCGACCACGCCGATGCCGGCGCCGATTTCCAGGATTCTCCGGTCCGGAATCACCTTCTGACTGCCGAGAAACGAAGCCAGCACGAAAGAGGCTTCCCAGACCTTGGCCCACAGGGGGAGATCGTCCAGAGAGAGGCGGTCTTGTTCCACGAGTTTTTCGATGGTGCCCTCGAAGTCGGCCAGTTGGGCGATCTTCAGGGTTTCACCTCCGATGCGAAGATCCGTCACCTCCACCTTGTATTTGGATTCAATCTGAGCCAGAACCACATCCAACGGCGTTTTGTGCACACTTATCTCCTTTTCCGTTAGAAACGACCACCCGGCACCGGCCGGCAAAACGGCCCGCCGGGCTTCGCAGGTCTTCCCGAGAAGGGTTGCCTGTCCGCCCAAGACTCACTATGTTGGCGTTGCACGCCTCGGGCATCAACGGGCCGAGAAACAAATGGAGACTCAAAAAGATCGGAGGCTGTCCATGCCGGACTGGGTTCCCTTTGCGGAAGGCACTTACATCATCGAACGGGCCTATCTCATCACCCCTTTGGAGCGTGCCGTGGAACTCACGGACGGCTACCTGGAAGTGGTCAAGGATCCCTTGGGAGACCGCGTCATGCACGGTCGGGCCTTCGTGCGGAACGCCGCCATGGTTTCTCTTCTGGAAGATGAGGAGACCTTCGACCTGTTGCTGGATCTGGGCGAAGGATTCCGCTACCGCCTGGTCCAGCCCGTTTTGCAGGCGGGAAAGGTCTTTGAACCGGCCACGCGCTCACTGATCCACTTCAGCCCCACGGGCCCGCTTCAGGTCCTCGCCGATGAAGACTTTGAGCGCCTGCGCGCCCGGCTCCAAACGGCCGCCGCATAGCATAGGACCCCTTCCGTCAGTCCATTTCTCCCAGGGCCTTCCGGAACACCCGGAGGTCCTCCTCTCCCCACAAACAGAAGACCACCTCCTGTAGGGTGGTCTTCTCGTTCTTCAGGAACTCCGCCACCGTTTTCAGCATGATTCGGGCGCAACGGTCCTTGGGAAATCCGAAGATCCCCGTGCTGATGGCGGGAAACGCCACGCTTTCCAGGCTTTTTTCCGTGGCCCGAAGCAGGCTGTTGCGGGTGGCGTCTTCCAGCTTTCGGTCCTCGTCGCCCTCACCCATCCGCGGCCCCACGGCGTGGATGACGTAACGCGCCTTCAGATTTCCCGCTCCCGTGATGACGGCCCCTCCCACATGGGTGCCGCCGATGCGGTTGCATTCTTCCTGGATGCTCGGTCCCCCCTTGGTGCGGATCGCCCCGGCCACGCCGCCCCCCAGGATGAGCTGGGCGTTGGCGGCATTGACGATGGCGTCCGTTTCCATCTCGGTGATGTCGCCCTGAACCAGTCGAATCGTCTTGGTACCTACCTTCTTCTCGTCCATGGCTTCCCTCCCGAAACAGGATTTTACGGGATATCCGATTCCTCAGGACGATCGGCCAAACGATCCACGGCGCGATCCAATGGGAGCCAGTCTTCGCCCACCCGGACCGTGACGAAGGATCCGCCGTGTTCCAAGCGGTGAAGGCGGGCTCGGCTCAAAAGGGCTTCTCTCACCTGAGATCGCCTCTCGGGCGGCACCTTCTGGACCGCCTTCTCCACCATGGCTTCCAGCAACGCCCTTTCCCTTTGAAGCACGAATTTTTCCAGATCTTCTCTCATGGGACCGCCCTTGTCATTGGAGATCGTCCGCCGTGTTCAGGCGCCCCAGTACCTGTTTTTCCAGGGTCTCCAGAAAGCCCTTGGAAATCCGCTCGATTTCCTTCTGGGTCTCGGGATCCAGGACGTCCTCGGCCGCCTCCAGCATGCGCCGCACTTCGCCAATGCGAACCTCCACCTCGTGGAGCTTCTGAAGCCATGCCGCCGGCACCGGTTCCACCCGCTCCACCGCCAGGTCCTTCGCAACGTCCAGCGTCTCTCCGATGGCCGGCGTCCAGACCCGATGCCCGAACCGTTCACGGATTGTCTCGGCAAAGGCAGCGCTTGCTTCCTTCTCCCCGTGGATCACTACCACCCGAAGCGCCGGGTTCTTGAAGTTGGAGATCCACTCCAGCAGATCGTCCCGGTCCGCATGGGCGGAAAAACCGCCGATCGTATGGATCTTGGCCCGGACCACGATCTCCTCTCCGAAGATCCGAATGGACTTGGCCCCTTCGATCAGGCGCCGTCCGACGGATCCTTCCGCCTGGTATCCCACGATCACCAGCGAGCACCCCTTCTTCCAGAGGTTGTGCTTCAGATGATGCTTGATGCGGCCCGCGGTGCACATGCCGTTTCCGGCAATGATCACCGCCGGCCCTTCCATCACATTGAGCGCCTTGGATTCGTCCGCCGATTTGGAAAGGATCAGCTCGGGAAAGGAGAAGGGATCGTGGCCCTGTTTGACGATCTCCATGGTCTCTTCATCGTAGTATTGGCGCATCTGCCGGAATATCTTGGTGGCCGCTATGGCCAACGGGCTGTCCAGATAGATGGGCAGCCGCGGGATCTTGCCGGCACGGAGCAGCTCTCCCAGCACGTACAGGACTTCCTGGGTCCTTTCCACGGCAAAGGCCGGTATGAGGACCTTCTGGCCATGCTGATAGCTGTAGTGGATGGCCTCGGCCAGCTCGTCCAGGCTCTCGGGGAAGGACCGGTGCAGCCGGTTGCCGTAGGTGGATTCAATGAAGAGCACGTCGGCTTCGAAGATGGCGTGCGGGTCCTTGACGATCAGTTGATCCTTTCTGCCGATGTCGCCGGAGAAGACGACCTTCGTCCCTCCCCCGTCGGCATCCCAGATCTCGAGGATGGAGGAACCCAGGATATGGCCGGCATTGCGAAGCCGCACCTTGTAGCCGGGAGTTGGAGAAAAGACCTGATCCCTTTCCACGGGCTGGAAGAGAGGAAAACATCGCTCGGCATCCTCGGTGGTGTAGAGAGGCTCCACCGGGTCCAGCCCCCGCCTCTCGTTCTTTCGCGTCTTCCATTCCGCCTCCATCTCCTGGATATGGGCGGAATCCAGCAGCAGAATCTTGCAAAGTTCCGCCGTGGGAGGCGTGGTGTAGATGCGGCCCCGAAAGCCGTCCCGAACCAGCTTGGGAATCCGGCCGCTGTGATCAATGTGGGCGTGTGTCAAGAGCAGAGCGTCGATCTCCGAGGGATTGAACGGCCATGGCTCCCGGTTCAGCGCGTCCATGGCCTTGCCGCCCTGAAAAAGGCCGCAGTCCACCAAGATCTTGGAGCCGTTGTCGATGAGAAAGCAAGAACCCGTCACACATCCCGCTGCACCGTAGCACGTCACCTTCATGGTTTCCTCCGCGGCTCCTTTCCCAATGTCTCTATTGGCCCCACTTCCTGAAAAGATGGGGATCCTGGAAACTTTGCACGGCCTTCCACGGACCGGGCGGCATCTTCTCACGGCTGCCCGTCACGAGAAAGCCTCCCACGGCGAGACTATCCCAGATGCGGCTGAAAGCCTCGTCCACCTGCCCACCCGAGTAGTAGGTGAGCAGATTATTCCTCAAGAAGATCAGGTGGAACTCTGATGCGGGAGGCGAATCCTGCAAGAGATCCGAACAGCTCCAGTGGATACCTTCCCGAACGGACTCCCCCACCCGATAGACCCCCTCCCGGATCGGCTCGAAGTACACGTCCAAAAGTTCGCGGCCAACCTCTTTCAGGCTGCTCTTTTGAAAGACGGCCTGCCGGGCCATTGCCAGCACTTGCGGATCCACATCCGTCGCCCACGCCTCCAGCCGGGGCAGCCGCTGGCCGGCCTTTGCCAGCTCGTGCCAGAGAATCTTGAACGAATAGATCTCCTCTCCACGAGAGCACCCCGCCGACCAGACCCGCATCACCGGCCCGCACCACCGGCAGAGTCCCGGAACAATGGCCGTCTGAAGACTATACCAGAGCCTTCGGTCCCGGAAAAAGCGGCTGATGTGAACGGCCAAGGCCAGCAGGCACCGGCGTCTCGCCTCCGGATCCACGCGGCAAAGATCCAGCCAGTCTTGCACTCCGGCACAGCCCCACCTTGCCATGGTGCGGACCAGCCTCTTCTTGACCCCCTTCCTCACCTTTCGGTACCCCGCCCAGGAAAGATGGAAATGGTCCAGGACGGCCTTCAATTCCTCGTCGGTCACCTGCGCCTCCCTTTCTTTCGGCATGCCAAAGGTTATACTGCGTTGAATCCATTCGGTCCAAGTCGGGATCGAGCCGCGGGAGGCCGGAACATGGTGGATGTGGAACATTTGAGCGAGCAGGTTTTGCACAATTGCCTGGTGGCGGAAGCTCTTTACGGGGGCACCTTCTCCGTGTGCGGATTGGTGCTGAGGCTTCGGGACCATTACAAGTGGCTGCACGGGCTGCCGCCCTGGGCCGAGCCCGAGCCCGCGGATCTGTTGGCGTGGATCGAGCTCAGAGAGGACCGCTGGGAAAAGATCGAAGCGGAGGGCTTCGCCCCGCTCCAGGTTCTTTCCGAGACGCTGGACCCCTTCGATGTGGACCGGGTCAACGAGATCCTCATTCCCCGGGGGCTCGTCTACGGCGCGGGATACGTGGCGGGGTTGCGTCCCTCTTTCTTCCTGGGAGAACTCCGTGAGGTCCGTCACTTGGACGACGCCCGAATCCTTATCGTGGGAAAAGAGCTGGCGCGAGACATCTTCGCCTCCCCGGCCATGCGACAGGGTTCGAGCATCTACGCCCGCCACCACCCCATGCTCTCCTTTCTCTGGGAACAGATCTTCGAGATGCGCCCCTCGGCCCGAAACGCGCTCCATTTCGCCCTGTCCCGGTATGGATTGGAACTTCCGGCCGTCTACGCCGACCCGGGGGGCCATGCCGATCTCTTGCGCACCATTTCGGAAGCTCAACTGGAGACCTGGGTGCATCACGAGATGGGAGAGATGCGCCAGGAGATCTTTGAAAACGGCATCTGGCAAGAGATTGTCGCCACATATGCCGACAGCGCCGTGGAAGTCTATGCCCGTGTTCTGAAGGATCTGGCCGCCGACATGGATGACCGGGGCCTGCTCGCCCACATCCTGGAACACCGTAAGGAGGCGGCACTGGGCTTCTACGTGGCCTTCCTGAGACCCTTCACCAAGCTTCTCTTCCCGGAAATCCTGAAGGCCTTTCGCGTCTTTCGCGAATCCCTGGACTGGACACCCGTGGAGGAAGCCCGCCGCCGGGCGCGCCGGCGGATCGAAAAGCAGATCCGACAACTGGTGGAACTGCACCAAAAGGGGACCGGTCGGGGCCGGGAATGGGCCAAGGCCGCCATCCAGGAGCAGTTGATCGCCCCTCTGGGTATCCTAAGGAAGGGTTCCTAGGAAAGGAAAGGCCCCTGAGCACGAGGGATAGGTGAGAAAGGCCTTGACCGGGAAGCGGCGCTCATATATTAGGGCATCTGCATATTTTAACGCCATGATCTACGGAGAGGCCATGACTCCCACGGATGCCCAGCTGGCCCACCTGGAAAAGGCCGCCGCTATACTGAGGGTCGTCGCCCACCCCGCGCGGCTCCGCATCCTGCAGCTCCTGGAAGGCGGGGAAAAGACGGTCACCGAGATCTACACCGCCTTGGACCTTCCCCAAGCCTACACCTCGCAGCAGCTCAATCTCATGAAATCCAAGGATGTTCTGGCCTCACGGCGGGAGGGCCCCCAGGTCTTCTACCGCATCGCCAACCGAAACGTCCTGAAGATCATCCATTGTGTGTGCGCAGAGAGCGCAGTGGAAACGGACCTGGCTTGATGCCGGCCGGGCTCGGAGGCCCGGCTTCACCCACCCCAAAAGCATGTGGAGGACATAAAGAGATGACCCAGCAATCGAATCCCGTTTCGGAAAAGAAATCCTGCACCTTCATCTGCAGCCGGGACACCCTGGACGGCGCCTTTCCTTCCCTGGTTCTGGGGTTGAATGCCGTTCGGCTCGGCATGGACGCCACCATCTTCTACACCTTCATGGGAATCAATGTGATCCGGAAGAACCATCAGAACAAGTGCCGCTTCATCCCGCCCGGAACCCTGGGAGCCATTCCCGGCATGGCGGCCATGGCCACCAAGATGATGAAGAAAAAAATGGATGAGGCCCAAATCCCCTGTCTGGAAGAACTCCTGGAGATGGCCCAATTGGAGGGAATCAAGCTGGTGGCCTGCAAGATGACCGTGGACATGATGGGGCTGACGCAGGACGATTTCATCGACGGGGTGGAGATCCAGACGGCGGAAGACTACCTGAAGCACGCCATCCATTGTCAAATCAACATGTTCACCTAATCTCCCGGTGCCGTCGCGGCGCGTTCCGTTCCCCGAAGGTCTGGGCGGGGATCCATCATCAGGGTCACACCGCGATGGGTTCCCGCTTTTCCTTCAAGCGGAAGGCAGCCCCCCCGCGGAAGCCTTGCGGTTTTCCTGCCCAACCTTCACCGGGCAGCGTTCCATGCGCTCCCTCTTTTCCGCCATTTCCGATTTGGTCCGGAAAATCCAGGTGCTGGGTTCCGTGTAACAATAGACCGCCAACTCGCATCGGGAACAATCGGTCACGTCCGCGAATTCCGTCGCACTGTCTTTCGGCTGGACCATTCACTCCCCCTTGTCCAAACCAGCCTGGAGGGTCTTGAGATACTCTTCCCATTCGATGGGCAGGTAATATTTCTTCTTGTTGTTGCATTCCTTGCAACAGGGCACCACATTTCCCTTGGTGGTTCGGCCGCCCCGGATCAGCGGGACCACATGGTCCATGGTGAGATCCCGGGGGGGCACACTGGCGCCGCAGTAGTGGCAGCGCCCTTTGGCGATGCGGCGCTGCCACCACTGGGTCTTTCTCAAGGCCCGAGCCTTTTCCTTTTCCTTACGGACATGCCCCGGCGGCACTTCCACCAGGAACCCGGGGCCCTGCATCTCTTCGATCATGTCTTCCGCGTCTCGGTTCAGGATTGACCCAGCATCGCCTTCTTCAAATCTTCAGACGCCGGGTGTTCTCCGAAATAAATCTTCCAGACGGCCTGCATGAAATCGGCTCCGGGGACGACTCCTTTTTCCACGCCCTTGATCACCACATGGGTTCCCACGCCCGGCTCGTAGAGGAGTCTCACCTCTTCGCCTTTCTTGACCGGTTCGTTGAACCATCCCATGAAGGTCTCCATCCTTTCCCGGAGGGAGGAATCGGGATGGGGGGTGTTCTTGGCAAATCCTTCCTTCCAGCCTTCCACCCACTTGTCGGCGTCCACCTGCTTGTAGATGACGTGAATCACCACGGCCTTGGGCTGGTCCGACTCAACGGCGGCAGTGGCGTCCCCCACCTTGTCCTTGGCGTAGAAAGCGCCGTAATAAACGTCGATGAAGAACTTCTTTCGGATGCCGATCCCGTTCAAGGAACATTTCTCGGCGCCGATGGTCAACTCATCGGGAAAAGAGACCCCCTTGAAGTCCGCAGCCGAAACAAAGGCCGCCGAAAAAAGGACCATCGTTGCCACCAGAAATCCGGAAAGCTTCCCTGCGCACCCCTGCTGGTTCATAACCCCTCCTTTTGGATCCTCATCATATAACGGCTCGGTGCCCCTGAGACTTCACTCCCCTCACTTTCCTCATTCCTCCTGGGCTTGCAGCACCACATAGAAGGTGTGCTCCCCGCGCTTGATGAGCAACAGAAGGCTTCGCTTCTTCTCCCCTTTCTTCACCGCCTGGTTGTAATCACGCAGGTTCTGGATCTTCTTTCGGTTGACCTCCTTGATCAGATCCCCGGGAAGTAGCTTCGCCTCGGCCGCCGGGGATCCGGGTTCCACGTCGGTGATGATCACCCCGCGTTCCGAAGGATCCCAACCGAACCGGGAAGCCAGTTCTTCGGTCAGGTTCTGGACGCTCATGCCCCAGGAACTTTCCTCCACGGCGGGCCCGGCGACCATTTCTTCATCGGGCATGGTGCCCAGCTGCAGCTTGATGGTTCTTCGGGACCCGTCCCGCAGGATACCGATCTTGACGGTGGTTTCCGGGCGTGTAGCCGCCACCTTTCTTGAAAGATCATGGGCGTTTTCCACGGGTTCGCCGTTGAATTCCACCACGATGTCCCCCGTCTCCAGCCCGGCCTTGTCCGCCGGGCTGCCTTCCACCACGTCGGAAATGAGAACCCCTTTGGCATCCTTCAGGCCGAAAGATTCCGCCAGTTCCGGGGTGATGTCCTGGATCATCACACCCAGCCAGCCGCGGATCACCTTCCCGGTCTTCAACTGGGGCAGCAGCTCCTTGGCCATGTTGATGGGAATGGCAAATCCGATGCCCTGGCCGCGGGCCACGATGGCCGTATTGATCCCCACAACCTCGCCGCGCATGTTGAACAGGGGGCCGCCGCTGTTGCCGGGGTTGATGGCCGCGTCCGTCTGGAGAAAGTCGTCATAGGGCCCGGCTCCGATGATGCGCCCCTTGGCGCTGATGATCCCCACCGTCACCGTGTGCCCCAGACCGAAGGGGTTGCCCACGGCCATGACCCAGTCCCCCACCCGCAAGGAGTCCGAATCGCCCAGAGGGGCGGCCTTGGGAAAATCCTCATCGGGCTGAGCCTTGATGAGCGCGAGATCCGTCTTGGGGTCCCGCCCCACCACCTTGGCGTCGTATTCCTTGCCGTTCTGTAGCTTGATCTTGATCTCGTCCGCCTTTTCCACCACGTGGTTGTTGGTGAGGATGAGGCCGGTTTCGTCAATGACCACCCCGGATCCCAAGGAGTGGGTCTTCATTTTGCCCTGGGGCACATCGCCGAAGAACTTCTTGAAGAATTCGTCGCCGAAAAATTCACGAAAGGGCGAGTCCGGACGGAGAAAGGGCTGCAGCGGATGCCCCTTGATCACCTGGGTGGTGGAGATGTTCACGACGGAATCCTTCACCTTGTCGGCCAGGTCGGCGAAGGAGGGGGGGGCGCTGTCCCCATAGGGGCTGAAGGCGGCCTGGACCGCGGGCCCCGAAGCTCCCAGGAAGAGCAGCAAAGACAGGAAAAAGACGACGGTTCGACCAGCCACTGCCTTTTTGTGCGCAGATTCAACCCTCATCAGCGGATCTCCTTTCCAGGTCGCAGGCGCCCTAGGCGCTCCTTTGACGATTCGGGGAAATTTGTTATACAGCATAAATCAAGGAAGGGAAAAATCAAGGACACCCGTCCAAAGGTCGTTGTCGGGGAGGAGCTGAAACACCCATGAAACCGCAAACGCTCGTGGATGCTTCCAGATGCGCCGTTGCCATCATTCAACGCAACCCGGAACTTGCCCGCGTTTACAAGGAAGCCGTGCAGCGTTACGGGGAGGGAGAACTGAACCTTACGGTTCTTGAACTGATCGCCCAGGCCTTTCAGGAGGGAAAGCTGGAGGAAGACGTGTTCAAGGGCCCGGAAAACCTCCTGAGTTTCTGTTGCGGGGCGTGGATCCAGTTCCTGCTCGTCGAATTTGCCGGAGTAAAGAAAACCGACCTGCACGCCATGGCCAGGAAACTTTTCAGAGAAACCCACGCCAACCGATCCATCCACTGAAAGGGTCGCTATTCGCCGTCGGGAAATTCCGAGTGGGAATAGCGCTCCACCGAAACGCCGGCCGGTGGAAAGGCCTCGAAAAAACGGCGTGCGTCGTCGAATCCTCTCAGGACCACGTCCATGACGGCCCACTGTCCCGCCGGGTCGCCGAACCGCCCGCGCACCTGTCGCACTTCGATCTCAGGCGGGGTGTTGCCGATGATTGGCAGCAAGGGTGTGCCGTCCTTGCTCTGGATGCGCAGGCGGACGAAGATCGGCCGCGTCCAGGGAGTTTCCTTGACCCAGCGCACGTCCAGGAGGCGCTGGGAAGGCAGATCGTGCCGCTCGCTCAAATCCCGACAACTGGAACGATGGAAGGTGATGCCCCGCTCGCTGAGCGTGGCCACCACCTGCCGCTCACCGGGAAAGGGGTGGCAGCAGCCGGCGAATTTGTGGATCACGGGATCCAGTTCCGGCACCCGCAGGACGTTGCGGGAATGGTTCCGGTCGAACTGAGCCTTCACTTTGGCCTGGGAAACGGGGCGGGTCGGGGCATCCTGCAGGTAATAGAGCACCAAATGGGGGGAGACCAGGTCCTGGCCCACCTGCACGAAAAGATCTTCCAGGGCCTTCAGATTGAGGACCTCCAGGATGAGCCGTGTGATGTCGCTTGCCAGGAGGTCCTTGGGAAGGCCGTGGTGTTCCATTTCCTGACGCAGGATCTCCCTGCCCACCCACTGGGCATAGGCGCGCCGGCGGCGGTTCACTTCCCGGTTGATGGCGCTTCTGGCTTTCGGGGTTCGGCAAAGTCGCTCCAGTCCCGGGTCCAGATCCAGTCGTTCCTCGGATTTGAGGATCTCAACGGTTTCACCGTCTTTGAGCACATGGGTCGGCGGCACGAAACGGCCGTTGACCAGGGCCCCCTTGCAGTAGTTGCCCAGATCGGAGTGGATCTTATAGGCAAAGTCCAAAACGATGCTCCCTTCGGGGAACACGTGGGCATCCCCCAGGGGCGTATAGACGGTGATCTCTTCGGCTTCCGAAAGCTGGATCAGGTGCCGGCGTTGCGGCCCGCCGCCGCCGTACTCCCCGATGGTCCGAAGAAATTCGCTCACTTCATTCAGGTAGGCCTCATCGATCTGGCTCGAACGCCGCCAGTGGCTCAAAAGCCCGTGCCGGGCCCACTGATCCATCTCCGTGGTTCGGATCTTGACCAGGTAGTTTTCCCCGCGAAAATGCACCCGGGTGTGCAGGCTCATGTAGCCGTTGTTCTTGGGATTGGCGATGAAATCGCGAAGCGTTCGCGGCACGGGGCGAAACGTGGTGTCCACGACCCCCAAGGCGAAGTAGCACTGCCGTACATCCCTCGAGTCCACCACGACGGTGAAGTCCACGCGGTTCTCCGTATTGGACAGCCGCAGGGTCCCCTTGGCCGCATCGTAGTAGGTGCCGAGTCCCTTGACCCTTCTTCTCACCTCCACGGGCAGGGCGGTTTCCCCAAAAGCCCGATGAAAGAGCTGCTCCATTTCAAGAACATTGGGATCGCTATTCAGAGCCTTGATGGCATTGAGGATCTTCTTGCTCTTGCGGGGGTAGAGGTAAGATAGGGCCAGGTGATAAAGTTCGCGCTTGAGAGGAAAAATGTTCAGTTTGGCGGCCAGTGGCGCATAGATCTCCACGGTTTCCTGGGCGATGCGCTGCCGCTTGGGTTGGGGCAGGTAATGGAGGGTCCTCAGGTTGTGCAACCGGTCCGCCAGCTTGATCACCAGCACGCCCAAGCGCCGGCTGGCCGTTTGCAAGATCTTGCTGTGGGTCAGATCCTTCAGGGCGGCACGGTCCTTGTGGGACCGGGTCATCTTGGTGCATCCGTCCACCAGTTCCGCCACCACGCTTCCGAATTGCTCCCGGATGGATTCGTAGGTCACATCGGGAACGTCTTCGATCACGTCGTGGAGAACGGCCGCGGCCAACATCTCCGGGTCGCGGACTTCCATCTCCTTGGCCAGGATTTCGGCCACGGCGCACGGGTGACTGATGTAGGGAGCCCCGGACTTGCGGATCTGTCCCTGATGCAACTCTTCCGCATAGTCCAACGCCTGAAAGAAGAGCCGGGTTCCCGGATCGTCGGGATCCAGGTACCGGGCCATTCTCTCCCGATATCCCTCAAGATCGAATGTGCCGGAGTCTTTCAAAATGACCGGTTGAGGCAACGTCTCACCATCCCCTGGGTCGTTCCGCTGGTTCCGGACTCAGCCGGAACTGCCTTTTTATTCTACCTCAACGGGAACGCCAGGCACAGCACAAAGACGCCCGAAATCCTCGCAATTCAAACCCGGGGCCAATTGGGTCTTGACTTCGCGTCCACTTTTGTTTACGTTCCCCCCACGTTTGCTGGGGGATCGTCTAGTGGCAGGACGGCTGACTCTGGATCAGCTAGCCTAGGTTCGAATCCTAGTCCCCCAGCCACTTTGTGGTCCCATCGTCTAGCGGTCTAGGATACTGGCCTCTCACGCCAGAGACACGGGTTCGAGTCCCGTTGGGACTACCAGTTGAAGGAAAAAGGGCGCGGGGAAACCCGGCGCCCTTTTTCCTTTTAAGCACCAGCCTCTATTCCAAACTCTCTCCCAGCGCGACCGCCAGCTCCTTGGCGTGATCCTCCAGCCGGGACGCGATGAAGGATGACTCCTCGGGGTCCACGATGAGATCGTCCAATAAGTATTGCCCGAAAGCCGTCCAATCCTCGGCCGAAAAACCGAGGAGGGCCCGGCGCAGGGCGTCCGTCTCGGCCTCGCCCGCCCGCGGCTTCGCCTCGCGCCATCCCGACCAGAATCCCTCTACCATGGAGCGCACCCAGCCGGCATCCGCCCACACCAATCGCCCCGTTCCCTGCTCCCGATCCACGCGAAGCCGGACCGCGAGGCCATAGAAAAAGGCCATGGCGGCAGCCGTGCGTTCATGCGGGGCTCTGCCGGCCGGGACGAGCGTTCGGTAATCCCGCGCCGAGATCATACGGACGCTCGGTTCTCCGTTTCCACAGCGAACCACCATGTCCCCGGCAGCGTGGTGCCACGGGAAGATCTGCTCGAAGGTTGCACGATCCAGGCACAACGTAAGAATCCTGGCCCCTTCCCGGTAAACGGCCGCCGCCTCGCTGCCGACGAGCAGCCGCCCCCTCGGTGATCCGTCCCACACATGGAGGCCCTGTCCGCCCTGCCGTAAAGGTTGCAGGTGAAATTCGTGGTATCCCTCGAACCACTCGGCCAGGAAGTAGGAAGCGGGATGCATCTTCCCCTCCACATCCTCGCAATGGAATTCTCCCTTGTGATGGCAGCGGGGAAAAAAGGGGCCGCCGGGGGATTCGACGACCCTCCCGAGCGCGCGCCACTCCCTTTCCAGGGCGGCCCTCCCGCGGTCCGAAACGGCCACATTCATGACCAGGGAAATCCGTCGCCCCCCAACGGTCACCTCCATGCGGGCCACGTGGTAGAAGGCACCGTGCTTGACGCTCTCGAGGTGGACATGTTCGACGGCCTCGGCCGGGATCGTTTCCCCACAAACCGACGCCAGGGCCGACCGCAGGGGCTTCAGGTCATGGGAACCCAGAGCCGCTTCCAGGGCAGCGAAGTAATCCGCGTACCGGATGGACGGGATATCCTCGGAAAGTCCGCTAGGCAGGATGGCCTCCCGGGGTGGGGCGTCTCCAGGCCACGGGGAATTCCATACAGATGTGGTAAAGAGCGGTGTCGCCATGGTTGGAACTACTTCTTCCCACAGGGGCCTTCGTCACGGCGCCGGGCACGGCACCCTTCGGGCAATCCCCCTTCCTCGCTGAGCACTCTGTTGGCATCCAGCCACCAGTCGGCAAAGCCGCATCCCAGTCAATGCCGGGAGCGACTCAAACACCCCTGCAGGGCTTCCTCCAAATGGGAAACCCGGGCCCGAAGCCTGTCTCTTTCCGCTTCCAACTCGGCCACCTGGCGACGGAGAAGCTCCATGGCATCACGATCGGTTTCCATGCCCCGCTCCCACTCTTCTAGTTTGAAAAAACCGCCAATGAACGCAAAGGCTTCTTCTTTTCCATCCTTGCGTGCAGATTCGCTCAGGCCGGCTCAAATGGCAAGAAGGAGAAAGAGCAGTTCCATGGGCCGGGAAACAGGGGTAGGCCCCGCTGCAGGGACGATTTCACATGGAAATGGGCTTGAGGCCGTTGTCTCTTGCAAGTTTTTCAAGAAAGCGGGCCTCGTGTGCCTTGTCGGCACAAAAATCCATGGCGTCGGCGTCCACGTTCTCCGCATGAAAGACGCAATCGGCCAGAATTTCGTAGGGGGTCACGGTGGTGTGGCTTCGTCTGAAGCCCGTCCCGTTGCGCTCATAGACGGTGAGAAAGAGGCTCTTCTTGTCCTTGAGAGCCTCCTCCAGCCGGGCGTGAAACAGATCCTTGTTCAGGTCCGTAAAGATCCGGACACAACAACGGGCTCGCTTGAAAATGATGTAGATCCTGCTCCGGGGCTCCGATGGCATGGCAGGTCAGGCTCCTGTTGAGGGGCGGGCGCCGAAGACTTAGCGCCCATTATTCACAAGGTCACCTTGCTACCATGGAAAGCCCCGGAATGCAATGGACTACTTGCCCGCCAACTGCCGCCACACCTGGCGGGACGCAAAGCTCTCCGCCACGTTTTCCTCCATCTCCCGAAAGAGCCTCCATGGGGCGGCGAACGTGAAGACATGGTCCCCCATGGTCTTGCGCACGTTCAATCGGGCGGAAAGATCCATCTGGCCGATGATGCCCCGCGGATAGGGCCGGTCCAGCTCCCGATAGGCATAAATCCCCACGCTTTGACATCCGGCACCGAAGGGAACCGCCACGTTTTCATTGCCGGGACGGTCGTAGTTGGCCAGCACCACCAAGGCCGCCAGCTGATGCGGCGTAGCCCAGAAGACCACCACCTTGGGTTCTTCCTCTTCCGGGTGGACCTCTCCCAAAGGCTTGAACACCACGTACCGGGTGGGCACCTGCATGATGGGGAGCTCTTTGACAAAATCCGCCACCCGTTCCGGGCTCTTGAGATAACCTTCCCCGTCCCGCAAATCCTCCAGGAAGGACCCCCCGGCTCCGGACGCCTCCATCTGCTCCACCAGCGCCCTGCCCGTATCCCAGTGGCGGTTACCGACGGACAGGAAGTAATGAAAGCAAGGCTCACCCCCCGGAAACGCCTTGTACTGGTTACCGAAACCCAGTCCCACGCCGCCGCCCCAGCATCCGTAAGTGGTCTCATCAAAGGCGGCGGTCTTGCCCCTGGAGGCGCCCACCAACATCCACATGACGCAACCCCACTTGCCGGGCGTGAATCGGGCGGCCTTTTCCGGCTCCTGATCGGCCCACAGGATGGCCACGGGCTGGTGGGTCATCCCCAACATGCGAGCAACCTGACTTTCCACCGCTTCACCTCCTTTTGTGAAAGGACCCAAGATGATTTATGCCCCACCTGACGGTCATGGCGAGGCTCACCACCCCGCATGGATGAAAAATGTCGTCTGCCAGGAGCTTGTCTGAGAACGCCGCGGACGACCTCTTTTCTCGTAGCGCAGCCCCTCAAGGCTGCGGAGGAATCCCCGGCCGTCGGATAGGCCATAGCGTATTTCCTGTCGCTTCATGGAGTTATGATGACCTTTTCCGCAGGGCTGAAGCCCCGCGGCTACAATGAAAAGGGGGGCCCCTGTGGGGGCGAAGGATTATTCGCCCCCACAGGTCGCGCCCACGAACGGGACGAGGTCCCGTTTCCTACAAATCATGACTCGCTCCGCCCGACGACCTTTTCGTCGGCGGTTTTGCCGCCTCTGTGCACGGCTTTACAGGCAGCGGTCTCTCGGGCACAATGGAATCCGCCGCCGCCCTGAATGGATCGCCGCCAATTCACCGGAGGTTTCGTGAACATATACCGATCTTTCCAGCAACTGGCGGAAAAGGAACGGGAAGGGATCGACTTCCGCATCCAGTGGCGCTGGGGACGGACGGGCATCGCCGTCATGGCGCCCCACGGAGGCGGCATCGAGCCCGGAACTTCCGAGGTGGCCCGGGCCGTGGCCGAACCTCACCATTCCTTCTATCATTTGGACGGACTCAAACGGAAGGGAAACGGCAGGCTGCACATCACCAGCACCCTTTTCGACGAACCCGCCGCCTTGGAAATGGCGCGACGTTCCTGGAAGGTGATCACCATCCACGGCTGTGACGGAGCAAATCCAACGGTCTATTTGGGGGGATTGGACGAGGACTTGCGGGCGCGGGTGGCGACCGTTTTGCGGTCGCGCGGCTTCTCCTCGGCTCCGCACCCGGTCTTTCGCGGGGACCAAAAGGAAAACCTCTGCAACCGGGGAAGTTCTGGGGCAGGTCTTCAACTGGAGCTTTCCGAAGCCCTTCGAGCCTCCTTCTTCGCACGCTTGGACCGCCCGGGTCGCGACCACCCCACTCCGATCTTCTTTGAATTCGTGGCCGCACTGAAGACGGCCTTGGCTGGTTTATCCGAGCCTTAGGCAAGTGCTGTTTTTCCCGGGAGCGCGGACCTCCGGCCCGCCTGTGGCCCGGGCGGGGATAAACCCCGCCCCTACCCAAGAGATCAACGCATTTTGTAGGGAGGGCTTTACGCCCGCCCATCGGAGCCGGCCCATGCACAAGAATCGTCCAATTTCGGTATCGCTGACTTGCCCCTTTCAAGGGCCATCCGTCATCCCCACGAAAGCAGGGATGCAGGATTGACACTACATCCTGGACTCCCGCTTCCGCGGGAGTGACGATTTATGGAGTTCTCGGACTAGCTCTCAGGGGCTTCAACGGAAACAAAACCCAAATCAGGGAAAGCTCGAACGGATGAAGATCCTGCACTACTGTCAGCATGTTCTGGGTATCGGCCACTTTTTCCGCTCCATGGAGATCGCCAAGGCCTTTTACCCGCACCCCGTGACCTTCGTGGAAGGCGGCGAACCGCTGGCCCACTACCGGCCACCCGAACATGTGGCGCGGGTTTTTCTGCCTCCTTTGATGATGGATCCGGAATTCAAGCAGCTGGAAGCGACGGGAGGCGACCTGGAAAGCCTGCAGGACAGGCGCCGGGAGAAACTCCTGGATACCTACCGCCGCACAAGACCGGATGTTCTCCTGATCGAGCTCTTTCCCTTCGGAAGAAAGAAATTTCGTTTCGAGCTGATACCGCTCCTGAAGGAGAACCTTTCCGCAACTTCCCGTGCGCGGGTGGTGTGCAGCGTTCGGGACATCCTGGTGGAAAAGGCGGACACGGCCGCCTACGAACAGAAGGTTCTCGAGATCCTCAACCGCTACTTCGACCTGGTCCTGGTCCATGGGGATCCGGACATGATCCCCCTGGACGCCACCTTTTCCCGTACCGGAGACATCCGGTGCCCGGTGATCCATACGGGATACGTGATCCGCCCCGCCGCCTCCCCTCCGCCGGCGAGGATACCAGGGCGCGTGGTGGTCAGCACCGGTGGCGGCCGCGTCGGCACGGAGCTCCTGGAAGCGGTGTTGAGAGCATGGGAACGCATCGACGACCGCCATCTGCAGCTTCACATCTACAAGGGACCTTTCATGGAAGACCATGCCCGGCGCCTGGTGGAGCAATGGGCCGACGGGGACCCGCGCGTGGAGGTTCACCCCTTCGCCCTGGATTTTTCTTCCCGTATGGCCGAAGCGGAGATTTCCATCAGCATGGCCGGCTACAACACGTGCATGGACATCCTGGCCACGGGCACCAAGGCGCTGGTCTATCCCTTTCCGCAGAACCGCGAGCAGGCCCTCCGGGCTCGAGCCCTGGAAGAAAGGGGAATCGTGCGGGTATTGGACTCTCTCGGGCCGGAAGACGTGGCCCGGGCCATCCGGGAAGAGCTGGAATCGCCTCCGCCCGCCCGCCGTCTTCCCCGGTGCGACGGAGCCCGGGAAACGGTCCGGGCTGTTGAAAATCTCGTGGCCAGGGATTAAGTGGTTAGAACAGTGCAAGCAAAACCTCGGCACCGGGACGAGACGGAACATGAGACCGACCGTAGAAAGACAAGTGGTGCTGCCGTGGGCCCAAGTATTGCGCATCTCCTTCAATGCGCTTCGGGCCAGGCTGTTTCGGTCGCTGATCACCACGGCCACCCTGGTGCTGGCCGTGGCCTTTGTGGCCTACACGTTTGCGGTGTACGCGCTTCTGAACGCCCTATGGCCTCATGCGCCGTCGGAGCTGCAGGAGAAGATCGTCTCCTCCGGCTATGAACTCTTTGCGGGCACGTTCGGAAGCACGCCCAAGGACCGGTGGCTCATCGCCTTGTCCCTTCTGGTCTGTGCCGTGGGCATCGTGAACGCACAGCTCATGGCCGTCACGGAACGATTCCGCGAGATCGGAACGCTCAAGTGCCTGGGTGCGCTGGACAGCTTCGTCATCAAGCTGTTCGTCCTGGAGGCCGTCTACCAGGGGCTCCTGGGGGGAGCGGCGGGAAGCGCCCTCGGGGTGCTGGTCGCTTCCGTCACCCTTCTTGTCAAGTTCGGCACGGCGGTGGTGCGGCATTTTCCGGCGCTCGAGCTGGCATGGATCGCCGCCTGGAGCACCGGTCTGGCCATGCTCCTGTCGCTCACCGGAGTCCTTTATCCGGCCTGGGTCGCAGCCCGCATGGAACCCGCCTTGGCCCTCAGAACGGAGCAGTAGAGCCCATGAATGGAAACGGCGCGCACAATGTGGTTCGACTGGTGGATGTGGTCAAGGTGTTCCGCATGGGCCAACAGGAAGTGCAGGCTCTGAGAGGGGTCAACCTGGCCATTCGCTCAGGCGAGTACATCTCCATCATGGGCCCTTCGGGATCGGGCAAATCCACTCTTTTCAATATGATCGGGGCGCTGGACAAGCCCACGTCGGGCCGAGTCTTCATCGACGAAGTGGACGTGTCCCAGTTGGACGCCTATGAACTGGCATGGCTCCGCTGCCGCAAGATCGGCTACATCTTCCAGACCTTCAATCTCATCCAGGTGATGACGGCCATCGAAAACGTGACCCTCCCCATGATCTTTGCGGGAATGAGCCGGGACGAATACATGGAAAAGGGCATGGAGCTGCTCAAGCTGGTGGGGCTGGCCGAGCGCTACCAGCACAAGCCCCCGGAACTTTCCGGCGGCCAGCAGCAGCGGGTGGCCGTCGCGCGCGCCCTGGCCAACGACCCGGCCATCATCCTGGCCGATGAGCCCACGGGCAACCTGGATCTCACAACGGGCGAAGAGATCATCACCCTCCTCAAACACCTTTCCAAGGAGCGTGGCGTGACCATCATCTCGGCCACCCACGACATCAAGATGCTCAACGTGTCGGATCGGGTCGTGTGGATCCGCGACGGCCGGGTGGACCGCATCGAGGACCGGGAAAAGCTCAAGATCTCGGTAGGGGAAGTGGCGTAGTCATGGCTCGAACAAGGCCTTATCTCATCCCGGCACTCTTGATCCTCCTGGCGGCCCTATCGGGGACATGGCGGGGATGGAACGAAGCCGGCGCGGCCACGGTCCGGGAGCATCTTCAGGCCCTCACCCGATTTCCCGACCGGTCCACGGGATCTTCGGGCTGCGATGCCGCCGCCCGTTACATCGCGGGACAGTTCCAACGGTTCGGGCTGAAAAACGTGGGTACGCAGCTCTACTTCCAGCCCGTTCCCGTCTCCGACCGGGCGTCCCTTCAAGTGGGCTCCACGACCTACGAGATCTTTCCCTGGGGCCCCAACATGGCCATGCTGCCCCGCACTCCGGAAGGCGGACTGCGCGGGCCTCTGGTCTATGTGGCAAACGGAGATCTGCCCCATTTGGACGATGTTCCCCTGGAAGGGGCCATCGTGCTCATGGATCAGAACTCGGCGGAAAACTGGTGGATCGCGGCCTCCCTTTCGGCCAAGGCCGTGATCTTTCTGGGCGGCCCCGACGATACGAGGCAGCACTTTCAGGACAAGAACATCCCCACCCCGTTGGCATTTCCCCGTTTCTACGCGCCGGCACAAACGGCTGAACATCTCCGGACCCTGGCGAAGGGCGGACGTGAAGCGGTTCTTCGGGCACAAGCCCACTGGGAAAACCGCGTGGCCCAGAACGTTTACGGTCTGATTCCCGGCCGTTCCGAAGATCTTTCCCAGGAACTGGTGGTGATCGAAGCATCCTTCGATGCCACCACCCACGTGGTGGGACTGGCGCCGGGAGCGGATCAGGCCGTCTCCGCGGCCATGCTCCTCAAACTGGCCGAGGACCTGGCGGCCCGGCCGCCGGAACGTTCCGTGCTCCTCCTGGCCACCTCCGGGTACGGCCAGGGCCTGGCAGGATCCAGGCACTTCACCTGGATCGCCCGGGGTCGAAAGAAGGACATCCGTGAGGAACGGCGAACCATCCGGGACCGAAGGAAAGACCTGAAAGCCCTGCTCTCTTCCTTCCAGCACCCCGTACCGTGGAACACGGGAGATCCCCAACGGGACCGACTGGTCTGGCGGGAAGTGGTGGAACGGGCCAAGGACGAAGCGGACCGTCTTACCCGTCTGATCCAATATCGAAACGCGGCGGGAAAAGCGGAGGATGCGAGCGTCACCGACATCGATGCCACGGCCGCCCAAGCCCGCCGGTGCCGAAGGTTGAGCTGGCAGGACGATCCCTCCAACCTGGATTCGGAGCAAGAGCGGCTGGCACTGGAACTCCTGGCCGGAGCCCGAAAGCTGCTGGACAAGGAGAAACGCGAACTGGACAAGCGATGGCGTGTCATCCGATCGTGGAGAACCCTGCGCAACCTACTGGATGATCACGAAACCATCCTCCACCTGAGCCTCAACCTGTCTTCCCAATCCCTGCCCGTCGCTCTCAGCGAATGGGGCGGCACCTTTCCGCTCCGGGAGCAGGTGCGGCGCGTGGTGCGGAGTCTCCGGCTTGCGGAGATCATGGAGGAAGCGGCGGAGGAAGCGGCCGGCGCGTCGGGCACGCCTCAGATCTTCACGAAAACGGACCGTTATGGGGCAGGATTCGCCTCCACGGCGGTGGAAAACCCCGGCCTGCATTGCCTGGCGTGCGACATCGGAGCCCTTTCGGACTGTTCGGCGGTGACGCTCACCACCCTCAACAACCGGCGCCTGGCGTGGGGCACTCCCAACGACACGGTGGAACGCATCCATTGGGAGAATCTCGACATCCTCCAGAAGTTCCTCCCCCCCTTTCTCAGTCGCGTGCTGTCCCATCCGGATCTGCAGGCCAGCTGTCGCACGGGCATCCAGGGCCTCGCGGCCATCAAGGGCAAGACCATGTTCATCCGCCAGGGGGAACTCTTTGCCGACCAGCCCGCTCCCGGCACCATCGTCTGCGCCATCCAGGGCGACACCATCTTTCGGACCATGGCCTTTCGAGACGGCACCTTCTTTCTGCCCGGGGTGGCCAACAATCGCGTGGCCTTTCAGAAGGTCATCCTGGAACCCTACGGGATCGATCCCGCCACGGGCCGAATCGCCTGGACGGCCGACAAGGTGCAGACCGGCAAGGACAATTACCGGCTCAAGATCAAGGGACAGGTGGGCAGCACCACTCTCATCATGTTCCATTGTGACCAGACGGACGTGATCGGAGTCTTCGATCCCCAACAGCTGAGCCACCTGACCAAGGTCACTCTCCTGGACGGCGTCACGGGCGCCCGCCCTCTCAAGTATTGGTACAGCCGGGTGGACGGACGGGACACCTTCGGCATCTCGCTCTTTCTGGAAAAAGGCACCCGGTTCAAGTTGATCCTGGCCGACACCCTGCTCCGAAAGGAATTCCTCCTTATCAACGCCAACCCCCGGAATCCTTTGGGACAGGGATACCTCATCGGATCTCCGCCCATCCTCTCCCGCACCTTCTCCCGGGTGGCCCACGATCTTCGCACCCTGGTGGCCCATCGCCTGGACAACCTGGATCGCAGGGGGATCAGCAACAAGTACCTGGAGGATTTGTACCGGGAGGCCGCCGGGGACTTGAAGGCCGCGGACGAGGCAGCCGGGGCGAACCGATACGCCCGCATGTGGGACAAGACCGTATCGGCGTGGGCCAAGCTGAACGTGGTGTACGCCGAGATCGAAAACACCCAGCGGGACATCCTGGGCGGCGTCATGTTCTTCGTGGCGCTCTTCGTCCCCTTCGCCTACTGCCTGGAACGCTACCTCTTCTGCTTTCGAAACATCTACAAGCAAATTACGGCGTTTTTCGTCATCCTGCTCGCCACCATCTTCACCATCAAGGCGCTTCATCCCGCCTTTCAGCTCACCTACAGCCCCATGGTGGTGATCATCGCCTTCTTCATCGTGGGACTTTCGGTGCTGGTCTCCTGGATCATTTTCGTCCGCTTCGAACGGGAAATGGAAGCGGTCCAGAAGGGCCCGGAGGGGTCGGCGGCGGGCCGGGAAAACGTCAACAAATGGCAGGCCTTCGGAGCCGGCTTCGCCATCGGGGCCTCCAACCTTCATCGCCGAAGGCTTCGGACGGCGCTCACCTGCGTGACCCTGATCATCCTCACCTTCACGGTGATGTCTTTTACCAACGTGAAGAGTCTCACCAAGACCACCCTGTCCCGGATCGCCGATTCGGCTCCCTACAGCGGCGTGCTGATCCACCACACCATCTGGCGCCCCCTCACCTCGCTGACCCTCTCGGACATGAAGGGCCGTTACGGCCATGAGGCCCTCATCTGGCCCAGGGCCTGGATCGACCCGGCTCATCCGTCCCAACGATCGGTGGCCCCCGTTGCGAGGGATCTTCGGGAAACGGCCGTGGAAGGCTTGCTGGGCCTGGGAATCGACGCCCCCCGGAGTTTTCGCCAGATCGTTGTCCGCGGCCGTTGGTTCCAGGCGGAGGATGAAAAGGCCGTGCTCCTGCCGGTCAACCTGGCGGAAGAGCTGGGGCTGGAGGCCGATTCGGACGGCGGCGCCACCGTGAGAATATGGGAGCAGTCCTACAAGGTGATCGGCTTTTTCGATCCCAAGCGGCTGGAAACCTACCGGGATCTGGACGGCCATCGGGTCCAGCCGGCCTACCTGGAAATCGCCCCGGACGAGGAGATCAGCGAGGTGGAAGTGGAGGCCATGGAATCGGGCGAAGAGATCCTGCCCATGACCCAGCGCTTCCGTTTCGCCCGCGCCGACTCCCTGGTCATCATGCCCTTCGAAACGTGCCGAGCGCTGGGGGGAAGTCTTCGGGCCGTCTCCCTGGTCACGGAAAGCCCCGATACGGCCCGCAAGATCGCCGAAGACCTGTCCCGATGGTTTTCCTATCCGCTTTTCGTGGGAGCCCAACAGACCTGGTACCACACGGCGGCCAAGGCCATCCGCTACCAGGGCGTGGCCAACCTTCTGGTGCCTATTCTCATCGTGGTCTTCATCTGCCTGAACACCATGATCGGGCACGTACATGAGCGAAAGACGGAAATCGGCGTCTACACTTCCGTGGGGCTGGCGCCGACCCACGTGGGCTTTCTTTTCATCGTGGAGGCGCTCTCGCTGGCGGTCCTCTCCACCGTGATCGGCTACATCCTGGCCCAGATCACGGCGAAACTGGTGGGCACCTGGCCCATGTTCGCCGAACTCACGTTCAACTATTCCTCCCTGGCCAGCGTGGCTTGCATGGTCCTCGTCTTTTCCGTGGTGTTCCTGGCCTCCCTCTACCCGGCCCGCATGGCCGCCGAAATGGCCATGCCGGACGTGACCCGCAGCTGGACGCTTCCCGAAGCCCAGGGGGATCTCCTGGAACTGCGCCTTCCGTTCCTTCTGAAGCCGGAAGAGGAATTGGGCATCATCCGTTTTCTGGAAGCCTTCATCCGGGATCATCAGGATGTGGCCCACGGAGCCTTCATCGTGGACGAAGCCAGCCTGGTGCCGGACGACACCATTGCGCGGCCGGCCCGCATGCCCTATCCGGTGTGTCTCACCCTGCGCGCCAATGTGTGGCTCGCCCCCTTCGATTTCGGCATCAAGCAAAGGCTTCAGCTCCACTGCTGCCCGTCCGAAGAGAACCCGGGCTACATGGAGGTGGCCGTTCAGATGATTCGCCTTTCCGGGGAAAGATCGGCCTGGGAAAGGGCCAACAAGAACTTCATCCGGGTGTTGCGAAAGCAGATGCTCCTGTGGCGCCTGTTGGACGACGAGGCCAAACGCCGGTATTCGCAGGCGGATCCGGATTCGGACGCCGGTGAGGAAGCGGAGACCGTTCTTGTGACTTCGGCCATTTGACAAAGGATCGGATCAGAGCGTGGGAAAGGTTCGACTCACAGCACTGGGGCTGGGGGCCCTTCTGGCCGCTTTCTTTTGCGCCGTGACCCCCTACAACAACGTACAGCTTCAAAACAGCCCCCTGGCGGGCGGCCATTTCCCGGTGGTCGCCTTCGCCGCCCTCTTCGTCTTCGCCGTCCTCTACAACCCACTGGCCCGGAAGCTCCACCCGCGGGCGGCGCTCAGCGCCCAGGAACTCTTTCTCATCTGGGCCATGATCGGCATCTCCACGGGCATCGCCTATACGGGTCTCTTTCGAACCTTTCTCGTCAACATCACCACCCCCGCCTGGCTGGAATCCACCGGATCACCCCAGGCCAAGACCCTGCTTCCCCTGGTCTCACCCCGGCTCTTTCCCCTGGATCCCGACGCCGTCCAGACGCTCTACCGCGGACTGGAAAACGGCCGGGAACTGGCGTGGTGGCAGGTCCCCTTCCACATTCCCTGGGCGGCCTGGGTGATGCCGCTGGCATGCTGGGCCCTTTTCATCCTGTTTGTCTATGCGGCTCTCTTCGGCATGGTGGGCCTCTTCAGCCACCAATGGATCGAAAACGAAAAGATGAACTTCCCCCTCCTTCGCGTGCCTCAGGTCCTGAGCACGGAATCGGAAAAGGGGACGCTCCGGAACTTCCTGGGGCACAAGTACTTCCTCTTGGGGCTGGCGGTTCCCGTCTTTCTTCACCTCATGAACGGCCTTCACACCTTCTATCCCCACGTGCCGCAGATCCCGACCCTCTTCCTGGCCCAGCCCTATGTTCCCAAGGAAGGCCTCCTTTCGGGATTCCACAAGGCCAAGATCTATCTCTATCCGGCCTTCATCGGCTTTGCCTATCTGACATCCAAGCAGGTTTCCTTCAGCCTGTGGTTCTTTTTCGTCCTGGGCGGTCTGCTTCCCGGCCTTTTGCAGCTCTTCGGTTGGCGCCTTCCTTCCGCCGCCCTGGGCACCACGTTCGGGCCGGTTCTGGCCAATGTGGAAGAAATGCAGATGGTGGGAGCCTTCGGGGTCTTCTTTTTCTTCATCGTGTGGCTTTCCAGAAATCACCTGATGGAGATCGTCCGAAGGGTGCTGGGCCGGTCCGCGCTGCCCGACGAACCCCACCGCGCGCTGGTGGACCCGAAAAAGGCCTTCTATCTCTTTGTGGGAGGCTTCGCGGGCACCCTGGCGTGGATGCGCTATTTCGGAATGGACCTTCTGCCCGCGTTCCTCTTCCTGGGGGCGTGCTTCATGCTCCAGCTGGTATCGGCCCGACTCATCTGCCAGGGCGGGCTTCCCTACTTCACCCTCACCGCCGCCCCTTCCGACGGGTTCCTGGCCGCTCTCCACACCAAGACCATCGCGCCCCTCACCCTCTACCTGGCCATGGTCGTCCAGAAGGTCACCTTCGTGGACATGCGCGAATCGCTGACGCCCAGCCTGTTCCACGCGTCCAAACTCTCGGAGGACGCCTCACCCCGAGTTCGCTTTCTTGCGGGGGTGGTGGCCGCCATGGTCATCGGCGTGGCGGTCTCCTGTTTGACCATGCTGATCCTGGCCTACAAGACCGGGCTCAACCTGCTTCCCGACGACTGGGCGGTGGAGACGGCCCGGCGGGTTCATGAAAACGTCTTCCAGCTCATCAATTATCCGGAAGCCCCCAAGAGATGGAGCCTGGTCTTCGCCTTCAGCGGAGCGGTGGTCATGGGTCTACTGGTCCTGGGATTTCGACGGTTCATCTGGTGGCCGCTGCATCCCATCGGGTATCTCACGACGTACAGCTCCGCCATGCGCATCCTGTGGTTCAGCTTCCTCATCGGCTGGCTTTGCAACACGCTGGTGCTCCGCTACGGAGGTGTGCGCCAGTTCAAGGAAGTGCGGCGGCTCTTTATCGGTTTGATCGTGGGCGACATGCTCATGGCCGTGGTGTGGATGGCGGCCGGGCTTTTCATGCCGTTCAGCTACCACGTTCTGCCGCTTTGACGGACTAAAGAGAACCGCGAATGAACGCAAATAGACGCAAATGTGAAAGTCTGGTGTGTGGGAGCGGCGAAAGCCGCGATGAGGGTGGGCGGCCATTCAACAGCCGCGCGATCACGCAAAGCAAATCGCGCCTTGCGGCGCTCCCACAAAGGCCCCTTGCTCCGGCCCACTCTTTCATCCCGGCGGGGTGGCGTGCCACGCCATGGTCGTTAATGTGAAAGAAACGTGCTCTCGGATTGTTGCGCGGCCAGCATGATTTCGACCTCAAGTGGACGATTCTTTTTCATGGACAGGTTCTGAAGGGCGGGCGTAAAGCCCGCCCCTACAATGACAGATGGACCTGTTGAGTAGGGGCGGGGTTTATCCCCGCCCGGTAAGCGCACGGGGGCAGATAAACCCGGAGGAAATATCACTCGGTCAGGACAGCCCAAGGCGAGGATGCCGATGGTTGAAGACAAGGAACTCAAAGAATACCGAGACCTCTTGCAGCCTCCCGAAAAATTCGAAGACGGGTTCGGCTGGAAATCGGTCCTAGGCGCCATCTTCATAGGCTTTCTGATGATGCCCGGATCCATGTACCTGGGGCTGGTCATCGGAACGGGCATCGGCCCGGCGGCCCGGTGGGTCACCATCATCCTCTTTGCCGAGGTGGCCAAGCGGGCCTACACGAAACTGAGCCAGCAGGAAATCTTCGTGCTCTACTACATGGCCGGAGCGGCCATGGCCTCCCCTTTTTCGGGGCTTCTCTGGAACCAGTACCTGGTGCAGTCGGAAGCGGCCCGCATGCTGGGCCTCACCCAGTACATCCCCACCTGGGTGGCCCCCCAGCCGGGGTCCGAATCCCTGGTGGAACGAACCTTTTTCCACCGGGACTGGCTCATTCCCATCCTGCTCATGGTGGGCTTCGAACTGATCCAGGCGGTGGACCATTTCGGGTTGGGTTATGCGCTGTATCGACTCACCTCGGATGTGGAAAAACTGCCCTTCCCCATGGCCCCCGTGGGCGCCTTGGGCAACATGGCCCTGGCGGAATCGGCCGAGAAGAAGGAAACGGGCTGGAAATGGCGGCTCTTTTCCGTGGGCGGGATGATCGGGCTGGCCTTCGGGGCCCTCTACGTGCTGGTTCCCGCGGCATCGGGGGTCTTTCTATCGGAGCCCCTGAGGATCCTTCCCATTCCCTGGATCGAGCTGACGCCCGTGACCGAGGACATCCTGCCGGCCGTGGCCACAGGCATCCAGCTGGACCTGGGGCTTCTTTTCGTGGGCATGGTCCTGCCCTTCTGGGCCGTCATAGGCGGTCTGGTGGGCTTTTTCATCACCCTGGTGGCCAATCCGATCCTCTACCGCGCCGGGATCCTCCACCGGTGGCACAAGGGCATGGGAACCGTGGATACGGTCTTTGCCAACAACTTCGACTTCTACATGAGCTTCGGCATCGGAATCGGCTTGGCCATCGCCTTCATCGGAATCTTTCAGGTGGTTCAGAGCCTCCGCAGTTCCGAAATGGCGCCGTTTCGCGAGCGCGTGAAAAGGATCTTCACCCCGCCGCCGGGCCGAGGGGACTTCAACATCTGGATCGCCATCGGCATCTACGTGGCCTCCACCACGGCCTACGTGGTCGTCTCCTCCATCCTGGTGCCCGGATTCCCCTGGATTTTCCTGGTCGCCTACGGATTCATCTACACCCCCTTCATCAGCTACGTGTCCGCCCGGATGGAAGGCATCGCCGGCCAGTTCGTGAGTCTTCCCATGGTGCGGGAGGTGAGTTTCATCGCGGCCTCCAAGTTCTTCGGCTACCACGGGATCGGCATCTGGTACGCCCCCATTCCGTTCCACAACTACGGAAAGGCCACGGTGCGGTGGCGCGAAATTGAGCTCACGGGCACCAGCTTTCGGAGCATCATCAAGGCGGAAATCCTGGTCTTTCCCGTGGTGATGATTGCAAGCCTCCTCTTTTCCCAATACATCTGGAGGCTCGCGCCCATCCCTTCCAACCAGTACCCCTACGCCCAGGAATTGTGGCATCTGCAGGCGTTGAACACCCTGCTGCTGCAAAGCGCCACCCTGGAAGGCTATTCCCCCTTCTTCGAGGCCCTCAAGGTCGATTACGTGCTCTGGGGTCTGGGACTGGGAAGTGTGGCTTACTGGGCCTTGAGCGCCTTGGGATGGCCCATTCTTCTCATCTACGGCGTGGTGCGGGGGCTGGGCCAGTCCACTCCGCACGGGATCTTCCTGGAAGTGATCGGAGCCCTGCTGGGGCGCTACTACTTCGTGAAGAAATACGGCCTCGCCTGGCGCCAGTACGCCCCGGTGCTCCTGGCGGGATTCTCCTGCGGTATGGGCCTCATGGGCATGCTCGCCATGGGTTTCACACTCATCATGCGCTCTTTGGGAAGCCTGGCCTACTGATGAACCGAAACGCTCTCATTCTCTTCGCGCGCAACCCCGAACCGGGTCGAGTCAAAACACGGCTGGCCAAGCACATCGGAGATCGGGCCGCCTGCAATCTCTACGAAAGGCTCCTTCGTTTCGCCTTGGGCTTGATCGAGGATTTCCGAACAACCGCCCCCCGAACGGACGTCTTCGCGGCGGTGACGCCGGCGGAAAGCGTCCCGACCTTCCGGGACCGTTTTTCCATCCCCTGGGCGGTGTTTCCCCAGGAAGGCGACCATTTGGGTGAACGCATGGCCCTCGCTTTCCGGAAACTTTTCCTCCGAGGCTACGACCGGGTTCTCCTGCTGGGATCGGATCTCGCGGATGTGAACGCGCAAGACCTGCAAGGCGCCTTTCGGGCTCTGGATGGGGCCGAGGCGGTGCTGGGACCGGCCGAAGACGGCGGGTTCTATGCCGTGGGACTGCGACGCCCCTGCCCCGCGGCCTTCCAAGACCCGCAATGGGGCACTTCCGACGTGCTGGAGAGGACCCTGAAAGCCCTGAAATCGGAAGGGCTCGCCACGAGGCTCCTGCCCGCTCGCCGGGATGTGGACCGGCCGGAGGATCTTTCGGCCCTGAGGCGCCACTGGGCCTTTTCTTCCACCGTCTCGGTGGTCGTTCCCACCCTGGCCCCCCGTCATCAACTCATGCCGTGGATCCAAGGCCTCCGGAAGATCCTCTGGCCGGGAGACGAACTGTGCGTGGTCCGAGGCGTTTCCGGAGCCCAGGCGCCGCCCCGGCGAAGCGACGGGGTTCTCTGGCTGGAAAGTCCTCCGGGGCGCGGCCGGCAGTTGAACCACGGCGCCCGGACCACCTCGGGAAATATCCTCTGGTTCCTGCACGACGACTGCCTTCCCGGCCCTTCCGCCGCCTACCAGGTGCGAAAGATCATGCTGGATGTGCGCTTTTCCCTGGGCTGCTTCCGGTTGGGCTTTTCTCCCACGAACCGGGCGCTGGACGCCATCGCCGCCTGGGCCAATGGAAGGACCCGGATCTTTCGGCTGCCTTATGGAGATCAGGGGCTTTTCTGCCGAAGAGACGTCTTCGATGCCGTCGGGGGCTTCGCCCGGCCCTTTCTCATGGAAGACGTGGACTTCGCCAGGGCCTGCCGGAGCCACGGACGCCTGCTTTTCCTGCCGGAAACGATTTTCACCTCTCCGCGCCGCTACCTGGACCGCGGGATCCTGCGCGCATCGATCAGCAACCACCTGACGCTCTTCGCCCACTTCCTGGGCCTTTCCAACGCCACCCTCTATCAACGCTACTACAAGGGCCGGGCCCTTCCGATCAGAACCTTTCTCCCAAAAGGAAAAGACCATGGAGATCACCAAATTTTCCATCCCTGAAATCATCTTCGGCCGGGGCGCTCTCAAGTACGCCGGGCTCTGCGCCAAGCGCCTGGGAGCGGAAAAGCCCATGGTGGTCAGTGATCCGGGGCTTCGAGAGGCCGGATGGGTATCGACCCTTTTTGATGTGCTGGCCCGGGAAGGCTTGGAATGGTGCTATTTTGAAGACGTGGTCAGCAATCCCCGCGACACTCAGGTGGCGCACGGGGCTCTCTTCTACGCCGAACACAAGGCCGATGTGATCATCGCCCTGGGTGGCGGCAGCCCCATGGACGCCGCCAAAGGCATCGCCGTGGTGGTGGGAAACGGCGGAACGATTCACGACTACGAGGGAGCCAATCGGGTCCATCGGCCGCTCCCCCCCATGGTCTTCCTTCCTTCCACCGCAGGCAGCGGATCGGACATCTCCCAGTTCGCCATCATCACCGACACCCACCGACACCTCAAGATGACCATTGTCAGCCGCACTTTGGTCCCCAACATCTCCATCATCGACCCCAACGTGTTGGCCACCAAACCCCGTCATCTGATTCTGGCCGCCGCCGTGGACGCTTTGGCCCATGCCGTCGAATCGTACGTATCCGTAATTGCTTCGCCTTTTACGGAGCTCCAGTCCTTGAAGGCCATTGAAATCATCGGCAGGCAACTCCCCTTGGCCGCCCGGGATCCCTCCCCGGAAGTCTTGGAAGCCCTGAGCATCGCCAGCACCGCCGCAGGCATGGCCTTCAGCAACGCCAGCCTGGGCGCGGACCACGCTTTGGCCCATTCCCTGGGAGGCATGTTCGATGTACTTCATGGCGAGGTCCATCCGGTACTGCTCCCCAGCGTTATGAGGTACAATCTGGAAGCCACGCTGCCCAAGATGGCTCAGATAGGAAGAGTTTTGACCGGCAAAGACCTTCGAAACGACCGCAAGGCGGCCCTTGCGGGCATCGACAGACTGGAAACCCTTTTCGCCTCTTTGGGGATGAAACATCGACTTCGGGATTTGGTGCCGGAACCGTCCCAATTGCCGGATTTGTGCCGCATGGCAGCCAACGATGCCTGTCTGTTAACCAACCCCAGACCCGCCACTTGGGCGGACCTTCTGGGCATTTGCGAAGAGGCTTGGTGATGAAAGCTCCCCCCTCCCTTGAAGATCTGATCGGCATTGAGTACTCCAAATTGGGTTTTTTCCGCGAAGCCCAGGAAAAGATCGCCCAACTCCATGCCTCCACCCGGGAGTTGGAACGACGACGCCAGCAAATCCAGGCCATTCTCGATGGTATTACGGATGTTATGGCGGTAATCACCCCCGAAGGACGAATCACCTCGGTCAACCGCGCCTTTTACGACGTGTTCGGAGGCAGTTCGCCGGTCGGGCGCATCTGCCACAACGTCTTTCGAGGCGCCGAGGCTCCATGCACCCCGTGTCCGGCCCACATCGCCTTGCAAAGCAATCGCCTGTGTCGGCAGGAACACATGGTGACCATTGCCGGCGTCACCCGTCATTTCGAAATCACGGCTTCGCCCTTGAGAGACCCTCAAGGTCGGCCCTGTCACATTTTATTGCTCAAAAGAGACGTGACGGTGGAACGCCAGTACCAGGCTCAACTGAACCACGCCGAAAAGATGTCCACCGTGGGACTGCTGGCCGCCGGAGTGGCCCACGAAATCAACAATCCGTTGACGGCCATCCTGGGATTCGCCCAGGCCATCCGAAAACGCCTTCCGGACGTTCGAGACCGGCTGCCCGACGATTTCCGCGCCAGTCTGGAGGAATACACGGAGATTATCGTGGAGGAATGCGGACGCTGCCGGGAAATCGTCCAGGGCCTGCTCAGCTTCAGTCGGCCGTATTCCGGGACCCTTTCGGCCCTCAATCTGAACCAGTGCGTCGGGGAGACGCTGAAGCTCGTCCGTCACCGCCTCAAGGAGATGCCCAACGTTCGTCTCGAACAAGAGCTTGCCGAAGATCTGCCGGCAATCCGTGGCGCGCCCTCGGAACTCAAACAGCTCCTTCTCAACCTCTTGCTCAACGCCCTGGATGCTCTCCACGATTCGGGGGGAACCGTGCTCGTGCGCACGTACGTGCGCGGCGATCAGATGGTATGCCTGGAAGTTCGAGACACCGGATGTGGGATCGATCCGGAAAGTCTCGACAAGATTTTCGCACCCTTTTACAGCACCAAGCCCGTGGGCAGGGGGACCGGCATGGGTCTTTCCATGTGCTATTCCATCGCCGAGGCTCATCAGGCCTCCATGGAAGTGGAAAGCGAACCGGGCCAAGGATCCGCATTCCGGGTGGTTTTCAGGAAAATGCCATGAAGCCCATGCGCGTATTGGTCATTGACGATGAGGTATCGATCCGAAAGCTGGCGGAGCGGGAATTGGCCGCTCCTCACCGCACCGTTCTGACAGCCGATAGCGTGGCTGCAGCCAAGAAGCTGGTGCGAGAGGAAACCTTCGATGTGATCGTCGCCGACATCCGACTCCCCGACGGCGACGGATTGGACCTTTTGAGCACCTTTCGACAAACACTCCCGGACGTGGAAGTCATCCTGATCACAGGATACGGCACTATTGAGAGTGCTCTCAAGGCCGTGAAGCTGGGAGCCTATGACTACATTACCAAGCCCTTCGAGCTGGAACGGCTGGAAGTGGTCTTGGACAAGGCCTTTGAGAGGGTATGTCTCAAAAGAGAGAACCGCCGCCTGCAGCAAGGGCGTAGGGAAACGGAAGCCCCGCGTCTCGTGGGCCGATCGGCCGCCATGCGTCAGGTGGCCCGGCTCGCCGAAAAAGTCGCCCCCCATGACACGTCCGTGCTCATTACAGGTGAATCCGGCACGGGAAAAGACGTGGTGGCCCGCACCATCCACGCTCTCAGTCGCCGCTGCGATCGTCCCTTCGTGGTCAAGAACTGCGCGGCACTCCAAAAAGATCTGCTTCGAAGCGAGCTTTTCGGCTACGCCAAGGGGGCCTTCACCGGTGCCGTGGAAACGCGTGACGGGCTGGTCGCTCTGGCCGATGGGGGAACGCTCTTTCTGGACGAAATCGGCGATATGCCGTTGGACTTGCAAGGGGCTTTGCTTCGGCTACTGGAGACCAAGAGGTACCGGCGCGTCGGGGAACAGCAGGAACGCCGCGTGGACGTACGATTCCTTTTCGCCACCCATCGGGACCTCAAGGCCGAAGTGGATGCCGGGCGGTTCCATGAAGCGCTTTATCATCGGCTGAACATTTTCCACATTCACCTGCCTCCATTGCGGGACCGGCGAGAGGACATCCCTCTGCTTGTGGAGCATCTCCTGGGCCTTCTCAGCGGGCCGAGGACACCCTACCGGGTTGCGGACGAGACGTTGGCCCATCTCATGGCCTACCACTGGCCGGGGAATGTGCGGGAACTGAGGAATGTTCTGGAGCGATGCGTCATTCTGAGCGAAAACCGACTCATCCTGCCCAACAGCCTCCCCCGGGAACTGACAGGCGACCTGCACCCCGCCGGCGCCCATCCCTTCCAATGCCTTTCCCTTCAGGACATGGAACGTCTTCATATTCAAAAGATTCTGGCCCTTTTCGGTGGAAACAAGGCGGAAACGGCCCGAGCCCTGGGGATCAGCCGCCGCACCCTCTATCGAAAAATCAAAGAGTACAAGCTGGAAGACTGATCCTGCTGGGACAAGACCCCGTGTGACTTTCTGGCACACCCCGCGGAGATCGCCGGACAAAAGGATACAGCCCGAGAATCTGCGTCGATAAATCTCATGCGACGCTGAGGCCCCCTTGCTCAAGGCCGATAGGACCGTCTTTTCCGCCGGGACATGGGGGAAGGGGCAGGAGCACGGTGCGAAGTTCCATAAGGGACGGGAGCCCATTCCCTGTGTCATGCTGACCAGGCACGGGGACGGCCTTTCCGGACCTGATCACGTAACCACTTGTTTCAAATGGTTTTATTCGCTTGGCACTGATCTTGATCTCCCTGCCAGCGCGCCCTTCACAGGGAAGGTGCGCGTCCCAGGTGTTTGAAAGATGTTGCAGGGAGGTACAGATCATGGCGGTCAAAGAACAGGTTTACGGATTCTACATTCCCACGGTCACTCTGATGGGCATTGGAGCTCACAAGGAAATCGGCAATCAGATCAAGGTGTTGGGCGGAAAGAAGCCCTTTCTGTGTACAGACCAAGGAATCGTTTCAGCAGGCATCGCCGATGAGATCACTCAGATCATCAAGAAAGACACGGGGCTGGATGTGGTGGTTTTTGACGAGACGGTGCCCAACCCCACCGACGTCAACGTCCACGACGGGCTCAAGATTTTTCAGGAAAACGGCTGCGACCTGATTATCTCACTGGGAGGCGGAAGCGCCCACGATTGCGCCAAAGGAATCGGCATCGTCGCCACCAACGGCGGGCACATTCGGGATTATGAAGGCATCGACAAATCGAGCAAACCCATGCCGCCCTTCATTGCAGTGAACACCACAGCGGGAACGGCCAGCGAAATGACCCGCTTTTGCATCATCACCAACACGGACACGAAGGTCAAAATGGCCATCGTGGACTGGAGGGTCACCCCCAATGTGGCCATCAACGACCCGCTGCTCATGATGGGCATGCCTCCAGCTCTCACAGCCGCCACCGGCATGGATGCCCTCACTCACGCGGTGGAAGCGTATGTGTCCACCATCGCCACTCCCGTCACCGACGCCTGCGCCCTCAAGGCCATTGAGTTGATCGCAGACAATCTTCGAGCCGCGGTAGCCAACGGATCCGATGTGGAAGCGCGAGACAAGATGGCTTATGCGGAATACCTGGCCGGCATGGCCTTTAACAACGCGAGCCTGGGCCATGTGCATGCCATGGCCCATCAATTGGGCGGCTTCTACGATCTGCCCCACGGCGTTTGCAACGCCATCTTGTTGCCCCACGTGCAGCGGTTCAACCTGATCGCCAAGATGGACCGGTTTGTCGACATAGCTGTCGCCATGGGGGAAAACGTCACCGGACTGTCCACGCGCTCCGCAGCCGAAAAGGCCCTGGAGGCCATTACGGTCCTATCTCAAGATGTGGGGATTCCTCGCGGGCTGAGCGAACTGGGGGTCAAGGAAGAGGACATTCCCACCATGGCGGAAAACGCCCAAAAGGATGCTTGCGGCTTGACCAACCCCAGGTGCCCCACTTTGGAGGATGTGATTCAAATTTACAAGAATGCCTTGTAAGTTTGCTGTCTGAATCTGCGCGCAACGCACGTGCGCTCTTGGGCCTGTCTGACAACTCCTCCAACCGTCACTCCCGCGCAAGCGGGTGTCCATAACGTTCTGAACATTTTGGATCCCCGCTCCCCGTTCAGGCCGGGGACAAGCTTCGCAGGGATGACGAATGGCCGTTAACCGGTGCAAATCAGTCATTGTCGGACAGGCACCTTTGGACTTTCAGATTGGCGGGGTCCGCATCCCCGATTCCCGCTTGGGAATCGGGGATCTTCTTTCCCTTATGCTTCTTCTTGTGTTCTCGTCGGGACAAAAAGCCGACGGGAAGAGGGCGTTATGCCTTTTTTGGCAGATTTACAGCGTATCCGAAAATCGTTACATAGTATCAGTGCCTTCGGGCGATCCTACAGACAATGCGCGGAAAGTCCGGCTTCTGGTACCGCGCAGCGTTTGATGTTCATGTATCGGGCCCTGCCACGGTCCCGGCGATGAGTCTTTGAGACGGCAAGTGGTTCCGGACCCTTTCATCATGTCCCTTACCTTAAAGGAGGATGCCATGGACAAGATCTTGCGTATCGACATGGGAGCCGAGGGAGGCCCCAAGGTTTCGGTGGAACCTGTTGGAGACTATGCGGGGCTGGGGGGGGCGTGCCCTCACGTCGGCCATCGTGTCCAAGGAGGTGCCGCCCACCTGTCATCCCCTGAGCGCCCAGAACAAGCTGGTGATCGCCCCGGGACTCCTGAGCGGGAGCGCCGGTGCCATGAGCGGCCGCATTTCCGTGGGCTGCAAGAGCCCCCTCACCGGCGGCATCAAGGAAGCCAACGCGGGCGGTCAGGCGGCGCAGGTCCTGGGACGATTGGGCTATGCGGCCATCGTGTTGGAAGGCAAACCCAAGGATGACACGCTCTACAAGGTCTTCATCAACAAGGACGGCGTAAAGGTCCTTCCCGCCAACGACCTCAAGGGGCTGGGCAACTACAAGACGGTGGAAAAGGCCAAGGAAGAGTTCGGTGACAAGATCGCCTGCATCTCCATCGGCCAGGCGGGCGAGATGAAGCTGGGCGCCGCCTCCATCGCCTGCACGGATCCGGAACTTCGGCCCACGCGCCACGCGGGCCGCGGGGGCGTGGGAGCCGTCATGGGATCCAAGGGCGTGAAGCTCATCGTCCTGGACGATACGGGCATGAAGATGCGCTCGCCCAAGGACCCGGAAGCCTTCAAGGACGCCAACAAGCGCTTCGTGGAAGGGCTTCGCAAACACCCGGTGACGGGCGAAGGACTCCCCGCCTACGGGACCAACGTCCTCACCAACGTGATCAACGAAGCCGGCGCCTACCCCACCTTCAACTTCAAGGAAGGCCGTTTCGCCGGAGCCGCCAAGATCAGCGGCGAGACCCAGGCGGAAACGGAAAAGGCCCGGGGCGGCAACCCCACCCACGGCTGCCACCGAGGCTGCGTCATCCGCTGCTCGGGCGTCTACGTGGACAAGGACGGCAACTACGTGACCAAGCAGCCCGAATACGAGACCGTCTGGGCCCACGGCGGCAACTGCGGCATCGACGATCTGGACGCCATCGCCCAGCTGGACTTTCTGGATGACGACATCGGGCTGGACACCATCGAAATGGGCGCCACCATCGCCGTGGCCATGGACGCCGGACTGGCCAAGTTCGGAGACGCCCAGGCGGCCATCGAGCTGGTGAAAGAAGTGGGCAAGGGCACGCCCCTGGGACGCATCCTGGGAAGCGGCGCGGCGGTCACCGGCAAGGTCTTCGGCGTGGAACGCGTGCCGGTGGTCAAGGGCCAGGCCATGCCCGCCTACGATCCCCGGGCCGTCAAGGGCATCGGCGTCACCTACGCCACCAGCACCATGGGGGCCGACCACACGGCGGGTTACGCCGTCGCCACCAACATCCTGAAGGTGGGCGGCGACGTGGATCCCCTCTCCCCGCAAGGCCAGGTGGAGCTTTCCCGGAACCTTCAGATCGCCACGGCGGCCATCGATTCCACGGGCATGTGCCTGTTCATCGCCTTCGCCATCATGGACCAGCCCGAAACCTTCCAGGCTTTGATCGACATGATCAACGCCTTCTACGGTCTGAACATGACGGCGGATGATGTGACCGAGCTGGGCAAGAAGGTACTGGCCATGGAACGGGAATTCAACCTGAAGGCCGGCTTCACGTCCAAGCACGATCGCCTGCCGGACTACTTCAAGAACGAACCCATCCCGCCGCACAACGTGACCTTCGACGTTCCGGACGAAGATCTGGATCAAGTCTTCAACTGGTAGCCGCACGAAAAAGGGGCGGTTCCCCAACCGCCCCTTTTAGTCGTGGGTCTCCCCGCTGCAGCCAACGGCGTTCCCCCGTGCACCTTTGAAAAGGGGGAGAGTTCCCGCCCAAGAGGACGAAGCCATCGGTGTCGATTCCTCCGCATTGCCCACTGAAATTCCCGCGGAGGCTCTCCAACAACTCCCGAAACCGTCACTCCCGCGCAAGCGGGAGCCTATAATTTGCTGTAAGACCCGGATCACCGCTTCATGGACGATGACGGGCGAACACTGAATAGGAGCGAAGGATCTTTCGCTCCTATCCCCCGTATCACCATCCCTGGAGCCCGTCTGAGAACTCCGGGCATGACCGCTTTTTTCGTAGCGCAGCCCTTTAGGGCTGCGGAGCAATCCTCGAACTTCGGGCAGACCTTCGGGTATTCCCTATGACTTCATGGGGTTACGATGTCCCCTTTCCGCGGTGCTGAAGCCCCGCGGCTACGAAGGCAACCCAAATCTCCGGCATCTCGAGCCGGAGAGCCATTGTCGGACAAGCTCCTAGCCATCCGGGACTCCAAGACAGATTCGTTGATCCGACAGGCGTAGCGCTTCAGTTACGGCGGGTTCTTTTTTGCAAGGAGGGGAATAGGTCAGGAGGGGCGTCCGGCGTCCTCCTTTTCCGGCCGGTTCGAATCGGTGGGCCTAGCCGCATCTTCGGGAAAGTCCGCCAGGATGTGACGCACCATGGTTTCCATCTCCCACGGCGCGTAGGGTTCCACCACACACCCGTAGACGCCCGCCTCCATGGCTTCCCGGATGAGCGTGCGGCTTTCGCGGCTGCAGAGCAAAATCATGCGGCAGCCCGCACACGCCCGCCGAATCCGGCTGTAGAGCGTGGGTCCGTAGTGTTGGATGATCCCGCTGTCCAGAAACACGATCCCGCGCCTGGCCGGTGAAAGCTCCTGCAAGAGGTCCGCTTCCGATTCCACGGCCCGCGCCCGATACTCATTGCGAGCCAGGACCCCGAGCACATGGTCGCGCGTCTCCGGCTGGGATATCCACACAACTATAGTGGGCGGCTCCCTGTTTAAAGCCATCGGACTCGAATATCTTTCGTCCCGGCACCCTCAGATCCCTGTGCCGGTTGTGGGTTCTAGCGGGACGGGTTTTGGGCCGACTCCTTCCGGGCCTCTGCTTTCTTGAGAAACTCTTCCTTGAATCGACCCACGAATTCTTCTTGAAAAACCTCGATATCCAGAGCCTCTTCCTGACGCCCCGAAAGGTAGAGCGCCATTCCCTTGTACATTTGCACATCCTTGAGTTCCGGGTTCTCCTGGAGCAGCGCGTCAAAGTGATCCAACGCCTCGGCGTATCGCCCCACGCCCATGAGGGCGTAGCCGCGGGCGGTCTTTACGAAAACCGGGTCCGCATCCTCCGATGTCCCCACCAGGGCCTCCAGCTCGGAGACGGCGACCAGGGACTCCTCGAAACGTCCCATATCATTGAGACACATGACCTTGATGCGAAGGGCCCGGGCATCCCCGGGCTGGAACCGCAAGGCCTTGTCCGCGCAATACAAGGCCTCCACCAGCAGGCCCTTTCCGATCAGGTGTCGAGCCGCCACCTCGCACGACACTTCCGCCTCGGCTCCGATCATGTGCTTGATCATCTCCTCATAGCTGGCCTCCACCACCCTCTTGCCCAGGTCCTTGACCGGCCATCCGTGGCCGGGCAGAAGATGGGTGACGGGAAGTTCCAAGAGTTCCCGTAAGGCAAAGAGAAGATGATCGAGCCGCCCGCCTCCGTGCTTGTCGGGCGCGGAAAGGCCGTGGGGCAACACGGCGTCCCCACTGAAAAGGACGCCCGAATCCCGGTGGAAAAAACAGACTCCGTCCGCGGTATGCCCCGGGGTGTAAATCACTTCCAGCTGAAACCGTCCCGTGGACAAGGTTTCTCCTCCGCGAACAAGGCGCACCGGAAAGCCCAGTTCCTCAAGATTCTTCTTGAGCTCCTCGGGGCCCGCCTCGTGCATCACCACCTCCATGGCGGCCTTTTCCCGGATCGCCTTGTACTTGGCGAGCTCCAGGACCCCCATGGCGTGATCGAAATGACCGTGGGTCACCCAGACGCGTTTCGCCTGCGCCGGATCGAACCCCAGATCAAAAAATTGCAAAAAAGCCGTGTAATCGTTTCCCGGGTCGATGATGGTGAAGCCGTCGTCTTCCACGACGTACACATTGGACGAAAAGTCATAGCCTTCCAGAAAAAACGTTCGTTCCAAAAGCGGATCTTCAAGCTCGAAAAGCTCGGACAGTCGGGTCCAGGCTTGCGTCGGTTTTTCCAGATCATAGGGGGTGCATTTCAGGTTGTCGTCCTTGGGGATCTGGGGCATGGGGTGCATCATGGGATCCTTTCGCTCCTTGGGGTGCAGGAATCGTCCGGTTCGTTTCCTATGCACACGGCGGGCGCGAAGTGATTGATGGCGGGACGCAACGGAAACGGCCCTCCACCATCCGGCCGGAGCCGATGATGGAGGGCCCGCGTTCGCGCGCTTAGGGCGCCGCATAGGGCAGGAAGTAGCTGAGTTTCATCTTTTCCGTGGGCCACCACTTGGTCTTCTTTTCCTCACCGGGATACACATCCTGCTCGTTGATCTTGTTGATCACCAGCTCGATGAAATGGAACTCGGTGAGTTCGTACTTGGTGATCACCTCGGGAGGAAGCACCACCGCGTAACCCGTTTCCTTGGAGGTTTCCCAGCGGAAGTCCTCGTTGGGCTCCGCCGTCTTCTCCCCCTTGGGGTTGTAGACGGCCAAGAGCCGCCCGATCACCTTGTCGCCGGGCTTGACCTTGAAATCATTGTACACATCATCGGGCAGGTACCACCAAAGGGCCCGGTAGCCCGTCTTCACGTAACCCCTGACCAGCATGGGGTCGAATCCGCACACACTCACTCGGCATTTTTCGGGCATGCTAACCCTCCTTGTTGAAAGACGCCCGCAGGTCCTTGGCTTGCATGTAGCAGAAGTCCAGAAAGTCGCTCACCTGTTGGTCGGTCAACTGCTCGGTCACGTGCATCCGCCGGACGAAGGGAACCATGTACTCCTCGATCTCCTGGACGAACTCCAGGACCAGGAAGTCGTTGTCCCCCTCGTCGCCGGCCATGCCCTGGTAGCTGGCCTTCCAGGTGAGCACCATGGACTTCAGGTGCTCCAGTTCCTGCGTCGCCATGATCCGTGCCTGTTCCAAAGTCACTTGTTGCATGGCCGCCCTACTTTTTGGATTCAAAGGCATAGCATTTCTTCACCACGTTGAAGTCCGCCACGCACCAATAGTGGGGCCAGTGGATCTTCTTGCACCAGCCGATGATGTCCGCCGGCGGGAACTTGGAACCCTTGAGAACGGGTTTCAAATGCGCGCACTGCCAGCAGATATGGTCGCTTTGCTTTTCCGGCACCAGGACGGTGTCCAGGAACTGTCTTGGAGTCAGCTCTGCCATGGTCGCACCACTCCTTTCTTTTACCAGTCACTCACTTCGCCCTTCTTGAGCTTCTCCTGGAACTCCTCCCATACCTCGGGCGAAAGCTTCTGAATGTCCCAGGTAAAGCCGCAGGATCCCGCCACTCCCGTGGACGGGGGCTGCGGGCGCCAGCCGCGGACCGGGCGACCTCGCGCGCTGAACTTCACCATGTCCGCCCTTCCCAGATAGATGTGGCGGGGAAGACAGTTGTAGGGCCGGGTCTTGCCCTCGGTGCCGGGAAGAATCTGCTCGTAGCCCTGGTTGGGCTTGTCGGCATAGACGGGCAGGATGTCCTCCTTTTCCCCCGGCTTCTTGTCCGGGCCTTTGTACATGTGGCCCTGGATCATGTAGACATAGTAGACGTTTTCACACCCGGCGCACTTGATCTTCCCCTCCCAATTCCAAAAGTAGTAGGGGTCGAGGTAGTTCACCGTGTCGCAATCCTTGCACCAAATGATGTCACACATCGGCCGTTCCTCCCTCTAGATGAGGTTCTTTTCGTACCATTGCTCGATCTTGCTCATGGGGTAGCCGAGCATCTCGTGATAGATCTTCACGTTGTCGGCCCCCACCGGCCGCCAGATCCAGTTGACACGGCGCGGCGTCTTGCTCATGAGACCGCAGCTGTAGCCGCTCTGGATGAGCACGTCGCCGAAGACCGGATCATCCAGCCACCGGATGGTGCCCCTCTGACGGAAGTGCTCGCACTCGTAGACTTCCTTGTCGTTCATGACGGGCATGGCCAGAAGGCCCGCGTCGGTGAGGGTCTTCACCACTTCCGAGCGGGTCTTGTCGGCGGCCCAGTCTTCCAGGGCCTTGTAGATGACCATCTGGGCTTCGGGCTTCACGCGATCCTGGAGGGTCTTGTACTGGTCGTACAGGTCGTTTCGGCCCACGATGGCGCACAGCTCCTTGAAGTCCGCATCGTTGAAGGCGCTCACCACGGCGTAGCGGGCCTCGTACTTGAGCTGCGGGTTGGGCTCGTCGGGATAGTCGCTCTTGCCGCACAGGATGATCCCGTGGACGCACAGCTGGGTGTCCCAGTTGCCCCAGCGCTGGCGCACGATGCCGAACCGGCCGTAGAGCGGAACGGTGTAGCCCAGGGCGCGGGTGGCCGCCTGCACCTGGGAAAACTCGATCATGGTGCCGAGCCCCGTCTTGCGGCGCCAGTAAAGGGCCGCCAGAATGGCCACGGTGATCTGGGTGCCCGAATACCAGTCGATGCACCAGTTGGAGTGCTTGGTACAGTGGCCGCCGAAGTCTTCATGGAAGCCCGTGACGCTGGCAAGGCCTGCGTGGGCCTGACCCAGGATGTCGTAGGAACCGCCGAAGACCTTGGGACCGTAGCCGAAGCCGCCGCCCCACACGTAGATGAACCGGGGATTGAGCTCCTGGAGGTACCGGTAGCTCTGTTTCCACCGGTCGAAGGTGCCGGGCCGGTAGCACTCGGTGAGACCGTCGGAGAGCTTCACCAGCCGGTAGAAGGCCTCCTTCATCTCATCCACATGGTAGTCCATGGTGATGTAGTACTCATTGGAATTGGCGTTGGTGAACCCCAGGCCCGTTCCCGTCATGGGGCGACTGTCGTGCAGCGGATAGAGATAGCACTCGTTGAAAGGCGAGGTGTGGCGCATGGGGTCGCCCATGCGGGGCATCTCCACCTTGATGCACTCGGCCCCCAGCTCGGCCAGGTTGGCCACGGAGTGGGGCGTGAAGATGTACATGGTGGTGCTCAACCACCGAATACCCTTGAGGGACTCCGGCTTGGTCTTCTCCTGTCCGGGGGCGAAGACCTTGCGGCACCACTCCTCATAGGGCATCTTCATCTCTTCCAGTTCCCCCTGGCTTTTGGGCCCTGGCAGATCTTCGATTCGCGTCACTCTCTGATCTTTCATCTTAGACCACTCCTTGTTCCTTGAGTTCCCTCAGTTCGCTCTGGCCGATGCCGAGGTACTTCATGAACACTTCGGGGTTGTCGTAGCCGAGGGGCCGCCCGAGCCACTTGACCCGCGCCGGGGTCCGCATCTGGTAGGCATTGGTGGACTCGGCATACATGAGGGTCCCGTACTGCTCGTCCTCCAGCACGTTCACCCAAGGCCGATACTTGAAGTGCGGAAACTCCGCCACTTCGTCGATGTAGAGGAGCGGGCCGGCCGCGATTTCATACTGCATGAGCTTTTCTTCGGCTTCCACGCGGTTGATGTTCCGGAGCCACATGGTGGTCATGGTGTAGGTCTTGGTGAGCGCCTGGAGGGCATTGCGGGCGGCCATTTCCTTGAGGAGCGGGTCTTCGTGGATCAGACGGCCGAAGATGGGCAGCTCGCGCTCAATGCACATACCGATCCGGTACCAGAGGCGGTCCGTCTGGCCGCCGATCATCATGTAGCCGTCTTTACAGGGGTTCCAGGCATACTGGTTCAGGTTGGGATCCCAACCGCCCGTGCGGGCCTTGATGCTCTTGTTGAACCCGTACCAGGTGATGTCGAAGTCCAGGATGTCCATGAGGGCTTCGGCGGCCGTGGTCTCGATGAACTGACCTTCGCCGCTGAATTCATCCCGCCAGAAAAGGGCCGCCAGGGCGTTTACCGCCGTCTGCTCGCCGGCCACATAATCGGCGAACCACACGCCGGAGCGGGTGGGGTCGCCGCCCTTGCCGCGCGGCAGCAGGTCCTCGGGAAAACCCGTGTTGTGAATGAAGGAACAGGCCGCCTGGCCGAAGGGATCGAGCATCCACTGGCCGAACTTGGACACTTTGTCCTTCATGGGGCCCCATTGACCGTGCTCGCCCACCCAACAATAGATGAGCTTGGGATTGATCTGGGAAAGCTGCCGATAGCCGATGCCCCGCTCGTCCATGTAGCCGGGCGGATACTCTTCGATGAGGATATCGGCGTGCTCGGCAAGCTTGGTGTAGAGCTCCCGGCCCTTTTCGGTTTCCAGATTGATGGTGACCGAATAGGCGTTGCGGAGTTCATGGATGAAGTCCAGACCGCACTTGTCGCCGTTTTTGTCCTCCAGCATGTACTCTTCACGGCCGAAGGGGGTGAGTTTCCGGAGCGGGTCCCCCTCGGGCGGCTCCACATTGATCAGCTCCGCCCCCAGCTCACTCAAAAGTCCCGCGGCAAACTTGTGGCCCATGCGCCACAGTCCGCAAGACAAAACCCGAACCCCCTGCAGGGCTTCGGGCTTGTCCTTGGCGTAGTCGATGCGAAGATTGTCCTCGCACCACTTACCGAACTCCTCCGCCTTCCTCCTGGCATAGACTGCCATGACCTCTTCTTGGGAAGGCGGCGGGGTCACCGGCCAAGGCCGCACATCGGGCCCCATCAATGGAAGGGTGTCCTCCCGACTGTTGATTTCCACTTCCCGGATTTTCTGCGCCATGTTTTGACCTCCCGTGGTCCCATTTCCATCCATACCCGCCTACCACTCGTCGTACGCCCCGCGCCCGTAACCGGGCGTCACCCGCGGCGCGGGCCATCCTGGAATTTGTCCGCCTTCTCCCACCTCCTTTCCTCTTGGTCTGGCGTGCCCGGATAGATCCGCCGCCGGGCACCGACCCACTTCCGAACGGACAAAAACCCCGGCACGCGGCACCGTCACACGGAACCGCCGGTTGGAAGCAAACATGTGAACGGCCGGGGCTCCTCCGCCCTCATCGGTTCCCGCCGGGTTTTGGTCCCGGGCGTGAGGCCCGCAGACGAACGTGCCCGAAACGGGCCCAGCGCTCAAAACTCAAACGATTGGAATCTCTAGATAGAAACAGCTTTGGGAAGAACCGCACCGGAGAAGAGCGTGCACCGGGAGATCGGATACGCACCCAGATGGATCCACCTCACGGGCGCATGAACCGGGAGCACAAAAAGATCGGCAGAATTCACCCTCGATCAGGGGAAAACAGCTTATCTTCTAATATGTCAAAAAGTACGCCAGATGACCGGCCTCGTTTTGTGTTTCCTTTCACATCCCCATTTCCTATGAGGTTTGAGGCCCTTGACGAGACAACGAAGTTCACCGCACCTCCCCGCCGGGCCTCCTTTCGGGGCGGGTGACCAACCCGGGGTGACCGACCTGCGACCCCATGGCGGTGCATATAATTTTAAGGGTTTGTTTATACGATGGAGACACCGAGTGTCCTGTATCCGACTGGTGTGTTCGGATCCTAGACGGCCTGGTCGGGGCGCAGCCCGTAGCGTTGGATCTTGCTATAAAGCGTGCTTCGGCTCACCTGGAGCTTCCGGGCCGCTTCGTGCTTGTTCCAGCGGGTCTGGCGAAGCACCTTCAGGATCAGGCGCTTTTCGTTTTCCACCAGGGAGGCGGTGGTGGGCAGCTCGTGCACGTCCTGCAGGAACCGGGGCAGATGCTGGCGGCGGATGGTGGCATCCTGAGCCAGAATCACCGCATGGCTCACGGCGTTTTCCAGCTGCCGCACGTTGCCGGGCCAGTCGTAATCCATCAACGCCTGCAGGGCGGCGGACGAAAAGCCGGCCACCTTCTTGCCTTCCTTCTCGCTGTATTTGTTCAGGAAATACTGGCTGAGCAGAGGGATGTCTTCCTTGCGCTCCCGCAGAGGCGGCAGGTGGATGGAGATGACGTTCAGCCGGTAGTAGAGATCATCGCGGAACCGGCCCGATTCCACCTCTTCCACCAGGTTCCGGTTGGTGGCGGCCAGTACCCGCACGTCCGCTTCCAGGGTCTTTTCCCCCCCCACCCGCTCGAAGCGGTGGTCCTGGAGAAACCGCAGCAGGAGCACCTGGGTGGCCGGGGCGATGTCGCCGATCTCGTCCAGAAAGAGGGTGCCGCCCTGGGCCCGCTCAATGCGTCCCATCTTGCGGCGGATGGCCCCCGTAAAGGCCCCTTTTTCGTGTCCGAACAGCTCGCTTTCCAGCAATGTGGGCGAATAGGCATTGCAATGGGCCACGATGAAGGGCCCTTTCCGGCGGTGGCTCCGGTTGTGGATCGCCTGGGCCACCAGTTCCTTGCCCGTACCGTTTTCGCCCGTGATGAGCACGGTGGCGTCGGAGGCGGCCACCAGATCGATGAGCTCGTAGACCTCCTGCATCCGCTTGCTTCGGCCGATGATCCCATCGGGATGGGTCAAGGCCATGTTCTTGAGACTCTTGCTGTCCGGAACGGTTTCTTCCAGGAGGAGATGTCGCAGGTGGTCCATCAGCTGGGCAAAGAGGGTTTCCACCAGGTAGGGCAGGTCGTCGGGAAGGGGGGTCTTGCGGCCTGACAGAAGAAGATAACCGCACGAAGCATCCTTGGAAGGGCCGGCCCAGCCCAAGGCGGCTGTGCGAAAGGGCGCCGTCACCCATTCCACGTCCTCCCGAACGCGCCCGCGACGGGACGAAGCCCCCCTCTTCCGCAGCCGGTCCAGTTCCCGCCCCAAGGCGGAAAGGTTTTCCGGGGAACCCAGGGTCTTCACCACCTTGTCCAGATCCCCCGCACCGCTTCCTTCTTCCCCGCTCACGGGGAAAATGACGTGCCCGGTGGGATCCAGCAGGAGAAGCCACACATCGGAACAGTTGAGAAGACGCTGAAGATCCCTGGAAAGGGTAGTGGCCAGATCCACCAGGGAGTGCGTCTTTCGAGCTTGTGCCACCATGTCGTGAAATTCCTGGTACGAAGGCGACCGGGGGGGTTTACCGGAAGTGAGCGGTTCGTGCGGATCTCCCCGTCCTGGCTGCCCCGACGGGAGATCAGGTTCAACCCCCACCACCAGAAGCCTTCCGCCTTCCATCACCAGGCAGGAAAGGCGCGCCGCAGGGCCTCCGGATGCCCCGTTTCCGTTGAGGACGCAATAGACGGCCTTTTGGCCCGCGATCAAGTCCGGGATGGGACACGCCCGACCCCTCTCTTCGCACGGCCGGTCTTCGCGGGCCAACAGGCGGTAGCAGGGCTGGCCGATGCCCAGGGGAAGGCGAAGCCGGCGCCTGCGATGGAAGGCCTCATTGGCATAAATGATGATCCGGGTTTGGGGCTCCACGACAAAGAGTCCGTCTGGAACGGCTTCGATCAGGGCCTCGCAGAGCCCACGTTCCGCGTGGAAGTCCGCTCGTGCCCTGCCGCCTTCCGCATCCCTCACCACTCCCAGCAGGAGGGGCGGGTTCGTCCCCGGAAGGACACTCACTATGACCTCCCCGGGCGGCCTTCCCGATGCCCCATCCCTTTGGAGCACCAAAGCGTTTCGGGCGGCCTTCTTCACATGCCGCACAAGTTCCTCTTCACTAGTGGAAAAACCCGCCGCCCGGAGACAGGCCGCCACGCTTTGGTTGGATCCGCCCTCCGGGAGCACGCGCACCAGCCTTCGCGCGGCCAGGTTGGCATAGAGAAGACGCAGCCGGTGGTCGGCGACGAAGAGCCCTTCCGACAGGCCATCGAAAAGATGTTCCCACGAGCTCATAAGGCCATCCCTGCACGGGCTGAAGGCGTAGCATCCGCCGGGCTCAAGGGCCGCACAGAGGTCCTCGAGGAGGAACCTCCGGGAAAAAGGCGTCAAACTTGTTGCGCTCCAGATTGCAGGGTTAGCTCAACGAGGGGGTGTCCGTTTGAGAGATTATCTCGCTTCCAGAGTCGACACCGTCAGCGGGATCGCGGTTGTCCGAAGTCAGAGCAGCACCTTTGGAATTGTCGATCAGGCGCTTGGTATCATCATGGCATCCCGTCCGGTTTCTGTCAATAATAACAAGCGAACGGGCCGGAACCTCGTCGAGCGGTTGATGCCGGCCCCGGAGTTCTCAGCGTGGTTGGACAGCGCATGGACAGGACAAGGCACAAGACACGGAGACGTGGTCATAAGGAACATGGACATCGAATCCTTGAGGAAGGAAAGACCCCCTTTGTGGAGGACCTCACCAGGGGTTGGCGAATTTGCCCGGCTTGAACGGAGGAAGGGGGGACCTTTGCTCGGATCGCTTGCATCCGACATGGATCAGGGATTGTGCCGAAGGGTTGGGTGATACCGCCCGCAAGACATGATCCGCGGCCCCCGCCCCAGGAGACCAGGACCCGACCTACGCAAGACATTTCGGATCATGGACGGGGGATGCCCTTTCATGAAACGAGCGGCTAAATTTCGAGCACTTCCACGGCCACTGAAGCACAGCGCCAAAACCGCCGGAAACCCCGGAGGGCCTCTTCGTCCAGGGTGCGGTCCGTCTCCCGCCGATCCGCTCCGATAAGGCCTACTGGGCCGCCTCGGCCCATGACCCTGGCAAGGATGAAGTCCCGGCTGCCGAAAAACTGCAAGACCTCAGGACCTAGCAGATTCCTGATCTCGTCCGGGCTCTCGTCTCTCACCCAGAGGGGCTCCGGGCAGTCCAAACAGTAGGTAAAAAGATTGCGATAGCTGGTGACGGGCACCATGAGTCCTTCAAGGCCGGGATCGAAATCTCCGTACAGGCCTCGAACCTCCAGAAATCGCCCGCCCGACGCGAGGCGCATCACGGCCACCCGGTCAAATCCCGCGCCGTTTCTCATACCATCCGCGACAAGGTCCCAGAGCTCTTGGGAGTTTCTCCTGTTCCTGTCCATGAGCAAGGCGTGGATCGCGTCGATGATTTCCAGCTGGCGGCTATCATCGGGTTCGCGCGCCGCCGGAACGGCATGGGAACTGCCCTGCTCCTCGCTCAGGATCTCCAGGAGCGGAATCTCAGGCTCCGCCTCCGGCTCTGCAGCCGCGGCACCCTCCGAGGAAAAGAGAGCCAACTCCTCCTCGTCCAGGCCGTAATCGCACCCCCACCGGCGGGCCCAGCGGGCTGCGGCGTCGATCATCCGACGCAGCGACATCTGGGACATCTTCAGTTCGTCGCCGATGGCCTCCCGGGCGGCCAGCACGCTCCTGCCTTCCGGATCCTGAGCGAGGGCCCGCGTCAGAGCACGTGCATAACGGACACACTTCACCCGGGGATCCCCGACATCGTGATCTCGAGCCACTTTCTCCAGGAGATCACCGAGCTTCCAATCCGAAGCCATCTTGGCGGTCACAAAGCGACTGGCAAATCCCAGCACCTGCCTCTCAACATCCTCCTGGCTTTCCAGGCCGTGCCTTTCCAGATTTGTGGAGAGGGCCAAGACGGAAGACACGGGAATCATCCCCAATAAGTGGATCAGGCCGATGTCGGCCAGGAGGCCCGCCGAATAGACCTCTTCCGGAGCACCGTCCCGAATGCTCTCGGCGAACCATTGCGCCAGAAGTGCCTGATGGTACGAAAGAAGTACATGGCGTTGAATGCTTTTGAGCCGTATGCCGCGGAAAGAATCCTCCACGAAATCCACCGACGCGCACAAATGCCGCAAAGCATCAAACCCCACGACAATGACCGCACGGTGAACTGAACTGACCCTTTGAATGCCGGCGGAATAAAAGGCACTATTCGCCATGCGGACGACTCGAACCGCCAAGAACGGATCCCTGGCGACCGCCTGGGCCATCTCCGTAGATGAACTCTTTATCTGTGACAGAACACGGGCCACGGACAGCACCGTCTGTCGGAAAACGGGGAACTCCTGACGCCCGATCTGGCGAAACCAGTAATTGGGCCCTTTGTAGGTCTGTGAGTTCGAATCGTTTTGCGTGTTGGGTGACATCCCTGTCGTGCTTGCTGGCACTCCTGCTCTCCGCCTTTCCTTATCGGACTTGCCGAATGAACCGGTCATCGAAAGTCGCTTCGGGCGTCCGCGGCAACCGCCCCTGTCCCATTAGCCTAATCGGCATGTCAAGTCTAGAGATTTAGTATGAAATAGCTAACTCATCAGGGGGCGGACCGGATAGCCGGGAAACTTCTCCTTTGCCAACAGTTCGCGTGCCTTCTCCACCATTGCTGACGGAGTCTTCCGGCGACGGATCCGGTTGAAATAGTGGACACCGTAAGGAAAGTTCTGGCACAGCCAAAAGAGAAAGAGCCGGACACGGTCCTCGTGGAGTTTCTCCGGAAGCCATTGCTGCACCAGAGCCCAGTAGAGGTCAACCACTTCCACGGGATCCGGAGCGGGGAGGACGGTCCCACCTTGCAGGCAGCTCGCCATATCCCGAAAGATCCACGGCCTCATGACGGCAGCCCGTCCCACCATGACGGCCCGGCATCCCGTGCGCTCCATCATGCGGAGTGCATCATGCGGCGAAAACACATCGCCGTTGCCCACCACCGGCAGCCGAGTATGACGGGCCAAGAACCCGATCTCCTCCCAACGGGCGGGGCGCTTGAAGAGGTCCTGGGGGGTCCGGGGATGCAACGTAACCCCGTCCACCCCGGCCTGCTCGAGGATCTCCACCCATCGGTGCCACAGGCCCTCATCGCCCCGACCGGGCGTCCTCATCTTGACCATAAATGGTTTTTCAAGCACTTTCCGGGACTCATGGAGGATCTCCCGGCACAAATCGATCCGTACCAGTAATCTCGCCCCCCATCCGTAGCGCTGGATCGCTCCTCGGGGGCAGCCCAGATTGAAATCGAAGAGGTCATAGCGGCCCGTTGCCTGGAGCCGTTGGAACGCCCGGCAGATCTTCTCCGGCTCGTTGCCCGCCACCTGGGCGGCCAGAGGACGGTCCCGGGACCCCGTCAGACAGTAGGGATCCCGGGCCGGATCGTTGGTGCAGAGCGCACGGGAGTTGAGCATCTCGGTATAGAAAAGGCCGCACCCTCCGTAATGGGCCACGAGCTCCCGAAAGGCCGCGTGGGTCAGGCCCGCCATGGGTGCAAGCACAAACGGGGGGTCAATCCTGAGTCCGGCTATCTCCAAGGGAGTCATGGCTCATCGGCGCGGCTAAGGGCCGCCCTTCCCAGTTGTTTTACACGAATCTATCCGCCGGTCTGCGTTCGGGAACAACCACGTGAGGTACGGTACCCGCATTCCATGCAGCAGAGACGTACAAGCCGCAGTAGCAGCTCCCGTATTCCGCCACGTCGGGTTCACGATAGACACACGGACAGATAATGTCCCGGTCCTTTTCCCGGTCCCCGGAAGCGAGCCGGCACGGGCAGACCATGTAGCCGTATCGTTCCTTGTTGACCAGAAGGCTTTCCAGCAGGGGCAGGGTCGTCCCCTCCAGGTCCTTGTTGAACTGGTACCCCTTGGCCTCCTGGATGGGCTTCAGTTTTTCATAAAGCTCTCGAGCGGTCATCCTTTCAGGGCCTCCTCGATCTCGTCCTTTCGAAATCCCACGATCACCCTGTCCCCGATGACGAGAGTGGGAAAGGTGCAACTGGGATTGAGCTTTTTCACTTCCTCCAGGACCTTTTCCCGATCTTCTCCCTGCAAGGCGTCCACATCCACGCAATCGTATTCCACTCCGCATTCCTTGAGGTACTCTTTGGTATTTCGACAATGAATACAGGTGGTCAGAGCATAGAGCCTGATATTTTCAGCCATCTGTTTCTCCTTCCGTCATTTTCAACCAACACTTTCACTTCCCCTGTCTGCCCTTTGGTCTCTAGACTTAATAAGGCCTTCCCATGGAAGAAACAAGGAGGCTGTCCCGCATTCGCCCCCCAATATAGCCGGACCGGGAGCAAACCGACGCCGGCGACGCCCGCTCACTTCCGGCCGTTGCTCAATTTCTGTTCCAGGCGCTGGGTCATGTAGGACAACGGATAGGTCAGCACCAGATAGAGCACCGCCAGGGGAAGATAGGCTTCAAAGGTCTTGTAGGTGGTGGCGTTGACCACTTCCGACGCCTTGGTGAGCTCCCGCACGGAGATGACCGACAGGAGCGAAGAGTCCTTGATCAGGGAGACAAACTGGCCGGTGACGGGCGGAATGATCCGGCGAAAGGCCTGGGGGAAGATCACATAGCGCATGGTCTGGCGCTCGTTCAACCCCGTGGATTTGGCCGCCTCCACCTGGCCGGGGTCGATGGATTCGATGCCCGCCCGGACCATTTCGGTGATGTATGCCCCCGAAAAGAAGGCCAGCGTCACCATTCCGATTATCATGGGATTGTCGTAATGGATCACGGCCGCCAGACAAAAATAGAAGATGTAGATCTGGACCAGCAACGGCGTGCCCCGGAAAAGCTCCACGTAGTATCCGGCCAGCGTTCGGATCACCACGCTTTTGGAAACCCGGGCGAGCCCCCCCAGCACGCCGATCACAAACCCCATGCAGATAGCCCCCACGGACACCACCATGGTGTTCACAAACCCCCACAGAAAGAGGCTGCGATACCGCCAGGGCACCCACCAGTTCCAGGGATAGTCCAGGGTGGCCATAAAAAGGGCCAATGCCCCCAGGACACCGGCCCCGATCAGGATCCTCACCAGGTAAGGTCTCGTCATTTTTGGATGATGTCCCCCAAGTGCTTCTGGAAAATCTCGTCGTAGCGTCCGTCCGCCTTGATGGTTTCCAGGAAAAGGTTGAGCCACTGCAGGAAGTCGGCATCCCCTTTTCGGATGGCGATGGCAAAGGGTTCATAGGTGAACGGCTCCAGCAGAGCGATGGTGCTGTCCGGGTTCTGCTTGTGGTGCTTGGCGATGGAAATTTGATCGTAGAAGAAGGCGTCCGCTCGGCCTGTGACCACCTCCCGCACGCATGCCGTCTCATCCTTGAACCGGTTGATGGTGGCCTTGGGAAAGCGCTTGGACGCCACCAGATCCCCGGTGGTACCCGTTTTGACGGCCAGCACGCGCCCCGGCGCGTTCAGCTGGTCCACATGGGTGACGCCCGAAGCCTTCTTGGCACTGAGCAGGGCGCACAAGCCGGTGACGAAATAGGGGTCCGTGAAGCTCACCGCGCGTGCCCGGGCCAGGGTACGCGTCATGCCGGAAATGACCAGATCTACCTTGCCGCTCTGAAGGGATGGGATGAGTCCGGTCCATTCGATGTCCTTGATTTCCAGTTCCACCCCCAGCTCTTGGGCCATGAGGCGCGCGATGTCCACGTCAAACCCCATGGGCTGCCCCTTCTCGTCGGCGTATTCAAAGGGAAAGTACTCCACTTCCATGCCCACGATTAGCTTGTTTCTCTGAAGCACCTGGTTGAGCGTGCTGGCCTGGAAGATGTCGTGGGTGGTGAGGGCCTGGGCCTTCCCTCCCGCCGACATCCAGCCGAGGCAGATCGCCAAGGCCATAACTCCGAAGAATCGAATCGCCTTCATGGGTCACCTCCTTCGCTGTTGTTCGCACACAAAACTTTCGCTACCGTTTCCAACCAGGTTGGATCCCGCATGGACAGGCGCGTGAGCGCGAAATCGTAGCGCACCGGATCCTCGGGCGCCCACCGGGCGAACCCCCGGGTGATCTCCCGGGCGGCTCGGGCATCGGCCTGTCTCCGAGCGGTGAGCCCCAGATGCCTCGCGACCCGGAACATGTGGGTGTCGAGAGGCACCAGCAACTGTGCGGGCTTGATGCAACTCCAGTCTCCGGGGTCCACATTGTCACGCCGCACCATCCACCTCAGGAAGAGGTGGAGTCGCTTGCAGGCGCTTCCCCGGGACGGCTGAGGGAGAAGCCGGCCGGCCCCCCCGTGCTTCTCATCCCCTCGCAGTGTGCCCACAAAAAGGTCCAGGGCATCCGAAACGTTTCCGCTCTTCTGCAGCAAGGCCCACCGCATGCCGTCTTCCAGCGACCCGTGGCAGCGAAGAACCCGTCCCACCCCCTCCAGCAACCCCCGCATTTCCCGCTCACCGAAAAACCGGTAGCGGAATCCCCGGACCAGCCGGTCCAGCTCGGAGTCACGGGCACTTCGCAGAAACTCCGCCGGGGCGGGGCCCAACCACCCCAATACCCGTTCCAGGCAGGATGCGATGGCCTCCACGCGCCCCACTGCCACAGACGAGGCGATCAGGGCCACCACTTCCCGGTCCGCCCATTCCCGGTAGCGGTAGACGAACATGAGCGGGTCCGGCGGAACATGGCTCCGAGTGTTGAAACGATGGTAAATCTCCTCCAGGAATTCCGCAATGCGGCCGAAGCTTTTTTCCAATGGCAACACCCGCTTTCGTCCCCCCGATGGAAGTCTTCCCGGCGGGGAGCCCGGGAAACCGCGCGACCAGGACCGGCCTCGAGAGCCGGAGAATTACCATTCTCTTCACATCGTAGCCGCGGGGCTTCAGCCCCGCGGGAAAGGCCCATTGCAACCCCATGAAGCACCGGACCTTACCCGAAGGCCTATGCGGCACCTGGGAGTTCTTGCGTAGCCCTGAAGGGCTGCGCTACGAGAAAAGCGTTCACTCCCAAAAGTTCCGACACCCTCCCGGGCGTTCAAAAGAACGAACGGATAACTTTTTTGACCCATGTCAATGCCGCGGCGTCCCTGAGCTCTTAACATCAGAGGCACGGACATTCAACCGGACCCGGCCCGATGCCGGCAAAAGAGTTGGGAGGAGACAGCATGGAATGGAGTCGGGAAGCATCGGAAGCGGTTTCACGCGCTCCCTTCTTCGTGCGAAAGCGGATCCGAAAGAGGGTGGAAGAGGAAGCGCGCCGGCAGGGCGCCGGGCAGGTGACCCTGGCCCACGTGCGGGCCACCCAGCAAAAGTATCTCCAGTCCATGGAGCATGAGGTCAAGGGGTATCGCCTGGAAGGTTGCTTCGGCCAAGGGGGCTGCCCCAACCGAACGCAGGACAGTGCGCCCCTCCTGGACAGGCTACAGCGCATCCTGGACGAAAAAGACTTTCCCAGTTTCTTGAAAAACCACGTGGAGGGGCCCCTCAAGTTCCACCATGAATTCCGGGTCGTTCTCGCCGATTGCCCCAACGCCTGTTCGCGACCCCAAATCGTGGACATCGGCATCATCGGCGCCGTTCAGCCGGTGCTCCTTTCCGATGCCTGCACGGGCTGCGGCGCCTGTGCGGACGTCTGTCAGGAAGACGCGTTGGATGTTCCATCAGGGGAAGCGGCGGTGACCTTCCTCCGTGAACGCTGCGTTCTGTGCGGACAATGCCTTTCCGCCTGCCCTTCGGAAGCCCTCCGAACCCATGCCGCGGGCTATCGCGTGTTGCTGGGCGGCAAGCTGGGCCGACACCCCCAGCTCGGGCGGGAGCTCCCCGTCCTCCTGGACGAGGAAGGCGTGGCTCGCGTGGTGGACCGGTGCGTGGATGCCTACATGCAGCAGACCGACGGGTTTCTTCGGTTCGGTGAGTTCCTCAACCGCACGGGCTGGGAAAAGTTCCTCGGCAATACCCTCGGTTTGACCTAGGTCAATGCCCGACGGGCTTTCCGTGCCTATATTGGAACCAGGATGAGAACGAAAAGCAAAAGCAGAAGCCCAAAGGAGCCGAAACCCCATGAGATGTCCCGGACAAGACAGCCGATTTTGGAGGCCGGGGGCCATCTTCGAGGCCAAATGCCCGGAATGCGGGCAGCCGGTGGAATTCTTCAAGGATGAATCCAGCCGCAAGTGCCCCGCCTGCGGTCACAAGTTCGTCAATCCCAAGATGGACTTCGGATGCGCCGCCTATTGCAAATTCGCCGAGCAGTGCCTGGGGGATTTGCCCCCGGAGCTTCTGGCCGAGCGGGAAAGCTTACTGAAGGACCGTGTGGCCCTGGAGATGAAAAAACACTTCGGAAGGGATTTCAAGCGGATCGCCCATGCGTCCAAGGTGGCGCGCTATGCGGAAAAGCTGGCCTTCGAGCTGGGAGCGGATCCGGCGGTGGTGCTGAGCGCCGCGTATCTTCATGATGTGGGACTGCGCGATGCCTCCCCTGCAGATCATGCCCGGGAGGGCGCCCGCATCGCCCGGGAGATCCTCACCAATTTGGGAGCCCGGGAAGAGCTGATCGAGGAGGTGTGCGCCATCATCGAACACCACCACGAGCCTCCTCTGGACGCCTCCCTCAATTTCCGGTGCGTCTTCGATGCAGACACGCTGGTCAACCTGGAGGCGGCCCGGGAGTCCACGCCGGATGCCGGCCGATCCCTGCCCCAAGAGATGGAAGGCAGCTTTCTTACGGACGCGGGAAAGGAACTGGCCCGAAAGGTCCTGATCCACAAGGAATACTGAGAAAATGAAACCACTCCGGACGAGCAAGGAGACAAGAGAGATGAAAACTATCCGAAAGATCATCGAGATCGACGAGGAACGCTGCGACGGCTGCGGGCAGTGCGTTCTGGCCTGCGCCGAAGGCGCCATCGAGATCATCGACGGCAAGGCCAGGCTGGTATCGGACGTCTATTGCGACGGCCTGGGGGCCTGCATCGGGGAGTGTCCCCAGGACGCTTTGCACATCGTGGAAAGGGAAGCGGAAGAGTTCGATCCCGAAGCGGTGGAAGCCTTCCTGGAAGCGAAGAAGAAAGGCCACGGCCCGCCATCGGCGGAACCGCTTCCGCAGGCTTCCGGATGCCCGTCCCGTCAGGTCCATGTCTTTTCCGGTCCGAGACCGGCACCGTCCGCCCCAAGAGAGGCCGTCCGTGGGGAGACCCCGTCGGAACTGGGCCACTGGCCCGTGCAGATCAAGCTGGTCCCACCCAAGGCTCCCTTCCTGAACGATGCGCACCTCCTGGTTGCGGCCGACTGTGTGCCGGTGGCCTACGCCGGGTTTCACCAGGAGTTCCTACAGGGCCGCGCCGTGATGATCGGGTGTCCCAAGTTCGACAACCCCATGGAATACGTGGAAAAGTTTGCCGAGGTCTTCCGGCGGAATCGGCTGAAATCCGTCACGGTGGTCTCCATGGAAGTCCCCTGTTGTTCGGCGCTTCTGGCCATCGTGGCCAAGGCCATGGAAAAGGCGCAGGCCAGCATTCCCCTGGAGGAAGTGGTCATCAGCACCCGAGGCGACATCCTGGAAAGGCGCACGGTGGCCGCCTGAGCCCCCGAAAGGAGTGATCCATGAAGCATCTCAACATCATTGAATCCAACGATTTCGCGGACAAGGGGTTCAAGAGGCTCCTGATCCATGACTCCCCGTACTTCAAGATCCTCAACTTCAATTTCCAGCCGGGCCAGGAGCTCCCCCTACACGCCCACGATATCGAAGGCCAGGTGAGCATCGTGGTCTTGGAAGGTGAGGGCTGGTTCCTGCTCAAGGACGATCGGGCCCTGCCCGCCCGCACCGGGGACATCGTGGTGTGCGACATCGCCGAACCCCACGGGGTGCGGGCGCAGACCGCCATGCGGATCCTGGTGACCATCGCTCCGCCCATCTGAGACGGCAGGTCTTGGCCGGGCAACAAATTATTTGTTCCCATCAAATACCTCTTTGGGTAATATGAGGGGCCGAGTGGTCTGTGGCCCCTTTTCCCGCGCTCTCTCCCCTTCCCTGCTCAGATTTTCTTTCCGCCGTGGCGACCGGGCCGAGCCCACAGCCGGAAGGAACCCCCAAGACAAGGAGGCACGATGGCAGGTCAAGACGACATCCAACTGGCGGTGAAGGCTCTGAAGATCGGTCAGAAGGTTCGCGAGCTTCGACAACAATACAAGTACACCCTGCAGGATCTGGCGCAGAAAACCGGGCTGTCCAAGCCATTCCTCTCACAGATCGAAAACGACCACGTGGTGCCCCCCATCGCCACCCTCATGAAGCTGGCCCGGGCCCTCAACGTGGGTCTGGCGCATTTTTTCCAAGACGAAGAATCGGACGAAAAGATTTCCATCACCCGCCCCCAGGAACGCTCCAAGGTGGAGCGGCGGCCTCACCAAAGCAAGGGAGAAGTGAATTACATCTACGAATCCCTCGAGTTCCGCAAGCGTTCCAAGCACATGGAGCCCTTCCTGGTGGAATTCCGCATCCAGGATGCGGATCGGATGGTTTTCCAGAGCCATTCGGGCGAAGAATTCCTCTACATTTTGGAGGGCGAGCTGGAGTTCCGGACCGTGGACCGCGTGGAGATCCTGCGCCCGGGTGACAGCATCTATTTCGATTCCGAAGTGAGCCACAGTTTCCGGTGCCTGAGCGAAAAACCCGCCAAGGCCGTGGCCGTACTCTACAGCCCCAGCCCCTGAGGCCCCTGCCGGCCTCCCGACAGGGGCGAATGATCCTTCGCCCCTACAGTTTGCATTTGCCGACGACTCATCGCCGCCCCTCATGGAATCACCTGGAACTCGCCGGCTCTTCGACTGTTGCGACAATCTTGCCCCGCCCCACCTGGCTGCAGGGGCGGTTTGCGGACCCAGCCTACCCGAACAGGCTCTGGACTCGGATGGCGACCCCCTTTCATTTTCCCTCTCGCCTGTGGTAGAAGGCTCGGCGGAAGATACTCCGAGGCGGCCCGTTTTCTTTCCAGGAGGGGGGACAGTCGGTGGACGATTACGATAAGGCGGTTCAGTTCTTATTCAGCCTTCAAAAGATGGGCATCAAGTTCGGGCTGAACCGAACGGAACGGCTTCTCGCGCGCCTGGGAGATCCCCACGGCGCCTTTTCCGCCATCCACATCGCCGGTACCAACGGTAAAGGCTCCACGGCCGCCATGCTTTCCGCCATCCTCCATCGCCACGGGTTCCGGGTGGGGCTCTACACTTCGCCCCATTTAGTTCGTTTCACGGAACGGTTTCGAATCGACGACAGGGAAGTCTCCGCCGACAAGGTCTTTCGCGCCTTTCAGGACGTGATGGACGTGGTGGACGGCGACCAGCTACCCACCTTTTTCGAGGCGGTGACGGCCATGGCCTTCCAGCTTTTCGCCGCGGAAGGGGTCGACTGGGCGGTGGTGGAGACGGGGATGGGCGGTCGTCTGGACGCCACCAACGTTCTGGAGCCCAGGGTGTCGGTGATCACCAACGTGGCCTTGGACCACCAAGAGTTCCTGGGATCCACCCTGTCGGCCGTGGCCCGGGAAAAGGCGGGCATCATCAAGGAGCGCACGCCGGTGGTCACGGGAGCCCGTCAGCCGGTGGTGCAAAGCACCCTGAAGACCCGATGTCTCAAGAAACGTGCCCCTCTGTACCGGTTGGGCACCCATTTTCGGGTGCGGCGCAACGGCCCCCAAAACTTTTCCTATCACGGCCTTCACCACCGCTGGGCCAATCTCCCCCTCGGACTCCTTGGAGAACATCAACACACCAACGCGGCCCTGGCCTTGGCCGTTTTGGAACTCCTGGAAGGACAAGGGGTCCTCCGCCTGGACCCGGAACGCGTGCGGGAAGGGCTGACCGGCGTGCACTGGCCGGGTCGGATGGAGATCCTGGAACGGGATCCCATCGTCATGGTGGACGGCGCCCACAACCCCAATGGTGCCGAATCCCTGAGAACCTCCTTGACTCACCTTTTCCGATACCGGAAACTCCATCTGGTCATGGGGATCATGGCGGACAAGGACATCCGCGGAATCTTTCGGCGGCTGCTTCCCCTGGCGGAAACGGTCTTCTTCACGCGCCCGCGGTACGGACGCGCCGCCGATCCGGAACTACTCCGCCGGCTGGCCAAGCCCTACATCCAGCGCCACTACGTGGTTCCCAACCCCGCGGACGCCATCGCCCAAGCCAAGGACATGGCCACCCCGGAAGATCTCATCTGCATTACGGGATCGCTCTATTTCGTCGGCGAGGTGAAGGAGCTCTACGGAGAACCCTTCCAACTGCACGATCAACTGTTGGCTTGACGTCCCATGAAAAAAGACCGCGCCCATGTTTTTCGCTGGAGGTTGTTCGTCGCCCTCCTCTTCGGGACCCTTGTCTTGGCCGGGCCCCTTCCCGCCCAGTCGCTCCTGGACGGCACGGAATCGGGAGCGGGGTTCCTGGGAGACGGCGAAACGCCTTGGACGATCCAGGCCGACAGGCTCACCTACGACGCCAAGACAAGAACCTACGAGGCGGAAGGAAACGTCCGCATCGCGTCGGGAGACCGCCTTATCACCTCCGAGTGGGCCCAGGTGAACCTCTCCGAGCGGCAGGCCACGCTCCAGGGAAACGTGCGCATCCGCTACGGGGCCGACTGGCTCACCGGCCAAAGGGTGATCTGGAACCTGGACACGGAAACGGGCTGGGTGGACGGCGGCACCGTCTACTTTTCCGATAACGGCTTCTACCTGACCGGAAGGAACATCTCCAAGAGAGGCCCGTCCCAATACCACGTGGCCCAGGGAGTGATCACCACGTGCGACCCGGCCTCACCCGACTGGTCCATCTCCTGCCGGGATCTGGACGTTAAGGTCAACGGCATGGGCTGGGCCAAGCACAGCACGCTGCGTCTGTGGAAAATCCCCGTCTTCTACACGCCTTTTGCCTATTTTCCCGTGAACCGCGACCGGCAGTCAGGATTTCTCCTTCCCACCTTCGGCTCCAGCAACCTGCACGGCACCTACTATGAACAGCCTTATTTCTGGGCGTTCCGGCCCGACATGGACCTGACTTTCTACGCCAACTATCTGGAAAAGAGAGGCCTTTTGGGAGGGGTGGAATACCAGATCCACCACAACTCCCTGGGGCGGGGAGCCTGGCTCTTCCACTACCTCCAGGACCAGGCCGACGAGCAGGATCTGGCCGATCACGGTTACACATACCAGGGAAAGGAGCGCTACTGGCTGCGGGCCCGCCACAGCCTGGAGCTTCCCTACGGCGTGGAGGGGTACCTGGATCTGGACTTCGTAAGCGACAAGAACTTCTTGAAGGAATTCCAGTCGGGATCCGCGGCCTTGGAATCCACCAACCGGACTTTTCGAAGAGTCAGCCGAAGGGAGCTTCTGAACGACGAGACGGTCACGGCTCGGGAATCCAGCCTCTACCTCCTCAAGCGGGGAGAATCGGCCGTGGCCAGCCTGGACGTCCACTACTGGGACCAGCTCAACCGGGCCCTGGACGAAACGACCCTGCAGCAACTGCCGCAGTTGCGCGCGTCCGTGGTGCCGTCCCCCATGGGTTCCTGGCCGCTTTACTACAGCGTGGACTCTTCGGCGGTGAACTACTGGCGCCCGGAAGGCGACACGGGAGTGCGCGCCGACTTCCTGCCCCGTCTCCACGCCCCCCTCCAGGTGTGGCCGTACCTGGCCGTGGAACCGTCGGCGGGCCTGCGCGCCACCTTCTACCAGGTGGACTGGCAGGATGAAGACAGGTCGTCCTTCCAATCCCGCTGGGTACCCGACTTCCAACTGGAAGCTTCCAGTCGGCTGGAGCGGGTTTATCGCTTTCCTTCCACAGCCGTCCAGCACGTGATCCGACCCGAAGTCCTCTACACCCTGGTGCCGGACGTGGATCAAGACGATCTCCCGAGCTTCGACGGCGTGGACCGGATCAGCAAACAACACGCCATCCGATACGGGTTTTCCTCCTTTTGGGTCGTCAAGAAGGAGGTGCAGCCGGAAGAGGGGGAACCCTACAGCACCTACCGGGAATGGGCCCGGTTGAAAGTCTCACAGGCGTACCTCCTGGACGAGGACGTGACGGACCCCCTCATCGAAACCAAGGCGGGCGAACGGTTTTCCGATATCGACATGGAAGTGGACTTAACCCCGGGCCGGTACGTGACCCTTTCCTACGACCTCCTCTATTCGCCCCACGACCAGACCCCCACCCTGCACGATCTGTCGCTGGGGTTCCGCTCGGACCGGGACGACGCCCTGCGCCTCACCTACCGTTACCGGCAGGACACCACCATCGATGAGCTCATCGCGTCCTTTCACCTGAAGATCCTTCCCAACCTGACCTTTTCCTCCTACTACGACTATTCCTTCGACAAGCAGGAGGTCTTCGAGCAGACCTACAGCTTGGCCTACCGCCACGGATGTTGGGGGCTTCGTTTCGGCTACCGCGAGGAAGCGGAAGAGCGGGAAGTCATCTTTGCCTTGATGCTGGTGGGTCTGGGGGAGGTGGGCAGTACCTTCTCCCAGGAAGGCGGCATGAGCGTGGAGGGAGGATTCTAAATGCCCGCGAACAAGATCCGGCTGGGCGCGAGCGCTTGCCTGCTGGGAGAGCCGGTGCGCTACGACGGCAGCCACAAGCACGACCGGTACCTCACGGACATCCTGGGGGCCTACGTGGAGTTCGTCCCGGTCTGCCCGGAGGTGGAATGCGGCATGGGCATTCCCCGGGAATCCATGCACCTGGAAGGCGATCCCGAGAATCCCAGGCTGATCACCACCCGCACCCGGCGGGATCTGACGGAACAGATGGTGCGCTGGGCCCAAAAGCGCCTGGAGGAGCTCAAGGGGGAAAACCTCTGCGGGTTCGTCTTCAAGAGCAACTCGCCCAGCAGCGGCATGGAGCGGGTGAAGATCTTCGATACCAAGGGCATGCCGCGGAAGATCGGCGTGGGCATCTTCGCCGGCCTTTTCATGAAGGCCTTTCCCCGCCTTCCGGTGGAAGAGGAAGGCCGGCTGCACGATGCGGTCTTGAGGGAAAACTTCGTGGAACGGATCTTTCACTTCAAACGCTGGAAGGAGCACCTGGAAGGGGGCAGGAGCCTGGGGCGCCTGGTGGATTTCCACACCGACCACAAGCTCCTTTACATGGCCCACAGCCCCAAGCACTACCGGGCCTTGGGCAAGCTGGTGGCCGAAGGCAGGAAGATGGACCTCCGGGAGCTCTACGACGCTTACGAAGGCCTGATGACGGAGGCCCTGAAACTCAAGGCCACCGCCGCCAAGAACGCCAACGTGCTCTACCACCTCATGGGCTATTTCAAGAAACAGCTGACGGCTGACGAAAAGGCCGAACTTCGGGAGATCATCGAAGCCTACCGTAAGGGACTCTACCCCCTCATCGTTCCCATCACCCTCATCAACCACTTCGTGAGAAAATACGACCAGCCTTATCTCAAGCGCCAGGTTTACCTGAATCCCCATCCGGTGGAACTGAAGCTGCGAAATCATGCGTAGGCCATGTGAGGGATATGGGGTAGGGGATATGGGATAAGGTGAAAGGGAAAAGGTTAAAGGGGGGAGGCGCATTGTCTGTTCGTCGTGCTCCGCCCTCTACCCCTTACCCCTTTATCCCATATCCCTCTGCCCCGTATCCCTCTATCCCTGTCTACGCGCGTATGCGTGAGGCCACCGCGTCGCCCATCTGGGCGGTTCCCACGGCCTTCCGGGGATCCCGGGCGATGTCGCGGGTCAGGACGCCCGCCGCGATGGTCTCCTCCACGGCCCTCTCGATGGCCAGGGCCGCGGCCTCAAGGCCGAAGCTGTGGCGTAACATCATGGCCGCCGACAAGATCTGGGCGATGGGATTGGCGATCCCCTTTCCGGCGATGTCCGGAGCGGAACCGCCCGCGGGTTCGTAGAGCCCGAAGTTGGATTCGTTGATGCTCGCCGAAGCCAGCAATCCCATGGACCCGGTCATCATGGCGCACTGGTCGGAAAGGATGTCCCCGAACATGTTGCCGCACAGCAACACATCGAACTGGTGGGGATCCCGGATGAGCTGCATGGATGCGTTGTCGATGTACATGTGGTTCAACTGAACGTCGGGATAGTCCCGGCTCACCTCGGTCACCACCTGCCGCCAGAGCACCATGGTGGTGAGCACGTTGGCCTTGTCGATGGAGGTCACCTTTTTCCTTCGAAGGCGGGCGATCTCGAAGGCCTTCCGCGCAATGCGTTCGATCTCCCGGCGGGTGTAGCTCATGGTGTCGAAAGCCCGTTCGTCGGCCCCCTGCCCTTCCCTGCCTTTGGGCCGGCCGAAATAGATGCCGCTGGTGAGTTCCCGGATGCACAGGATGTCGAACCCGTCGCCCACGATATCAGGACGAAGCGGACTGGCTTCCACCAGGGCTGGAAACACTCGGGACGGCCGCAGGTTGCAGAAGAGGTCGAAGTGTTTTCGAAGGGGAAGGAGTGCGGCCCGCTCGGGCTGCTGGTCCGGCGGCAGGCATTCCCACTTGGGGCCTCCCACCGCCCCAAAGAGGATCGCGTCACTCGCTTCGCACAGCGCCAGCGTTTCCGGGGGCAGGGCATGGCCGTGGCAGTCGATGGCGCACCCACCCACGTCGGCGTATTCATATTTCAAGCGGAACCCGAAGGCGGCTTCCGCCGCCTTGAGGACCTTGACAGCCTCGGCCATGATTTCCGGCCCGATCCCATCCCCTGCCAGAACGGCTACTTTTTTTTCCCGATCCATTTCCAGCACACCTTTCGTTCCGAACACGGATCAACATTTTTCCATAAGCCGGCACCACCCCGGCACCGAAGCTCCGAAAAGTAGTGCGATCTCCGGGTCATGTCAATTTTCATTCATCCTTTTCCCGAGACCTGCCGAATCTTCTACCGAGGTAGACAACCCCAGCCAAGTCCACAAGGAAAGGCAATATGCGCATGGACGGATCGCCGAACACGCTGACCAACGCGGATGTACGGGCGGCATTTAAAGGTCTGGACGAAAAGGAATTCATCGGTCTGTACAACATGGGCCAGGTGCGAACCCTGGACACCGGCGAATTCCTCTTTCGCGAAGGAGAACAAGGCCACTCTCTGGCAGTCCTTCTTAAGGGCCGGCTTCGGTTGGTGCGACGCGCCCGCGGGACCCTTCACGAAGTGGCCGTCCTTCATCCCGGCGACGCCGTTTGCGACGCCCCCTTGCTCAGTCCCGGCCACCGATTGACCTCGGCGGTGGCGGCCCGACCGACCATTGTCCTCGTCTTCAGCGAATCCATGCTCCGTGCCCTGGACAACGGCCTCCATCTCCACTTGGCCAAGAAACTGAACGACACCCACGTGCGCCGCCTCCTGCGCAGCGAGGAAACGGAGGCGCTGCTGGCGGCCCGCTGCGATCACCTGAGCCGCTATGTCCGGCACAGCCTGGTTCAGCGAACCCAGGATTACACGCAATCCGACCTCATCGTGGGGATGCTGAAGAAGGTGCCGCAGCTGCCCATGTACGCCAGCAAACTGACCCAGATGCTCTTGGACGAAAACGTATCGGCCAAACAGGTGGCATCACTGGCCAAGGACGATCCATCCCTGGTGAGCGCCGTGCTGAAACGGGTCAATTCCTCCTACTACAACTGGCAAAAGAGGATCTCCGACTTCCAGCATGCGGTCATCCTCCTCGGCTTCAATCAGGTCTACCAGCTGGTCGTCTCCGAGGGCCTCCGGCGCACCATGCCCAACACGCCCCCTTTCCGAAAACTCCACAACCATTCGGTGGTCATTTCCCACATTGCTTACGAAATAGGCCTCTTGACCGACCGCCAGCAGGCGTCGGTGATGAGCACGCTCGCCCTGCTTCACGACATCGGAAAGAGCGTGATCCTCCTGCTCAAGCGACAGAATCCGAAACTCTCGGTGCTCATCGACATTCTGGACTCCGCGAAGATCGGGGCCATGCTGTTGAGCGAATGGAACATTCCGGAAAATGTATGCCGCACGGTGGAAATGCAGGAATATGCGGAATTCAGCCCTCCGGAGAATCTCCCGGAGGATGTGCGACGTGGCATCGCCGTGCTTCATGCGGCCCATCAATGCGCCAAGCTCATTGAGGGGAACGCCGAGGAAGTTGCCAGGACCCCTTTCACTACGGACTATCTGAAGATTCTGAGAATTCCCCACAGGACGGTGGAAAGCCTCACGGAAAACCACGTGCGCCCGGCTTTGGAAAAGAAGGCGGCGGCACTGCCCGAACACGTTCGGCTCTTCCTGCAGGGGAGATTGGAGGAGCCGGAGACCGCTGAGGCGGCATCCGGATAGGGGCCCGGAATGGCGCCCCTAATTGCGTTCGTCTCGGAAATGCGGGCGGCGGCTGGCATCCCTCCCATGCGGGCGTAAGGTCCGCTCTCCACGGAAAGAGACTTTCGGGCCCGTTTGCGGGCGGTCTTTTTACGCCGTAGCGCAGCCCTTCAAGGCTGCGAAAAGGGGCCTCCGAACCCAGGATGGATCAGGCGATTTTTCGCGAACTCTCAATGCTTTGAGGGGGCACGCACCTGCAAGGCTGAAGCCCAGCAGCCACGGGCAACCGGCCACCCCCGCGACCCTAGCCGCGACTTCCGGACACCGGCAACGCCCACCACTGGGAGGCCAAATCCTCCAGGTCGTCCCACTCCAGCCCGCACTGAGCTTCGATCCACTTTTCCACCCGAATTCTGTCCAACACCCGGGACAGCCCCTCGCGGTCCTTTCCCGCATGGCAGAGGACATCCGCCAGGAACGTGAAGTAGGCGAGAGTCAGCTCGCTTCGTTCCGGGAGGTGATGGTGGCGAACCACGTCCACGATCTCCCAGGGCAGCTCCCATCGGTCCGCCAGGCGCGCCCCCACCTGGGCATGATCGGTCCCCAGGACCTCCATCTCGACATCCACGAGGGCCAGATCCCCTTGCATCACCGCCTCCTGCACGGCCCTGGCCTCCCGGGCCCCGAGCTGCGCCAAGACCAGTTTTCCGATGTCGTGCAACAGGCCCACCGTGAAGGCATCCGATTGGGCTTGCGGAGCGCCGGCCGAGCGCACGAGAAAGCGGCAGCATTCCGCCACTTCCAGAAAATGTCGGCGCGCCCCTTTAAGCCAGACCTCCGCCGCGGGCCCTGTGTAGCGGCTCACCAGCCCGTGAAAGTGGGCGGCCATCACCAGGCCGCACACGGTGGAGATCCCCAGCAGGCGGACGGCGTGCTCGATGGAGGTCACCTCCACGGGAAGGGAATAGAAGGGGGAATTGCACAGGTGCAGGGTCTGGAGCGCCAGGCCCGGGTCCTCTTGAACGATCCTAGCGAGCCTCCTTGGATCCGCCTGGGGGTCCTGCATCATGTCCATCACACGGTAGACGGTGTCGGGGAGCATGGGAACACCGTCGATCAAATCCTGGATCACGCCTTCTTCGAGCATCGAAAATCCCTCACGTTTTCAGGACCATTTCGGCATGGACACACAGGGATGGATTTTTCCGCACCATAGCCCGCGCCCTTTTCGCTGACAACACCTTTGCCCTACGCCTTCCACAAGACCCAGGAACCCGCTACCATGGCGGTGCTGCCGTGGTTTCGGCCCGGAGCCCTTCGGCCGCCTTCCTGCGCACGGTCGAAGGGCTTCGGGCCCGGGTGTGATTTTTCGTTTGACGAACCTCAACTCATAAGACATCATACGTCATACGTATGATGAATGGAGGAGCCCATGCCCACTCCCCGATCCAAATTGGCGGAACAGGTCTTCGAGCAGATGCGGAGCGACATCCTTTCGGGACGCTTTGCCTCCGAGGAACGCCTGCCGCCCCAGGATGTTTTGGCACGGGAATACAACGTGTCCCGGACGGTTATCCGTGAAGCCCAAAGCAAGCTGGCCTCGTTGGGACTGGTCCGCATCGATCAGGGGCGCGGCACCTTCGTCACCAAGCCCGATCCCAGTCAGATCCTCAAGCCCATGCTCTACAGCCTGCACATCGACGAGACCTCGACCCGGGAGCTCATCGAGTGCCGCTACCACCTGGAACTGGTGATCGTGCGGTTGGCGGCCAGGCGCTGCACGCAAACCGATGCGGCTCATCTGGAGCAATTGTGGGAGGCTGCCATGGAAGCGGCCAAGCGGGGCGACATCGACTCCTTTTCCCGCGAGGACTTCGCCTTCCACCACTATCTGGCCGTGGTGTCCCGAAACCGCATCTTCGCACGGATCGTGGACACCATCCGGGATCTGAACCTGCAGTTTTTGAAGGATTTTTCGCGCACCGAGGGGGCCGTGGAACGGGCCTTGGCCTATCACCGCCGCATCCTCGATGCCGTGGCGGCACGGGACGTGGAGGGTGCCGAAAGGGAGATGCTGGAGCACCTCAACGACATCGTTGCCGCCGTTCGCAGGCACTACCGGTTCGACCTGGAGATCCGAGCGTAGGCTTGGAGTTGCGTTAGAAGCCTCCCTGGTCCTCCGGAAGGTTCGGGGCCTGCGAACACCATCCTCGAGGGAAGGGAGGTGAAAAACGCACCCACAGGTTTTGGCAGCACACCCTTGATATGGATCGTCCCGGAGGGGGACCGGCGCAGGCGCCGGTCCCATATGGGAGTCCAACCGAGCCCATGTCGGTTGGAACCAACACGGCAGCAGCGACATGGAGGAAAAGATGCGCAGGAACCCCTTACTGGTAGTGTGCCTTTTGATCGCGTTCGTCCTTGCGAGCGCAGCGACCGCAACGGCGGCCTCCGAGAACAAGCCCATCGTGCTGACCCTCGGCCACTTCGAGCCGCCCGACATTCAGAACACCATTGAGCACCCCATGGCGGTGGTCTTCAAATCCATCGTGGAAGCCCGCACCAACGGCGCCATCAAGGTGGAGATCCATCCGTCCAGCACCCTGGGCAAGGAACGTCAGATGATGGAATCCACTCAGATGGGCGTCATCCAGGGCTGCATCATTGCCGAGGGGACCGTTCCTACTTTCTATCCCATGATTCAGGTCTTCAGCATTCCCTACCTCTTCGCCACGGAAAGCGTGGGGTGGGCCGTCATGGACGGGCCTTTCGGCCAGGAGCTTTTCGAGGACCTGCGAAAGACCACGGGCCTTCGTGTGGTGGCCACGGGCCGGGGCGCCTTTCGTAACTTCACCAACAGCCGGCACCCGATCCGCAGCCCCGAGGACATGAAGGGGATGAAGTTCCGCACCATGCAGGTTCCGGCCCATATGGCCATGGTCAAGGCCCTGGGAGCCGCCGCCGCCCCCATTTCGTGGTCGGAAGTCTATTCGGCGCTCCAGACCGGGGTGGTAGACGGACAGGAAAACCCCGTGGGCGTCATCGTATCCGGCAAACTCTATGAAGTGCAGAAATACCTCACCTTGGACGGCCACGTTTACAGCACCAGCTTCATGTTCCTGAACGACGCCTGGTTCAAATCCCTTCCCCCCGAATACCAGCGGGTGGTGCTCGATGCCGGCCGCGCGGCCACCACCGTGGGACGCGGTGTTTCCAGGCTCCAGGATGCCGTGGGCCTCGAAAAGATCCAACAGGCGGGCATGGAGGTTTACACCCCGACCGGCGAACAGCTGGCGGAATTCCGCAAGCTTTCCCAGCCGGTGGTGATCCAGTGGCTGAAGGAAAACGTCAAGGGCTCCGAACCCTGGATCGACCGGCTCATGGCGGCCACGACCGAAGTGGAGCAGAAGTGGGAATTCCGATAGTCCCCGGAGCCCGGGTGCCTCCGGTCATCCCGGAGGCACCGCCCCTTTCGACCGCACCCTTCAACCTTTTCGAGGACAGAAGCCATGACTGGAAAAGCGGTTTTCGATGCGGTGGAGCGTTTCGGGTTTTGGCTGGACCGTCTCACCGGATGGATCTGTGTCGTTCTCGGAGCCTTCATGACGGCGGTGGTCTTCGTGGCCGTCATCTTCCGCTACGTTTTCAACGCCCCTTTGGAATGGTCCGAAGAGCTTTCCACCTTCATGATGGTGTGGTTCGCCATGCTGGGGGCGGCCATGGGCATCCGGCGCGGCCGTCACGTGGGGGTGTCCTATGTGGTGGAGAAGTTGGGCTTTTTGAACCGCCACAGCCGCTGGATTCAGATGCTGAACAACCTCATGATGTCGGCCTTTCTGGTCCTGCTCCTGCGTCAAGGATACGCCCTGGCCCTCTTCGCACACGCCCAGCGTTCCCCGGCCCTCATGATCCCCATGTCCTGGCCCTATTTCGGCCTTCTGGTCGGTTCGGCCGCCTGCATCTGCCAGCTGGCGGTTCAGATTGCGCTCGCCGCGGCGGGACGGCAGACGCTGGTCGAGGATGCGTGCTGTTACATGGATGAATAGGCCCTTTCCCCCGCAAAGGTGACTCTCATGACGATTGCCATTGTGACCGGTGTCTTCTTTTCCACCATGGCGCTGGGCGTTCCCATCGCCTTCTGTCTGGGCCTGGCCTCGCTGGCGGGTTTGTTCACCCTGGACAATCCCATGTTCCTGCGACTGGTGCCGCAGATGGTTTTCCAGGGCATGAGCATGTTTTCCCTCATGGCCATTCCGTTCTTTATCCTCGCCGGCGAAATCATGAACAAGTCCCAGATCACCCAGGTGCTCATTCGTTTCGCCAACGTGCTGGTGGGGCATATCCGGGGAGCCCTGGCCCATGTGAACATCGTCTCCAGCATCTTCTTCGCCGGCATCACCGGTGCCGCCGTGGCGGACACCGCCGCCCTGGGCACCATCCTGATTCCGGCCATGACCAAGGAAAAGTACGAGGAGGACTTCAGTGCCGCGGTGACCATCTCCTCGTCCATCATCGGGCCCATCATCCCTCCGAGCATCGTCATGGTGATCTACGGCGTCACCATGAAGGAATCCATCGCCGCGCTCTTCGCATCGGGATTCGTCCCCGGACTTCTCATCGGGTTGGCCCTCATGGCGGTAAGCTACGTCTTCGCCCGCAAGCGGGGCTACGGCCGAAGGGAACGCGCGGGACTCCGAGAGATCGCCCTGGAAGCCAAGAATGCCCTGGTGGGGCTCATGATCCCCATCATCATCTTGGGCGGCATCCTCACCGGGGTCTTCACTCCCACGGAAGCGGCGGCCGTGGCCGTAGTTTACGGTATCGTGACGGGCATGTTCTTTTTCCGAACGCTCAAATGGAGCGATTTTCCGCTCATGCTCAAGCGGACCGCCATCACCAGCTCGGTGGTTCTGCTCATCATTGGAAGCGCCAACATCATGGGATGGCTTCTGGCCTACCAGCGCATCCCGGAGATGCTGGCCGAGGCCTTTTTGAGCGTCTCGGACAATCCCTACTTGCTGCTCCTGCTCATGAACGTGTTGCTGCTCATCGTGGGGATGTTCATGGAGATTTCCGCCTCCATCGTGCTCCTGGCCCCCATCTTGGCCCCCATCGCCCAGTCCGCCGGGATCCACCCGCTCCACTTCGCCCTGATCATGTTGGTGAACTTGAACATCGGGCTCATCACGCCTCCGCTGGGCCAGTGCATCTTCACCGTCTGCGGCATCACCCGGCTCAAGATGGAACAGGTCGTGAAGGCCACCCTGCCCTTCCTCTTGGTGGAACTGGCCGTCCTGCTCCTGCTCACCTACGTCCCCGCCCTGACCCTGTGGGTGCCTCGCATGCTGGGCTACGTGCAGTAACCGAACTCTCGTGGATCAAAACCTGGAGGATCAACCGTGAAGGAATCGAGCTATAGTCTGTTCATGTCCGCGCTTTTCAACGGCCGCAAAGGATCCCGTCCCCCCGTGGCCAATCCCACGTCCATCGTCTGCCACGAACTAATGGATCGGGTCGGAGTCGGCTTTCCGGAGGCCCACCTCAACGCGCAGGCCATGGCCGAACTGGCACTGGCAGGCCATGAGGTGGTGGGATTCGATGCAGTGATGCCGGAGTTTTCCGTTCACCAGGAGGCGGCCGCCCTGGGCTGCCAGGTGGATTGGGGGAACCGGAACGCCATGCCGGACGCCAAAAACTTCCCCTACGAAGACTTCTCACCCATCCACATCCCCGAAAATCTGCTGGAAAGGCCGTCCATGCGGGTGGTTTTGGACGCCATCTCCATCCTGCGAAGGCACGTGGGCGGGCGCGCGGCCATCATCGGCAAGGTGATGGGCCCTTGGACCTTGGCCTATCACATGGCGGGAACCCAGAATTTCCTCCTGCAGATCGGATTGGGCGAGGACGAAGTGGTGCATCGCATGCTGCGCCAACTCATGCCGGTACCCATTCGGTTCGCCAACGCCATGTTCCAGGCCGGCGCCGATGCGGTGGTCCTGGCCGATCACGCCACCGGCAATCTGGTGAGCCCCGCGCAGTACGAAAAGTTTCTTCTGCCGCTCCACCGGGAGCTGACGTCTCAGATCCACGGGCCGGTTATCCTGCATGTGTGCGGCAACTGTTCCGACCGACTGGAGCTCTTCGCCGCCTCGGGCGTGGACGCCTACCACATGGAATGGCAAGTGGACGCCAAGGACGCCGTCGCGCGAGTGGGTCACCTCATCTCACTTATCGGAAACATCAACAACCCCCAGACGCTCTACCAGGGAACGCCTGAGGACGTCTACAAACAGGCCCGGTACGCCATTGCATCGGGAGTCCACATCATCGCTCCGGAATGCGCCGTTCCTTTGGCAACTCCCCTGGAAAACCTGAAAGCCATCGTGGCGGCCGCCCACGAAGGATACTGAAAACCCATCCCGCGGGAACAACGCGAACCCATGGAGGAAGAAAGATGCACGAACTCTTTCAAGAGATCCGTTCCGTCATCATCTCCGGCCGTCCCAAGGAAGTGGAGGCCCCGATCCAACGGGCGATCGAGGCGGGCGTTCCTCTGGACCGGCTCATCCATGAGGCCATGATCGACGCCATGGACGAAGTGGGAAGGCGCTTCACCGCCCAGGAGATCTTCGTTCCCGAGATGTTGGCTTCGGCCATGGCCATGAAGAAGGGCCTGTCCCTTATCAAGCCGCTGCTCACGGCGAGCCAGAACGTTTCGCGCGGCACCGTGCTGATCTGCACGGTCAAGGGAGACATTCACGACATAGGAAAAAACCTGGTGGTCATGATGCTGGAGGGAGCCGGCTTTCAGGTCATGGACCTGGGGGTGGACGTGACGGTGGAGGCCCTGGTGGAGAAGGTCCGGGAAAGCCGTCCTCAGATCCTGGGACTTTCGGCGCTTCTCACCACCACCATGCCGGAAATGAAAAGGGTCATTGAAACTCTCGAGGCGGAGGGACTGCGCGATCAGGTGAAGGTGATCGTGGGCGGGGCGCCGGTGGACGAAGCCTTCGCCCTGCGGATCGGGGCGGACGGGTATGGAGCCGACGCGGCCCAGGCCGTGGCCCTGTGCAAGAAGCTGGTGGAGGTGGCCTGAGGATCGCCCCCCACGGGCCCGAACCCAAATCGGGCGATCCCTTTCCATCGTGAGGATCTGGCGGGCGGGCGTAAAGCCCGCCCCTACAAAAGCAGACGGACCTATTGGGTAGGGGCGGGGTTTATCCCCGCCCGCTAATCACAGGGTGTAAAAGACAGCCGAAGGAAGAACCGCTCAGTTGAGGCTCAAAGCAGGAAGGCATTCCCTTCCGGGCGAATTTTTTTAGCACAGCCCGCAAGAGCCGGGGGCATTCGGCCGAGCGCAGGAGGCGGTGAAACGGAGAAAAAAATGTTTACAGTCATCGGAGAACGGATCAACACCACACGAAAGCCTGTACGCCAGGCGGTGGAAGCAAGGGACGCCGCCTTCATCCAAGCCGACGTGAAGCGGCAACAGGACGCCGGAGCCCACTATATCGACGTGAACGCAGGGGCCCGTGTCGGCCGTGAACGGGAAGACATGGAATGGCTGCTGGATGTGATCCAGGAGGAGGTTTCCATCCCCTTGTGCCTGGACAGCCCGGACCCGAGGGTCCTGGAGGCGGCCTATGAGCGGGTCGAACGGCCTCCCCTGATCAATTCCATCAGTTTGGAAAAGGAGCGGCTGAACAACCTGATCCCTTTTCTCCGAGGGAAGGATTGCGGCGTGGTGGCCCTGTGCATGGACGATTCCGGCCTTCCCAAAGACGCCGACGAGGTGCTGGACAGGGCTCGTCAACTGGTGGAGAAGCTGGAAGGCATCGGAATGCCCCGTCACCGCATCTACATCGATCCCCTGGTTCAGCCGGTGAGCACCCGCACCGAGCACGGACCGCAGGCCATCACCGCCGTGCGGAAGATCATGACCGAACTAGAGGGGGTGCACACGGTCTGCGGCCTTTCCAACGTGTCGTTCGGGCTTCCCAAACGGCGGGCCGTCAACCGCGCCTTCCTTTCTTTAATGATGGCCGCGGGTCTGGACGCGGCCATTCTGGATCCACTGGACGCATCGCTCATGGCCACGCTGATCACCTCCAACATGTTGCTCGGCCGGGACGAATACTGTATGGACTATATTGATGCCGTACGTGATGGTCGAATTGCCGACTAACGGACGGAATGCACCCCCACTTCCGTTCTGACTTCAGAGATCGAGGCTGAACGTGGACAATCCCCGCAAAGACCTGGAAGCCATCTTTCGGGCGGGCCTGGCGGCCGTGGATCCGGAAGCCGCGGTGCTTCGCCACGTGAAGCGAGACGGCTCGGAGCTTCGGCTGGGGAGCCGGTCCGTGGATCTGGACGCGGTCCGCCACGTCTACGTGGTGGGGGCCGGCAAGGGCACGGCGCCCATGGCCAAGGCCCTGGAAGACCTTCTGGAGGACCGCATCCGGGAAGGGGCGGTCACGGTCAAGACGGGACACGGCCTGCCGCTTCGGAAGGTGCAGGTGATGGAAGCCGCCCATCCCGTTCCCGACCAGGCCGGCGTGGCGGCCACTCGAAGATTGCTGGAGGTGGCCGAAAAGGCCGGTGAAAAGGACCTGGTCCTGGCCGCCTTTTCCGGCGGGGGAAGCGCGCTTACGCCCGCGCCCGTCCCGCCGCTCACCCTGCAGGAAAAGCAGGACGTGACCCGCCTCCTTCTGGCCTGCGGGGCCACCATCCAGGAAATCAACGCCATCCGAAAGCACCTTTCGCGGATCAAGGGCGGAGGGCTGGCCCGCGCCGCCCATCCGGCCCGCACCTTTTCGCTCATCCTCTCCGATGTGATCGGAGACCCCCTGGACGTGATCGCCTCGGGCCCCACCGCTCCCGATCCCACCACCTTCCAGGACTGCCTGGACATCCTGGAACGGTACCGCCTTCTGGACCAGGCGCCGCCCCGGGTCGTCTCCGTTCTCCGGGAAGGCCGGGACGGGGGCCGCCCGGAAACCCCCAAGCCGGGCGACCCTGTCTTCGACCGGGTGGAAAACCTCATCGTGGGAAACAACCTCATGGCCCTCCTGGCGGCCAAGGATGAAGCCGAACGCCGGGGCTACAAGGGCCTTGTCCTCACGTCCCGCCTGGAAGGGGAAGCGCGGGAAGCGGCCAAGGCCGTGGCCGCCATCGCCAAGGAGTGCGCTGCCACGGGTCGACCGGTGAAACCGCCGGCGTGCCTTCTCTTCGGCGGGGAAACCACGGTGACCCTCCGCGGCGACGGCAAGGGCGGACGCAATCAGGAACTCGCCCTGGCGTGCGCCCTGGCCCTGGAAGGCTGGGACCGCATCTGCGTCCTGAGCGCCGGAACCGACGGAACGGACGGGCCCACGGATGCCGCGGGCGCCTTCGCCGACGGAACCACCGCGGCCGAAGCCCGGAGGCTCGGGATCGAGCCCCGCCACTACTTGGATCGAAACGATGCCTATGGGTTTTTCGAAAGGACGGGAGGGCTCCTTCGGACCGGCCCCACCCGAACCAACGTCATGGACCTCATTTGCGTGGTGATTCGATGATACGGGAAAGACGCACCAAAATCGTTTGCACCATCGGCCCGGCGTGCGATTCGGAAGACCGGATCCGTGAACTGATCCGGGCCGGCATGGACGTGGCCCGGCTCAACTTCTCCCATGGCGACCATGAGGGACACGGGCGCATGATCGACCTCATCCGCCGCGTGGCGGAGGAGGAAGGCCGGGAGATCGGGATCCTGCAGGACCTGGGAGGCCCCAAGATCCGCCTGGGGACGTTGGCCGAACGGGAACGCACCCTGACGGCCGGCGAGACGGTGCGGCTCTTCGCCGGGGAAGAGACGAGCGACGAGCGGCTTCCCGTCAACTATCCCCATCTCACGGAAGACGTGAACGAAGGGGATCGCATCCTCCTGGCCGACGGCCTGGTGGAACTCAGCGTGGTGTCCAAAAGCTCCCAGGAGCTGGTCTGCCAGGTGCTGGTGGGCGGCAAGATCCATTCCCACAAGGGGGTGAACCTTCCTTCCAGCACGCTGCGGGTTCCCGCCTTTACGGAAAAGGACAAGGCGGACCTCACCTTCGGGCTGGGGAAAGGGGTGGATTTCGTGGCCCTTTCCTTCGTGCGCCACGAACGGGACGTGGCGCCCGTGATCGCCATGCTCCAGGAAAGCCCCCAGCGGCCGCTCTGCATCGCCAAGATCGAAAAGCCCCAGGCCCTGCAGCGCTTCGACGCCATTCTCCAGGCCGTGGACGGGGTCATGGTGGCCCGGGGCGATCTGGGCGTGGAGACGCCGCTTCACGAGGTGCCCATCATCCAGAAGCGCATCATCCGCAGCGCCCGCGAGGCGGCCAAGCCGGTCATCACGGCCACCCAGATGCTCCGGTCCATGATCTCCAGCCCGCGTCCCACCCGGGCGGAAACCACCGATGTGGCCAACGCCATCCTGGACGGCACCGATGCGGTGATGCTTTCCGACGAAACGGCCATGGGAGCCTATCCCGTGGAGTCCGTGCGGGTTCTGGATCGGATCGCCGTGGCCACGGAAAGTTATCTTTTTGAAAACGACCGGCGCATGGAGACCCTGTCGTCGCACCTTCCGGGAACGGCGGCGGCCATCAGCCATGCCGTGGTGGACCTGGCGGCCGCGCTGGAAGCCGCCGCCATCGTGGCCTCCACCTCTTCGGGGAGCACGGCACGGCTCGTGAGCCGCCTTCGGCCTCAGAGCCCCATCCTGGGGTTCACCCACACCCTGAGCACCTTTCGGCAGCTGTCCCTTTCGTGGGGGGTGACCCCGGTGCTGGTGCCCACCTATGAAGACACGGACTCCATGTACGACATGGCCCGTCGCTGGGTGTTGGAACAGGGAATCGCGAGGAAGGGAAACAGGATCGTTCTGACGGCGGGAGTGCCCATCGGGGTTCCGGGCACCACCAACATGGTGAAGGTGATCGAGCTGTAAGGGGAGGCGCCGGCCCGGCGTCTCGCCCTCCCCAAGCTCACAGGGCGACCGGGGCGCCAGGCTACTTCTCGGCGGCCTTGGCCAGCACTTCCAGGTTCTTCTTCATGCGCTTCTGGTCCGCCTTCTGGTTCTCCTTGTTGGGGCGGTCCTTCTTCTTTCGGATCAGGCGGGTCTTGTGCGTATTGGACGGCATGGTCTTTCCTCCTTTGATCTCTCCTGCCTTTTTGTATCCTTCCGAACGGCCGGCACGGCGGCCGCGCAAGCGCCTCCTATAGCAATTTGCGCAGCGGATGTCACGGAAAAGTTCACCCGCCCGCCGCATATCTCACAACTTCCCTCTCAAGGGGATTGTCTCCCCCCCTTTTTCAAAACCGGCAGTCACGATCCTTGAGGCCGCGGGCAGTCCAGACGGGCGGGGATAAACCCCGCCCCTACGCAAAATCCCGACCCGTACTTGTAGGGGCGGGCTTTACGCCCGCCCGTCAGGACCACAGCATGAAAAACCTGTCCAGCTCGAGAGGATCTTTTGGACTCCCGCCTGCCCGGACGGGCGAACCCTGGCCGCAGCAGCTACCCCTGGGCGGCCCGGGCGCACAGGACGATGCGGGCGCAGGCTTCCGCGTCGGAAGCCGCGTCGTGGTGGCGAAGGGGAATGTCCAGATGGCGGCAAACGGCCGGAAGGTTGGCCGGGCGAAGCCGCCACACCCGCCGCGCCAGCTGCACCGTGCAGACGAAGGGAAGCGGGGGCGGCGCCAGTCCGTGGGACCGGCAGCACTCGGAAAGCACCCCCCTGTCGAAGGGAGCGTTGTGGGCCGCGAGGAAACTCGCCCCGGCGAGCATGGGCTCCAGATCGGGCCACACCTCCCCGAAGGTGGGCTCCCGGCGAACGTCCTCCCAGCGGATGCCGTGGATGTGCGTGAATCGGAAGACCCGTCGCGGCGGCCGGATGAGACGAAAGGCCCGGGCCGCGATCCGCCCGCCCTCCACCCGCACCAGGGCCACCGCGCAGGCGCTGTCCCGCCCGTGGTCCGCTGTCTCGAAGTCGATGGCCACAAAATCCCCCGCCGGCACCCCCGCCTGCGTCATGAAGATCCCCCTGCTCTTTCCCAGTCCACTCCTCTGGATCCTTTACGGCCACTTCCGGAAGGGGCCCTCAACCGTTCTTTCCCTCCCCGGATCGCCCCACCCCTTATCACGGAGGATTCCAGAACCTAAGAAAAATGAGCAAGGACATCGGCTCCCGGACGCCGGCACCTAACCCATTCTACTTACGAGAAGAAGATTCGGGCCATCGCACGCCAGCTGGGCCTATCCCGCAACACGGTCAGGAAATATCTGCGCATGGATGAGGCGGCCATTGAGGTGAAGCAAAGCCACCGGGAACGGTGCAAGCAGCTGGACGCCTATCGAGATTATATTGTGACCTTGCTTCGGCAGTTTCCAAATCTGAGCGCGGCGAAGGTGCTGTACAAGCTGCAGCAGAAGGACCCGGGGTTGAAGGTCTCGGAGCGTTCAGCGCGTCGATACGTCCGCCGGCTCAAGGAGACGGTGATCCAGTGTCAGAAGCGCTATTACGAGCCGGTGGTCGAGAGTGTTCCCGGTGTG
>NZ_FQVB01000053.1 GCF_900129305.1 Desulfacinum infernum DSM 9756 | reverse complement strand
CCTCGACTTGCAGCTGGCCGACCTTCTGGTAAAGCCGCTCGCGCTCTTTTTCTCTCTTCTTTTCCTTCTTGGCCTCCCGACGGTCAAAGAGCTCGGCAGCGTTTTCAGTCAGCTGCTTCTTCCACAGACTGATCTGATTGACATGGACCCCGAACTCCTGAGCCAGTTCGATCGCTGTCCGCTGGCCTTTGAGCGCTTCCAAGGCCACTTTCGCCTTAAATTCCTTGCTGAATCTTTTCCGTTTCATCGGACCCCCTTTTCTTTGGAAAACACACCTTAACATGGTGTCTCATTTTTGGGGTCCACAATACTTGGGCGCCCAGGATCCCCCGGCCTTGCGGATCTCCTCCAGTACAAGCCTTTCCAGCTCGGGCACCGCGGCCGCCACCCCGTCGGTGAGTTCGGTGCCCCAGGGCGAGATGTCCTGAGGCTCCACCCCGACGATGACCGCCGAAGGGCGGTGGCCCAACACTTCGGCATAGGCCAGCGTTTCCAACAGATCCAACTGGTGGATGGAATTCTTGAAGGTCACCCGTTTGTTGAGCGCCTCGGCCGGCAGCCGGTAGACGGTTCCCGGAACTCCTCCGTTTTGGACCGCGTCGATGACGATCACGTGATCGGCCTGAGTGATGGGATCCAGCAGGCGCAGGCCCAGGGTACCGCCATCCATCAGCTCCACGTTTTCCGAAAAAGTATAAGTCGCCCCCAGGCGCTCCACAAGGCGCACGCCCACCCCTTCGTCCTTGAGGAGAATGTTCCCCACACCCAAAACCAGTATGCGATTCGTTTCCATAGAATGCCCGTCGTGGCCACGGGAGGGCCTTGTTCAAGAGTCGCGGCGGGCGGAACCAGGCCCGCCCCAGCAATGCATAAGGGGATCCGGCCTTCGGCCGAATCCCCTGCTTGCGCTGAGTCCCGGTAGTTCGTCCCGGAAATCCCCCTTCGCCTTCCGTCGGCAGAATGACCTACACCACCTTGAACTTGTACACTTCGTTGGTGTTGGGGTCAATCACATGCACACCGCAGGCGATGCAGGGATCGAAGGAATGGACCGTGCGGAGGATTTCCACGGGCCGCTTGGGATCGGCCACCGGGGTCCCGATGAGGGCCTCTTCCACCGGGCCCGGCTTATTGGCCGCACAGCGCGGCCCCAGGTTCCAGGTGGACGGAACCACCAGCTGGTAGTTGGCGATCTTCTTGTCCTTGATCTCGATCCAGTGGCCCAGGGCGCCGCGGGGCACGTCGTTCCAGCCCATACCTTCGGCCTGGTCCGGCATCTCGTAGGGCTCGAAGGTCTTGGTGTCGCCCTTCTTGATGTTTTCCACCAGCTGCATGATCCAGCCTTCCATGGCCTCGCCGATGATCTTGGTTTCGATGGCCCGGGCGGCCGTGCGTCCCAAGGTGGAGAAGAGCGCATCGGCGGAAACGCCCAGATGCTTCAGCACGCCGTCCACCGCCTTCTTGGTGGGCTCGTGTCCCTTGGCGTAAGCCACCAGGACGCGGGCCAGAGGCCCCACTTCCATGGGCTCGCCGCTGTAGCGAGGCGCCTTCATCCAGCTGTATTCCTTGGCCGTATCCAGCTTGGTGAACTTGGGCTTGGTTTCGCCCTTGGCCGGATTGAGATCCTTGTCGCCTTCGTACCAGCTGTGCTTGACGTGCTCGGTGATCTTGGCCGGATCCACGCCGTCCACCTTCTGGAGGTTCCGCTTGAAGATGGCGCCGCGCGGGAAGAAGAGGCTTTCCGGTTCCTTGGCGCTCTGCGGAAATTCGCCGTAGCAAAGGAAGTTGGTGGTGCCGCCGATGCCGGCCCAATCCTTGTAAAATCCGGCCACCGCCAACACGTCCGGGATGTAGACGTTGTTGACGAAGTCCATGGTTTCCTTCCACAGGTAGAGGAATTCGGAGATGCGGTCGGGATTGAGGTCCGCCGCACAGCTCACGCCGCCCACCACCAGGCTCTGGAGGTGCGGGTTCTTGGCGCCGAAGACCGCATGCATGCGGGCCGTTCTGGCCTGCTGCTTCAGGGCTTCCAGGTAGTGGGCCGCCGCGATGAGGTTCACTTCCGGCGGCAGCTTGTAGGCCGGATGGCCCCAGTAGCCGTTGGCGAAAAGACCCAACTGGCCGCTGTCCACGAATTTTTGCAACCGCGCCTGGACCGCCTTGAAGTCGCTGGGGCCGCTCATGCCGGCCGGGGACACGTCGTTGGCGATCTTGGAGGCCTTGACCGGATCCGCCTTGAGGGCGCTCACCACGTCCACCCAGTCGAGAGCGTGCAGGTGATAGAAGTGCACGATATGGTCATGCAGGAACTGGGCGCCCATGAGGAGGTTGCGAATGATGCGGGCATTGTCCGGAATGGTGACGCCCACCGCATCGTCCACACTCCGGATGGAGGCCAGGCCGTGGACGTAGGTGCACACGCCGCAGGCACGCTGGGTGAACAGCCAGGCGTCCCGGGGATCCCGCCCTTTGAGGATGATCTCCAGGCCGCGGAACAGCATGGAGCTGCTCCAGGCATTGGTCACCTTGCCATTGGCCACTTCCACTTCTATGCGCAAATGACCCTCGATCCGAGTGATGGGGTCAACCACAATTCGTTGTGCCATCTTTTTCCTCTCCTCTTTTCATCGTCGGTTCCCACGAAGGGGCTTCGGCCCCAATTCGTCCGCCCGTCCGGCAAGTGTTAGAGCGCTTCATAGAACGGGGACATGGAATCCCAGAAATCCGGCTCGCTGCAGCCGATGCACGGGTGCCCCGCCTGCACCGGCCAACTGGTCCCTTCGTTGAACTTGACCTTGGGGCAGTTGTTGTAGGTCTCGGGGCCCTTGCAGCCCAAGTTGTACAGGCAGTAACCCAGCTTGGCCTCCTCGGATCCCCATTCTTCCACGAATTCCCCGTTTTCAAAGTGGGATCGACGCGGGCACATGTCGTGGACCGTCTTGCCGTAGGCAAAAAGCGGCCGCTTCTTGTCGTCCAGTTCGGGGAGCTTTCCGAAGAGGAGATAATTGACAATGGTTCCGACGAAATTGATGGGATTGGGAGGACACCCGGGCACATTCACCACCGGCGTCTTCAACAGATCGCCCAGGGCGTCCGCCACCCCCTTGGCTCCCGTGGGGTTGGGCGCCGCCGCCTGCACGCCGCCGAAGCTCGAGCAGGTACCGATGCAGATGGTGGCCAGGGCCTTGGGGCAGACCTCCTTGGCGATGTCCAGCATGGTCTTGCCGGCGATCATGCCGTAGATGCCGTTTTCCGCCGTGGGGATGGCTCCCTCCACCACGCAGATGAACTTGCCTTCGTATTTCTTGACCGTCTCGTGCAGCACCTCCTCCACGGAATGCCCCGCGGCGGCCATGATGGTTTCGTGATAGTCCACCGAGATGGTTTCCAGAAGCAGTTCATCGATCCAGGGATAGGTGGTGCGAAGGACCGCTTCCGTGCAACCCGTGCACTCCGCAAAATGCAGGTACACCACCGGTGGGCGTTGCGGGTTGGTGAGCGCTTCTGCCACCTTGGGAACGAACGAGGGGGCCAAACCCATGGTCGCCGACACCAAGGTGCAGAACTTCATGAAGTCACGCCGCGTCACGCCCTTTTGTGCCAGTTTTTCCTCCAAGCTTTTTTGTCGCTCCATCAAAACACCTCCTCCTCTGCCAAGACCATCGACCAAAGCCCTAGATTCCATGGGTGCTGGAAGGCACCCGCCGCCCTGCCCGCAGGGAACGACCTCACCCTTTGTTCAACCAAGTGTGCACGGTACCTTGCGCCAAGATTCACACAAACCCCTCAAAACACCCCCTGGCCCGTTGGCGGGCCGCAGGCAACAATTCTATATCACTGGGCATTTTGCCAGTCAACAAGTGATTACATTCACAAGCACAAGGTGTCCATCGTCGCGACACTTAAAATGCACAATTTCCGCCTTCGCCCAAATCCCACCACAGAAAACCAATAGGCACGGGCGCATCTTCAGTTGAGCAACCACCAAGAACGGGATCCGCCACGGAAACAGCGGGAAGAGAGGAGATCCACGGGTGAACCCCAAAGATCACGAGAGGCAAAGTGATGAGCAATTCAAGAGGAGAGGCGGAGGAAGGAAAACCACATCGAACCCAAGAGTCGAATCCGGCTCGCTAAATCGCCCAGGGCGCACAACATCCCTATATCACAAACCCCGCACCAAAACGACGGGCATTCCCCGCAAAAGGCCAAGCGCCACCGCAAGATCGTTATCAGAACAGGCTACAGCCTCCAGGGGCGGTTCACGAACCACCCCCTTGGCATCAACGGACGTGCTTGATCCGGCCATCAATTCAGGACCGTTTCCTGGAGTTTTTTGAGGATGCGCGTCGGAACAGGGTAATCATCGTTGGCAAAGTAGAGCTTGAGGATTTCGGGGTCGAACTCGATGGCCTTCGCAGCCTCTTCGAGAGGCATGCCCTTTTCCTGAAGCTTTTCCACAAGCTGCAATTTTTCGGTCAGCACCCTTCCCCTCCCTTAAGCAATATTTCACAAGTCTCAAAACAGAGCCAAACCACTTGCCTTCTGAGAAGGCATTTTAGGCTTTCAGCAACTAAAATCAAGAAAAAACAAACTCTTCCGCCAAAAGAACAAGCCTTGAAATGGCAAAAGGCCGCAGGGTAAACCCTGCGGCCTTTCACTGGAAAAGGGGCTCTCCTCTGGAGGATCAGGATCGTGAACGGGAAGAGGTCACCTGGAATCGAGATTGCGCATCAAGAACAGTAGGATCCATCGCTTGAACGCGAACCTTTCGCACATGCACTGGAGAATGAGAGATCAACCGTTCGCCAACCGCCGCAGTAACATCCGCCACAACAACATCCGCATGAGAAACAAATCTAGAGAGTCCCTTCCCTGAGATAGGAGGCCGGCATATCCTTGCCGCCGACGGATCGGGGCAATTCCACCAGAACAGGACCTTTCCACACCAGCTGGAGCATGCGCTCGAACTCCACGAGATCAAAGGGCTTCTTCAAAAAGCCGTCCGCCGCAGCCGCCACATCACGAGAAATGAAATCCAGGTCGTAGAAAGAGATCAGCACCACGCGAGATACACAATGAGCTTCCTTCAGTTTCTGCGCCAGCTTCGCCCCGTTGCCGTCAGGCAGATGATATTCCGTAACAGCCAGTTCAAAGGGAGCTTCCGATGCCAACCGGAGCGCCTCACTGCAACTTCCGCACGAGAGAACCTGATACCCGGCCTTACTCAAGCACTTTTCCAAAGAGCGCCTGAACGGGGCTTCGCTTTCCACCAGGAGCACGCGTCGTACCAGAGAGAGATTCCGCTTCATACCGCCTCCGCTCGCAAGTCAATTAGAGCAACTCTCGTGCCACAGCAGGATCATTTCGAGAAAAAGAGAAGGACCCTTGCTCCAAAAGGCTTCCCGGCCGTTTTCCCCCTTTCAAGAGAGGCCACTTCCTCCCACAGGATGACGAATATTCTTCATATAGCGATCCTTCTCGCGACGGCCGACCTTCCGGATCCGTCTCCACAGGCTTGTTCCACTGGCTCACAAGCCCTGAAGATTATTCTCACCCCCCTTCGACCCCAATGAACACTATTCTCCAAATGCTCCAAAGGTCATGTGTCCTCCAGGCCGTACTTTTTCATCCGATAGACCAGCACGTGCCGGGGGATCCGAAGGTAACGGGCCGTCTTCGACTTGTTTCGGCCGCACTTTTCGTAGGCCTTTTGGATGATCATCCGCTCCGCCTCCTCCAGAGGCAGCTCCTCCTCGGGAAGTTCGGACAGGAAGGCCAGAGCGGAATCGCTTGGGGGAACCCCGGCCATTTCCGGGGTCAGGAAATGGAGGTGTCGCGGCAGGACCAGCTCCTCGTCCTCCAGGAGAACCACTCTTTCCATGGTGTTTCGAAGCTCCCGCACGTTTCCCGGCCAGGAGTAGGACCGCAGCAGCCCTTGGGCTTCCGGGCTGATGTCCCGAAACCTCTTCATGTATTTGTCGTTGAGCTGTTCCAGGAAAAAGCGCGCCAAAGGGATGATATCTTCCCGCCTCTCCCGCAGGGGGGGGAGAAAAATCCGGATGGTGGCCAGCCGGAAATAGAGGTCCCTGCGAAACTCCCCCGCTTCGCACGCTTCCCAGAGATCCCGGTTGCAGGCCGACACCACCCGGATATCCACCCTTTTCTTTTTCGTGGATCCCAGCGGGTAGAATTCCTTTTCTTCCAACACGCGAAGGAGCTTGGCCTGAACTTCCGCTGGAAGATCGATCACTTCATCCAGGAAAAGGGTCCCGCCGTCCGCGGCTTCCAAAAGCCCCTGCTTCCCCTCGGTGCGCGCCCCCGTGAAAGCGCCCCGCTCATAGCCGAACAGCTCGCTTTCGATGATTTCCGGGCTGAAGACGGCACAATTGAGGGCCACGAAGGGATAAGCCGAACGGGGGCTGGAACTGTGGATGAGACGAGCGAAGAGCTCCTTGCCCACACCGCTTTCGCCCTGGAGCAACACACCGGCGTCGGCGCTCTGGGCGCTCTTGATGGCCAGCTCTTGAGCCTCCAGAAAGGCGGGGTGACTGCCCACCAGCTTGTGCACTCGATGGAGCCGTTCCACCTCCCTGCGAAGCCGGTCCACTTCGTTCCGGAGACTGGCGTTTTCCAGGGCGTGCTTGACGGTGAGCTCAAACTCCTCCAGGTCCACGGGTTTGACCAGGTAGTCGAAGGCCCCCTTTCGCATGGCCTGGACCACATCCCGGACCTGCTCGTAGGCGGTGACCATCACCACGGTGGGCGACGGACGCAGGCTTTTCAATCGATCCAGAAGATCCAACCCACTCTGGTCGGGCAGTCCGATGTCCAGAAGCACCAGGTCCGGTTCCGTCTCCACCGCCTTTTCGAAGCCCCGGGCGGCGGATTCCGCCTCTTCCACGCTGTAGTCCTTTTCCAGGAAGCGCTTGATGGCGCCCCGAAACCCCGCTTCATCGTCGATAATGAGAATCTTTTGCTTGGCTCGCATTCAGCTTCCACGTCGCCCCCACAGGGAAGGGGGATCAGTTCAGTCGGGTTCCTTCCGCCGCCGGTTCCCGGTTCTTCTCGTCCAAGGGGAAGATCACCCGGAAGGTGCTTCCTTCGCCCCAGGTGCTCTCCACTTCCATATGGGCCCCGTGCCGCTCCAGGATGCGACGGCAAATGCTCAGTCCCAGCCCCGTGCCTTCCGCCTTCCGCGTGAAGAAGGGATCGAAGATGCGTCCTTCGTCTTCCGGCAGGATGCCCTCTCCCGTATCTTCCACGCTGAGCACGACGGCGGGGATTTCGTCGGCATAGCGGGTCCGCACCGTCAGCCTTCCCCCTTGGGGCATGGCTTCCACCGCGTTGATCAAAAGATTCATCACCACCTGGCTGATCTGGTCCGAGTCCATCACCAGATCGGGAAGCCCTTCCTCCAACTCCATGCGGAAGTCCACATGGGCTTTCCGGATGTGCACCTTGGAAAGATTGTGACAATGGCGCACAATGTCGTTGAGATTCGCCGAAAGGAACTGGGGTTCCCTGGGCCGGGCAAAACTTAACACTTCCCGCACAATCGTGTCGATTTTCCGCACCTCCTGGAGCAGGTCCCCCAGCATCTGGGATTGGCTCTCATCCAGCTCCAGTTCCCGCTGGAGCATCTGGGCGTTGAAGTTGATGGTGGCCAGAGGGTTTCGGATCTCGTGGGCGATACCCGCGGCCAGGGTTCCCAGGGACTTCAGGCGTTCCGTTTGTTGCAAGCGCTGTTCCAGGCGCCGGGCTTCCGTTTCGTCCTTTTCGTAATAGACGATCCGCTCCAATTGGGACGACAAGTTGAGGACGGGAAAAGCGTAGAAACGATAAAAGCCGCCCCATCGGGGATGGGGCCCTTCCTTTTGCACCGGTCTCTTGGACCACATGCACTCCCGGATGGGACAGCCGCTGGGAGGCTCGGCCGTGGAATAGAGCACTCGCCAGTAGGGAGACCCCAGGAGTGTCTCTTTGACCCCGTACACGTCTTCCGTGGTCCGGTTCACCCTCAGGATCCGACCCGATGCCTCCACGAGAAAGATGCTGTGCTGGATGGCGTCGAAACTGATTTCCAGCTCCGTCTTGGCGCGCTGCACGGATTCGAAAAGCTGGGCGTTTTCGATGGCCACTCCGATCTGCTGGCCGATGGTGGTCAGGAATTCCTTGCGGTCGGGGCGAATCTGCAGTTCCCCGTGGTTGGCCACGTAGAGAAGCCCCAGGATCCCGTTTTGGGTGAAGAGAGCGATGCGCACGATCTCCTGAATCCCTTCTCCGGCCATCCTCTCCCGCAGATCCGGGAAAAAGAGGTGGTCCAGGCGAAGCCAGACCACGGGCTCTCTTTTTCCGAAGTCGCGTAGCCAGGATTCCTTGACCGGGAAGGATCGAATGCTGGAAACCAGGGTCGACGAAAAGCCCTGCTGGGCGGCCAGCGACATGACCCGCTCCCCCCGTTCGTCGGCACGGAGCAAGTAAATGGCTCCCATCTTGAAACGCAGCGTGCGTAGGATGGCCATGAGCGATTGATGGAGAACGTCCTCCAGGCGGGGAGAACTATGGATGGCCGAAGAAATGTCAAAGAGGATCTGCAGCTCGTTGTGCTGGCGAAGGATTTTTTCCTTCAGCGACGAGGCGGGATCCAGGGGGGCAGTCCCCCCCGCAGGCAAATACTCACTCCCCGAATTCCACCGGCCTGTCGTCATCCGTCAACTCCTTGTCGAATCCTTGCTGAAACCTTTACCAGCCGGACGCACCTGGCGCTGAAACGGGAAATGAGCGATCGCTGCAACCTGGAGACCATCCGAGTCCAAAGGAGAACGTTTCCCACCGCCCCCTAAGTTCTCTGGACCACATTCAAGGCAAAAGGAACGGGAAGATGGACACGCAACATGCCGGCTTTTCAATGAAACCGGAGTAAATACTACGGAATTATTCCGATACGGGTGTTACTTTCCTCTTCTGCTCGATCAAGCGCCAGGAAGCCACGGTCACCTGGGCCAGGCGCACGGAGGCGGCGTCCACCATTTTTCCATCAACGGCCACGGACCCCGCCCCCCGGGACCGCGCCTCCTCGTAGGCCTCTACGATGCGAAGGGCCCGTTTCACGTCTTCTTCCTCCGGGGTGAAGACGGCGTTGATCGCTTCCAGTTGCGCCGGGTGGATGGCCCATTTGCCGTCGTATCCCAACGCGCGGCTCAGGGCGCAGGAGCGGCGAAGGCCCTCTTCGTCCCGGAAATCGCCGTAGGGGGCGTCCAAGGCGGCCAGCCCCGCCGCCTTGGCGGCCATGACCATGTGGCTCAGAGGATAGTGCCATCGATGCCCCGGATAGTCCACCTCCGCATCCCCGTGGCCGCTCACCCCCCGGCTGGGCATCCCCACGGACGCCCCGTAGTCGGCCACACCGAAGACCAAGGCCTCCAGGCGCTCGGAGCTGGCAGCGATCTCACAGGCCCGTGCCATCCCTTGGGCCGTTTCAATGGAGGCCTCCAGGCCGATTCGGTTCTTGAGCCCCATGCGCTGTTCGATCTGGGTCAGAAGGTAATCCAGGGCCCTGATCTCGGCGGGATCGTTCACCTTGGGCACCACGATCACATCCACCCGGTCCCCCACCGCCTCCACCACATCGATCACATCCCGATAGGCAAAGGGAGTGCCCATGTCGTTCATGCGGTAGGCCCGCACCTTGCCGTGCCAGTCCCCCGATCGAAGGGCTTCCACCACGGCGCCTCGGGCCGAGTCCTTTTCCTCCACCGGGACACTGTCCTCCAGGTCCAGCATGACCACGTCCGCCGGAAGCCCCAGGGCCTTTTGCACCATCTTTTCCCGGTTGGCGGGGACCGACAACAGGGAACGTCTCAGTCGGATCGGGCGCTCCATATGGCCTCTCCGTTGGGGGTGAGGGGAAAGGAAAAAGGCGAAAAGTCCGCTGAAGGGGCCTGGCCTTCCGAATCCGCGGTGCGCTTTTCTGTGGGAAACAAGACATGCCCGCTTCCATGCACGCATGCCGTAGGGGCGAAGGATCCTTCGCCCCTACACCCTGTTCGCAAAGGCATGTCTCTTTCGTTGTTACGCAAGAGCCCCTGGCATTCGCACTCAGGCTCCACCATCATCACAGCAGCGCCTTTGGATCAGACCGGGCTCCCCGAACAACGAAGCCCCTTTCACCTTTCCCCTTTTACCTTTCCCCTTTTACCTTTCACCTTTTACCTTTCACCTTTTTCCCTAATAGCCGCACGGGCGGCGGCCAGCCGGGCGATGGGAACCCGGTAGGGCGAACAGCTCACATAGTCCAGGCCGATCCGGTGGCAGAACTCCACCGAGGTGGGCTCACCGCCGTGCTCGCCGCAGATGCCCACCTTGAGGTCGGGGCGGGTGGCCCGGCCCTTTTCCACGCCCATGCGCATGAGCTGGCCCACCCCTTCCTGGTCGATCTTCTCGAAGGGATCGAAATCCCAAATCTTCTTGTCCAGATAGTGATGCAGGAACTTGGCCGCGTCGTCCCGGCTGATGCCGAACACGGTCTGGGTGAGATCGTTGGTACCGAAGGAGAAGAAGGCCGCCTCCTTGGCCACCTCATCGGCCGTGAGAGCGCCCCGGGGAACCTCGATCATGGTCCCCACCAGGTAATGGACCTCCACGCCGTGCGCATCCATGACCTCCCGGGCCACCTGGTCCACGACGCGCTTCTGATCCTCCAGTTCCGCCACATGACCCACCAGGGGGATCATGATCTCCGGATGCACCTCCACGCCTTCCTTCGTCACCTCGCAGGCGGCTTCCAGGATCGCCCGGGCCTGCATGGCCGTGATTTCCGGATAGACCACCCCCAGGCGGCAGCCGCGATGTCCCAGCATGGGGTTCGCCTCATGCAAGGCCTGGAGCTTGGCCCGCACCTCCTCTTCCTCCACCCCCATCTGCTGAGCCACGGCACGGATATCCGCATCTTCCGTGGGCAGGAATTCGTGCAAAGGCGGATCCAGGGTCCGGATGGTCACCGGAAGACCGTTCATGACGCGAAAGATGCCCTTGAAATCCTCCCTTTGCATGGGCAGCAGCTTGGCCAGCGCCCTTTCCCGGCCTTCCTTGGTCCGAGCCAGGATCATCTCCCGGACCACGTTGATCCGTTCGCCCTCGAAGAACATGTGCTCGGTGCGGCACAGGCCGATGCCTTCCGCTCCGAAGGCCAAGGCTGTTTGCGCCTGATCCGGCTGGTCCGCGTTGGTGCGGACCCCCAGACGGCGGGCCTTGTCCGCCCATTCCATCAGGGACTTGTAATCCTGATAGATGGTGGATTCCTCGGGCTTGAGCGTTCCTTCCACCACCTGCAGAACTTCGGACGGCCTGGTAGGGATACGCCCTTCAAAAACCTCGCCGGTGGAGCCGTCCAGAGAGATCCAGTCGCCTTCCCGGATCACACGGCCGTTGGCGGACATCTGCCGCTTCTTGTAATCGATCTCCAGATCCCCGCAGCCCACCACGCAGACTTTGCCCATCTGACGGGCCACCAGTGCGGCATGGGACGTCATTCCGCCCCGGGAAGTGAGGATCCCCTGGGCGGCGTGCATGCCGCGGATGTCGTCCGGGGACGTTTCCAGGCGAACCAGAATGACTTGCTCACCGCGCTCGGCCCATTCTTCCGCGTCCACGGCATTGAAAACCACCCGCCCCGAGGCGGCTCCCGGCCCGGCGTTCAGGCCCTTGGCCAAGAGGGCCCCCGAGGCCACGGCCTTCTGTTTCGCCTCCAGGTCGAAGATGGGCCGCAGCAGCTGGTTGAGCTGGTTGGGCTCCACCCGCATGAGCGCTTCCTCTTGGGTCAGGATGCCTTCGCGCACCATGTCCACCGCGATCTTGAAGGCGGCGAAACCGGTGCGCTTGCCGTTGCGGGTCTGGAGCATCCAGAGCTTGCCCCGCTGGATGGTGAACTCGATGTCCTGCATGTCCCGGTAGTGGCGATCCAGGATCTTTCGAATCCGCTCCAGCTCGGCGTAGGCCTCGGGCATGGCTTCTTCCAGGGACACCTGGGCCGGATCCGTCTTCTGGGCCTTGTTGATGGGCTGGGGAGTGCGGATGCCCGCCACCACGTCTTCCCCCTGGGCGTTCACCAGGTACTCCCCATAGAGGACGTTTTCGCCCGTAGCGGGATTTCGGGTGAAGGCCACGCCCGTGGCGCAATCGTCTCCCATGTTGCCGAAGACCATGGACTGCACATTCACCGCCGTGCCCATGTCGTCCGGAATGCCGTTCAGCTCCCGGTAGGCGATGGCGCGGGGATTGTCCCACGAGCCGAAAACGGCGCCGATGGCCCCCCACAGCTGATCCATCGGCTCCTGCGGAAAATCGCGTCCGGTCTTCTTTCGAATGAGTTCCTTGTAGCGTTGGACCAGTTTCTTCAAGTCCTCGGCTTGGAGCTGATTGTCGAACTCCACACCCCGGCTCTTTTTCAGTTGGTCGATGATCTCTTCAAACGGGTCGATATCGTCCTCGGATTCCGGCTTGAGCCCCAGGACCACGTCCCCATACATGGAAAGAAAGCGTCGATAACAGTCGTAGGCGAACCGGGGGTCTCCCGTTTCCTTGGCCAGCCCTTCCACCGTGGTGTCGTTGAGGCCGAGATTGAGCACGGTGTCCATCATGCCCGGCATGCTGACCGCCGCACCGGACCGGACGGAAACCAACAGGGGCTTTTCCGGATCTCCGAAACGACGCCCCATGATCTTTTCCAGGCGCGCAAGGGCTTCCCGCACTTCCTCCTCCAGCCCCTCGGGATACTTCCCCTTGTTCCGGTAATAGTAAGTGCAGACCTCGGTGGAGATGGTAAAGCCCGGCGGCACGGGGATTCCCAGGCGGGTCATCTCCGCCAGATTGGCTCCCTTGCCGCCCAGCAAGTCCTTCATCTGCGCACTGCCGTCCGCTTGGCCTTCACCAAAGAAGTAGACGAATTTCTTTCCCATGATCCGGCTCTCCCTCCTGCCTCCAAAGAAACTCTTCCCCCAGTTCAACAACCAGAAACCGTTTCATTGAATCGGCCAGGTCCCCCACCCGCCTCTAAGTGACTTCCAGCTATCGTCCATGCCCACGGGATACAGGGGCGCACAATCCTTAACCCCCATGAGTATGCACTCCTGAAAAGCGCGCTTTCTCCACTGTTGTCACGGGCACCCCCGTGACGGGGGAGGATGAATCCCGCTTGCACGGCAAGTTCCCGGTCGGACCTGGAACCGCTTGCAAGGGCGGACTCAAAACATCTTTGAGCAACCCAAACTCGGCGTACCAAGACGCAAAAACCCCACCTCGCAAAAGATGGGGTTTTTGTTCAGTTGTGGATCCGGCAAGCGAGGTTGCAAAGACGAGCTACACCTCAAGCCAGGAGTCGGAATAGAGCGTGTGGCCGAGAATGACGCGGGCGGTCTTCACGAAGTCCTGTTCTTCCTTGGTGAGAGACGCCATGTCGATCTCTTCTCCGTCTTCCACCTTGGCCACCAGGGCTTCCAGTTCGGGGCGCTCGCCGCGGGCGATCTTGTGGAGCTCGTAGTCGAAGGTGTCCACGATGGCCGACTGCATGCCCCAGCGCTTCCACAGGATGAGCATGACCTGGTTCAGAATCGGCCTCAGGTGTTCCGGAGCGCCGTTGGACACGTTGGAAAGACCGATGGTGGAGCTGCAGCCCGGGGCCATGTCGGGGAACATCTTCATGAAGTTGAGGGCGCTCATGATCTGGTTCTGCTGCACGTTGACCGGGGTCTGAATCGGATCGATGTAAATCCTTTCGGGCGGAATGCCCATTTCGCTAGCCCGGAACAGCAGCTCGGCACACAGGGCGCCGCGTTCGTTCTCGTCGCGGGGCATGCCCTCGGGACCCCACAGCAGGCCGATGAATTCGGCGTCGTATTCCTTGGCCAGGGGCAGCAGGGCGTCCATGCGTTCGGGGCGGACCATGATGGAGTTGATCATGGCGCGGCCCTTCTTGTGCGCCTTCAGGCCCGCTTCGATGGCCTTGATGTTGGAAGTATCCAGCGCCAGCGGCAGATCCACCACTTCGTGGATCACGGGCACCAGCCAGGACATGAGCTCTTCGCCCGTCTTCCCGGCAGGGCCGATGTTCAGGTCGATATAGTCCATGCCGGCTTCGGCTTCCTGTACCGCCAGTTCCTGCAAGGTCTTGGCGTCGCGCTCCTTCAGGGCCTTGCCGTACTTCTTGCTCATGATGTTCAAGTTTTCGCCAATGAGCTTCATGGGTTCGTCCCCTCCTCCACTTCGAGGTTATGGTCTCACGATCCAAGGGCGGGGAAGCGCCGGAAAGGCCACCCATTGCCCTTCCGGCGCCCCTGTGCCCAACACGCAGGAAGCCTACTCCGGCTTGAATTCCTTGAGGAACTTGGGGATGTGGCTCGCTTCCCGCGGACCCACCACCACGGTCCAGCCGGGCAGCTCTTCTTCCAGCTCACCGCTGATGGCCGCCGCATAGCCGGGAATCACGATGGATTTGTGCTTCACCTTGTCCATGATTCCGCACTTGCTCACGAAGGTGCCCACGGTCTCGCCGTTGAACTTTCCGGCGGCCCAGGCGGTCATGACCGAAAGGCCCTCCGTATCCTGAACCAGAAGCCAAGCCGGCTGACGGCTGGATTCGATTTCGCCGCCCACGATGAAGTAGGTGAGCGAGAAGTTGCAGGTGACCAGAACCGGGGAGTTTTCATCCGGGTTGTTGATGGGATAGATCCCCTGCTCGGCGGTCATGGGCCGTTGCGGGTCGGTGTAGATGTTGAGGCGTTCCAACAGCAGCGGGAAGGTCACTTCCGGTTTCACATCGCTCATGACGATGAACGCGGCGTACTTGGCGATGAACGTGGCCGCCACCACGCCTTCGTTCAACAGATCGTCGGCCATCTCGTTGGCGAACACGATGGTGGGGAAGCCCAGCGGGCGGAAGCGGTCCTTGATGGCCGCCCGACGGATATGGATCTGCTCTTCGAAGGCCTTCTTGAGGTCGCGCGTGCCCGTGTCGATGATGAGATCCTTGAGACCCATGCCGGTCAGCTTCTGCGTCAAGGCGATCACGCCGTCAAGCGTTCCGTCGCCCTTGACGGCCAGCGGGCATCCCGTCTCCTTGGCCAGCTCGCCCAGCGCGTCGGCATTGTCCGCCGTGGCGGCATAGATCATGGGCTTTTGATCCTTGAGCTCCGTGGCGGCGGCCTTCAGGGCATCGACGCTGTCGGACATGAGGATCAGAGCCGCCCCCGTGGCATCGGAAATCTTCTTGGCCAGTGCCGTAAACTTGGCCGCATCGCCCGACGTATCCTTAACGGCGAACATTTCGGGACGCAGGTTCAGGTCCACGCGCTCGAACTGGCACGCCTTGAACCGCTCCAGCTTGCCGTTCACCGAGGCCTCATCTTCATCGGTGGTCACCAGGGTGGCCAAACCCGGCTTATTGACGAAGGTCTTCTCGTGGCGGAAAAGAACCGTCTCGCCGCCCACCTTCACCGCATAGTCGCCGGCACCCACGGTCAGAGGGCGAACCGGAGGGGCGGAATCGGCCGCCAGCTTTTCCTTCGCCTCTTCCGACACGTGGGGACACGCGTCCAATTCGGCCTTTCCCGACGCCAGGTTCATGGCGAAGGCCAGGCAGGTGGGAACACCGCAATCACCGCAGTTGGTTTTGGGAAGAAGTTTAAAGATCTCAATTCCTGTCAAGCCCATCAGCTCGTCTCCTCATCGTCTCTATCGTTCAACCCGTGGAAGGCCGGGGCCAACGCCCCGGCCCGTCCTTAACCGAGAATCGGCTCCATCTCCAGGGCCGGATGGCCCACTTCCTGGAGGAAGGGCAGGATTTCGTCTTCGGTGACGCCCTGTTCTTCCGTGGCGATCATGTCGATGAAGTTGGGAATGCCGATCTCTTCACCGCGCTTGATCAGACGCTCGCGGATTTCTTCCTTGAGCATCTTGGGCATCCACACCAGGCGCTTCAGGCCGCCGTCGCCGGCGATGAACTTACGCTGGGTGATGTTGTACTTGCTGTGGCCCACAAAGCCGGGCGTGACGTTCCCGCCACCGATGGTCCCGGCCAGGGTGGTGAACTTCATGCCGCAGGGGGTCATGCCCATGTACTCGCGGTTGACGGTCATGACGCCGTTGCACATGGGGAGAACCGCGGCGATGCATTCACAACAGCCACAGGTGGTCATGGGATCGTAGACCACGCTGTAGAAGTTATAGGAAGACACGGCACCGCGCGAGGCCCTTTCCACGAACTCGTTCACGCCCTTCCAGTTGCCGTAGCGGGCATCCAGGGTTTCCCCCTTGGCGATGGGCTGGTTGGGGCCCGTGGGGTTGATTTCATAGGAGGCCTTGCAGTCCAGCCAGTTGTAGGCGCCGCAAAGACCCGTCCGTTCGGGGCTCACCACGCACACGTGGGTGGGCGCGAAGGACTGGCACAGCGTACAGGAGTAGTAGATCTCCGTGGTCTCGTCGGTCATGCCCTCGATGCGCTCGTCGCGGGTCCTGTACATCTGCTGGGCCACCGGCAAAAGCTCCTTCACCTTGGCTTCGTCCGTGTAGATCTTCACCTGGCACTTGTCGAAGATCGCCCCGAAGTCCTGATGGAACTTGGCGTGGAGGATCTTGCCGATGTGCTCCATGGTGAAGCCCTTTTCCACGGCCGACTTGCCGATCCGGTACCAGGCGATGTCGCGCTGGCCGATGTGCATGACACCCTGGGCGTAGTTCACCAGGTGATGGATCTGCCGCTCCAGGATCGGCTCGTAATCTTCCTGCATCTTGCGGCCGGCCACTTCCACGATTACGCCCAAAGGCAGGCGGCTGCCCGGTTCCACGTCCTTGATGTCCGGGCCGATCACTTCCACCTTGCCATCCTCCACCTGGTCCATGTCGGCGATGCGAACCAGCTCGAAGCAGGGCGTCTTGCCGCCGCCGCATTCCAAGTACACATCGTCCTTGCGAACGCGTTCGCCTTCGAAAGCCGGACCGTAGGAAACCGGGACGGGCACTTCCGTGACGGTCACCTTCAGGCCGCGCACTTCGATGGACTTGGAGCAGATGTGATCGTGGGGCACACTGGAAACCACGTGTTCGTAGGTACAGATACCGGTGGGAAGGATCTCCGGGATGTCCGTGTCGGCGATGGTCGGGAAGCCCCAGTTGATGGCACCCGCCGCATTGGCCGCCCATTCGGCGTTTACCTCACCCAAGGCGTTCACAAACGCAAAGATACGGTCCTTGTTGTAAAGGAGAATCTTGCGATAGTCTCCCGGTTCCACGCCGCCGAACGCCATGGCCGCGCGATTGGCAAATCCCAGGGCAAAGACGGCGGCGGAAATGTCGGGGCCGAACGGAACCAGACGCGTGGACCAACCGATCTGCACGCCGGCCTCGATCAATTGTTCCGTGAAGGTGGTGCCGGCCTGGTTGGCGCACATGAAGACGTAAAGATTCTTGCGTTGATACTCTTCCGCAATCATCTTGGCCGTTTCCGGATCCGGGGCGGCGCCCACGATGGCGGCGAAACCGGGTGCGCTGCCGTCCACGAATTCGATACCGCGCTTGCGCATGATGGTATCATCTGCCGCGCCCAGCCAGATCCGCCCGTTTTCCAGATCCGGGTCTTCCGTAGGCAGGTAGAAATCCGGATCTTCCACGTAGCGGATGGCTTCCACGATCTCTTCCGCCAGGATTGCCGCCATACCGGCATCCAGCGTGCCGCCCAGGTACGGCGTGTGGATCCGCCCCTTGATGTGGGGAGGCAGGAGCTTCTTGCAGCGCTCCAGGACCGGCTCGGCATCGGCCAGCTTTTCCACCTTGATCCCCAAAATCGAATAGATGATGGGCAGATAATAAGCCGTGTTGGGAAATTCCAACGGCTGGTTCGGCCCGTACTTGTCCATGGCCTCCCTGAATTTCCCCTCGGCCTTGGACACGATGTTGTAGGCACCTTGGATCGCAGCAAATGCGACTAACCGAGACATATCAAAACTCCTTTTCTTAAGGGCGTTGGCTCGCTAGAAGGACCGCCTCTTCCGGTTTCCAACCGGAGATTGTGCGGTCGGGCGCCGTGGTTCGATGGTGCGCGAAACGGCGCCCGCCGGACACTCCTAATCCAGGGCGCGACGGTCGGCCATGTCGAAGAGCTTGCGTTCGCGCGGACCCATGATGCCCAGCGCTTCCCGCTTCTTGTCGATATGGTCGATCATCATCCGGGCCATCTCGTAGGGATCCGCGGCGAAGCCCCACTTGCCGAAGCCCATTTGCTCCAGGCCCTCGAAGAGCAGCTTGTGGAACTTGGTCTCCTTAATCGTCGGGAAGGTCACGCCGAAGACCGTGAACACACCCGACGCCACAAAGTACTGGCCGATACTGATGGCCTTTTCGCTCATCCACTCCGGCGCCGCTCCCGCCACCGGAAGATCCGCGATGCTCTCTCCCAGCCCGCCCACGCGGACCATCTCCGCACAGGCAATCAAGATCCGGCTGTTGTCCACGCACGAGCCGCAGCCCAAGACCGGCGGCATGCCCACCGTCTCGCACACCTCCGCCAGGCCGTCGCCGGCCAGAACCGCCGCATCCGGCTTCATGAGCCCCGCCTTGGCCAGCGCGATCTGCGAACAGCCCGTCTGCACCACCAAGACGTTGTTCTTGATGAGCTCTTTGACCAGCTCCACGTGCACCCAGTCCTGCTTCACCCGCGGGTTGGTGCAGCCCACCACGCCCGCCACGCCGCGGATCCGGCCGTTGATGATGTTGTCGTTGAGCGGTGTGTAGCTGCCGCGGAACGTCCCGCCCAGCATGTAGTTGATGTACTCGTGGCTGAACCCGTGCACGCCCATGTCGCGGCGCTGCGGAATCACCACCCGACCCGGACGGTTCTTGAACCGCTCGATGGCCATCTCCACCACCTTGTTGGTGCACTTTCTCGGCTCATGCTCGTGGAACTCCACGTGCTGAGCCCCTTCGATCTTGGCCCGCGGGTTGGTGGTGAAAAACTTCGTCCCGTAGCATTCGCTCATCTGCACCAGGGCCTGCTTGATGCACTGCACATCCACCGCCATGGCGTCCACGGCGCCCGTGGCGATCACCGCCTCCGTGCTCATGAAGTTACCCGCATGGGGCACCCCGTGCCGGGAAAGCACTTCCGCGCCCGAGCAGCACATGCCCAACAGATTGATCCCCGCGGCCCCGGCTTCCTTGGCCTTGGCCACCAGTTCCGGATCGTTCACCGAGTCGATCATGGACTCGAACAGATTGGGCTCATGGCCGTGGACGATGATGTTCACATGGTCTTCCTTCAAGAAGCCCATGTTCACGCCCGCCACCAGCGGCTTGGGGGTTCCGAACAGGATGTCGGAAATCTCCGTGGCCACCATGGACCCGCCCCAGCCGTCGGCCAGGGCCGTCCGCGAACACTGCTTCACGATGTTCTCGTAGTCCTGGTCCACGCCCATGTGGGACCGGTGCATGATCTCCATGATCTCGCGCATGGCCCCACGAGGGACCACCCCGTGCTTTCGCCAGGTCTCCAGGGTCTTTTTCGGAACACGGCTCACGAACGGAATCTCGCCGTCCACCTGGGTGTAGGTCCGCTCCAGTTCCTCATAGAGATCCTTGGCGATCTCCATGGTCTCGCGGCCTTCCACCTCGATGCCGATGCTCGCCGCCACGCTCCGAAGCTTTTCCTCATCCTTGATCTTGTAGTCGGCGATGCGGCCGTTCACCACCTCGCGGAACACGTCCAGCATGCTCATGCCGTGGTCCGTATGGGCCGCACAGCCCGAAGCCACCATGCGGGCGAAGTTCCGGGCCGCGATGGTGTCGATGGTCGCCCCGCACACCCCCACCTTGGAGTAGGGATCCTTCGAGTTCAGACGGCACGGCCCCATGGCGCAGTGCTTACAACAGGCCGAATCCGCCCCGATGGGGCACGCCTTCATCTCGGCCGCCCGCTGAAAGGCCGTCTCCACCCCGTCCGCCGCCGCCTTCTGCAGCATCTGGATCGTGGCCTCGCACGTGGAAAATTCCCTGAAATTGTATTCTTTTTTCTTTTTCTCTTCGGCCATAGAACACCTCACTTCCCCTTCCTGGGGCGATTGCTGCGCCGCGAGATCGGGCGTATTTACATCATCTTTTCAATGAAGCCCTTCACCAGCTGGATGGCCTCGGGGTGGCGCATGACCACCACATCCGCTCCGGCCAGCAGCAGGTCGATGGCCGTTACGGCTTCCATCATCACACCGCGGGTCTTCTGGTCGCCCAGCTCGGGGGCCTCTTCCGTGGTCTGGTTGGCTTCCTTGCACTTCCAGACTTCGTTGGCCACATTACAGATGATGGGCTGCTGGAGTTTGTCGTCGCCTTGAGTCAGGGCCGCCTGGGTGATGCGTTCCATCACCGAATAGGTGTACTCCAAGCCGTAGCCCAAGCCACCCGTGGTGGGGTCAATCACGATCTTGTTTTCCGGAACACCCAGGTTGTTGAGCAGGATATTGAGCTGCTTGGCAAGGTTGACGTCGATGGGAGAGGAAGCCACCACCGTGTGCTTGTAGCCGAGGCATGCGGCACCGATCTGCTTGTAGTCGCCTTCCTCCACCGGAGCGATGGCCACGTTCTTGCCGGCACACTTTTCCGCAACCGCCCGCATCACCTCGGTGTCCTTCTCGTGGTTGGCCACACCCCAAACCACCACGGGAACATCCACTGCGTCCACCACCTTCTTGACGACTTCGGCAACCTCCACCGCCGGCTTGTTTTCCGCGTTGGGATCAGCACTCTTGGTCTGGATGACCAGGATCTCGGCGCCGTATTCTTCCACGCACTTCTTGGCCCAAGCCACCGGATCGCTCACCACGTCCTTGAAGGGCTCCAGAGCCACTTCTGACCATTCCCCGTTGGGGTCCTTGTCCCAGATCTCCATGGCGACCTTGGGAGGATTGGGCATCTCCCCCTCAAAGGTGTAAAAGGGGTAGGCCGAACGGCCGCCAATCTTCACCGCCTTGTCGCCGGTTCCGAGAACCACTTCGCGGATGCTTCCAGTGTATTTTTGTTTTGCAGGTTCGAACGCCAAGGCTACTCCCTCCTTTCGAAGTTTGTGCAAATTTTCATTTAAGACACCAGCCCATTGCTCTTGTGGGGTCTCTCCTCCTCTTCCTGCTTCCAAACGATTGGCAAGAACTTCCGTAACAACAACTAAATTCCAACGGCCACAGGGCATCCTCCGGGGGGATCGAAGAGCCCCTTCACGGCAAAGCCCTGAAACCAGCAAAGAAGCTTATAAAACGATGAATTACAGTCGAGCGTCCGCGTATTTTGGACAGAGATGCAGCCCCCTTTGGGAAAGAGTGGGCTTTCTCTGATTGAAGGGTCATGCGTCCCGCCATACATATGCCTGCCGAGCGTCAATGGGCCATGGGTTTCGGGGAAGGACCGCTACCGGGGCGAAGCCGTGCGAAAAAGCGCACGTAACCGCCCAACCTATGAGACACCTATCCATATAGGATCAATGTCCGATTGTCAACTCGTTTTGGCCGGATGCACAAGCCACCCCTTTGCACGGTTTCGGCCAGAGGCCCTCCAACCCCCCAAACACACTATATCTAAAGATATTGAAGGTTTCTAGAAACAGGTGGGAACAATCTCATGGCGCTTGGCATCTTTGCGAGTGCGGATCACCGGGTCGTGCTTTGTGCTTCGTTTCACAGGGACCACCCGAACCCGTGTCCCATGCCAATCCAACCGGTAGGTATTATAAGGGCTGTTCAAAATACCGTGCTGAGTGGGCAGCCTGAACCGCAGGAAGTGTTCCCTCTGGGACCGGGACCAGCGGGGAGGAAAATAGTCGGAGGTGTCGAACTCAAAGAAATCCTCCATGAGAAGGGCCTGGACCACCACGTGCCGGGGGGGAGACGCAATGGCCCGCTCCAACCTCCTCTTGACCGCTTCCATCACACAGGGCGGGGCCTGCTCCAGGACGATCTGGGTCGGAAATTCATCCCCGGGGGGATTTTGGCCGAAGTTTCGCTTCACTGTGGCTATGTCTTTCAGGATCTTCCGCGCGTCCCAAAAATCCAGATCCGTATAAACATGGAAAGCATACCTGGTCTTCGCCGGATGACAGTAAATGATGCGAGCCATCATCGCCTCCCTTGTCGTCGGAGCATGGGGGCTCTCACCCACACCCGCAACCGCAGTCGCAGCCGCCCTCCGTATCCGACTCCAGCTCGCCAATCCAGGAAACTCCGTACCGCTCCACCAAATTTGCGATTTCTTCCACCAGAAGATACTGCACAAAGGTCTCCTGGACGGCGGCCACCTGATCGGCGTAGGCGTCCACGGCCTCCTTTACGGGCTCGTACCCTCGGCCCACGAGCATGGTGTCCAAACGCTCACTCACGCCGGGCTCCCTCAGAACACACAAGGGAATCCATCCGCCGTTGATCTTTAGAAAGCCCACGTAATAGAGGTCCTTCGACGGCTGCTCCCTCAAGAAGGTTTTCACATCGTGCAGGCGCATCCCCTTGCTCCGCTTCGTGGTTTCATCCGCACTTTGTCTTACAGGAAGAACACTAACGCCTGGGATTCGCGATTTCAAGTAGTAGGGGCGACCGGCCGGTCGCCCCTACTACAACCGTAGGCAAACCCGGCCGAATCCCCGAGGGGTCCAAACCGGAGGGGCCCAACGCAAAAAGGCCGGATCTCGTATGAGATCCGGCCTCTATAAGAATGGGTCGGCGGCGACCTACTCTCCCACGCGGTTACCCACGCAGTACCATCGGCGCTGAGGAGCTTAACTTCCGT
>NZ_FQVB01000002.1 GCF_900129305.1 Desulfacinum infernum DSM 9756 | reverse complement strand
GCTCCTGGCGGAACAACTGGGACACCAGAGGTCCGTCCATCCCGGTCCTCTCGTACTAGGGACAGATCCCCTCAAAGTTCCTACGCCCGCGGTAGATAGGGACCAAACTGTCTCACGACGTTTTAAACCCAGCTCACGTACCGCTTTAATCGGCGAACAGCCGAACCCTTGGGACCTGCTCCAGCCCCAGGATGCGATGAGCCGACATCGAGGTGCCAAACCTCCCCGTCGATGTGAACTCTTGGGGGAGATCAGCCTGTTATCCCCGGCGTACCTTTTATCCGTTGAGCGACGGCCCTTCCATACGGAACCGCCGGATCACTAAGACCGACTTTCGTCCCTGTTCGAGGTGTCCCTCTCACAGTCAGGCTCCCTTATGCCTTTACACTCTACGGCTGGTTTCCAATCAGCCTGAGGGAACCTTCGCGCACCTCCGTTAC
>NZ_FQVB01000072.1 GCF_900129305.1 Desulfacinum infernum DSM 9756 | reverse complement strand
GATGGGGTTGTACGGCCAAATCATCGCCAATGCATCCTCAAGGTGGGTCATTTTTGATGGCCGTAGGTGGGTCATTTTAGTTGGCCATTAACATCCACTTTCCCTTCTTTCTTCTTGACAAAGACAAACTTGAAAGCTAGCCAATGTCATTATGGGGGCCGATCACTATCTTACTACTGGAGATTGTGTAAAATAAGAAGTTAGGCGCAATGGGTATGGGTATGTCAATGCAAACCGTATTTTCGCTCACTGTTGGAAAAGTGAGGAAAAAGGTATGAGCATTCTCACACAACTGAGCCACTGGGCGACGACCTTGCCCTATTGGGAACAAGCTGCCCTGGACAAGATTGTTGCCGGGGTCAATTTTACCGATGAGGACTATGACGAACTGCTCCAATATCTCTTGGAGGATGCTGGTCTGACAAAGCCCAAGGGACAGCGGCCTACCCTGGGCTTCCCGAAAGATGCTGATGCCAGTGCCCAGCCTGCCGCGCCCGTGCGGCTGATCAAGATCTCGAACCTCCAGAACGTTAACGCCTTGGTGCCAGGTCAGACTCTCTCCTTCGGTCCGGCGATGACAGCAGTTTATGGGGGGAATGGCTCTGGCAAATCAGGGTACGCTCGGGTACTTGGTTGTGCTGGATTCACCCGAGGTGATCGGGAAGTGCTTCCCGATGTGACGCGCCCCATAGACGAAACAGTTGCATTATCGGCCCATATAGAAATAAAGGATCAGACTGGCAATCGTGTGATTCACTACCAAATCGGGAGGGAGTGTCCTGAACTTGGGTCGTGCTATGTCTTTGACAGCACCAGCGTACGGGTACACCTGACTGCATCAAACGCGCTCAGCTTCTCGCCCGCGGGCCTCTCGTATCTCACCCGACTGGCGGAAGTCACGGACAAGGTTCGGGCTTGCTTGAAAGCCAGAGTGGACAAATGCAGTGAACCGCACAACTTCGATGCTTTATTTCACGGAGATTCGAAAATCAGTGAAATGATCGCCAGTCTCGGTCCCGATACAGACCTTGAAGCGTTGCGACAGATAGCTGCTCTCACTCCGGAGGAAAAGAGGCGGATTGATGAATTGGATATCGAGATTGCTCGTCTTAGGGCCCGAGATGTTTCCAGACAGGTAGCCGATCTTAAACAGCGCGTGGAAGACCTAAATCTTTTGGCCGGTCGTTTGTGTGAGATACAAGATAGATTGAGTGAGGAGATTGCCGAGGAAATCCGTCAAGCGGTGAAGGCCTATCTCAACCGACAGACCGCAGCCCAGCGTGTCAGCGTTGACCAGTTTAGGTCGGAGCACTTCACGCAAACGGGCAGTGAAGTCTGGTATCGATTCATTGAGGCGGCAAAGGCTCTGGCTGATGCTGAACAAACTCCAGATGCACCGTATCCTCAGGCTGATAGTCTTTGTTTGTTGTGCCAGCAGCCGTTGTCACCCCAGGCACGCGATCTGCTGCTTCGATTGTGGGCATTGCTTGAAGGGGAGGCGCAGGAACAACTAGCAAAGGCACAGAGTGTCTTGGAAGAAAAACGCAATGCTCTACAGGAACTCGATCTCGATTTCTTTGATGATCAGTCTGTCTCATACCGACATTTGCAGGAGCACGATCCGGCGGTACTGGAAAAGGTCAAGGGGTTCATCGCTGCCTGCTACGTAAGGCGAGGCCAGATTCTCGCAGCTCTTGCCGACCACTCGACAGAGATAGCTCTTTCTCCTCTTCCCGAAAGCGGCGTTAAAGATGTTGAGTTGATTGCCCAATCGCTGAGAGCGCAACTTGACGATCTACAGGAGAAAGATATCGCCGCAGAGATAGTGAAACTAGAACAAGAGAGGCGAGATCTGCAACACCGCGCGCTACTTGGCAAGCACCTTCCTGAAATTGAGGAGTACGTGAAGAAGAGAATCTGGGCACGCCAGGCTGAGAAAGTAGGTGGAAGTACCAGACACATCACAAGAAAACACAACCAATTGTTCAGTCAATTGGTCACCGATCGCTATATCGAGTTGTTTGAACAGATGCTCAAGGACTTGGGGCGGCCCCTTAAGGTCAGGGTGGCGACTAGAGGACGTAAGGGTGAGGTCTATAAGCAGATTGTTGTGGAGACTGACCCATCCGCTCCTGCAGATATGGCAACACCGGACAAGGTGCTGAGTGAAGGCGAGAAGCGTGCCGTTGCCCTGGCAGACTTCCTGACCGAGGTCGCGCTCGACACGTTCAGCAGTGCGGTCATATTAGATGACCCAGTCACTTCTCTTGACCTGGAGTGGAGAGGACTGATCGCATCGATTCTGGCGAAAGAAGCCAAGCGGCGGCAGGTGATTGTCTTCACACACGACCTTCCTTTTCTCTATTTTCTCAAGCAGCGGTGCGAGCAGGAACTAGTGGACATCGTAACGCATTGGATAAAGCGAGGTGATCAAGACGATAGACCAGGCTACGTGTTCTTGAACAACAGCCCCGCCTTGGAGCGAGACTACCGTAAGCCTACGCGAGCACGCGAGATCTACGCAAAGGCCAAAGACGCACCCGCTGCAGAGCAGGAGGCGCTGTTGCGAGACGGATTCGGCGCTCTCCGTACGTGCTACGAGGCGTTCATCATTTTTGAGCTCCTCAACGAAGTCGTTCTGCGGTTTGATGAGCGCATAAGTCCTGGACGCTTGAAGGATGTCGTGTGCGACAGATCGATTGTTGAGAAAGTAGTCGTAGGTCACGAGCGTCTTTCGCGGTACATCGAAGGACATCTACATAGTGATACATTGGGAGCGCAGAAGCCGACTCCAAGAACGCTGCTAGATGAGATCGAAGCGTTCGAAGCACTCAAAAAAGAGCTGAGGGGGCTCAGAAAGGCCAATTGAGTGGTTGGTTGCAAGAAGCAACGCGCCTAACATTGCTTGCAGCCGACCCCGCTCCGCTCGGTCGCTGCGCTCCCTGGCTACGCGGGGCGGCTGAAGCAAATCGTTGAGCGCAGGGGAAGTGTCTGTCGGCGGATGGGTGGTGCTCGTTTTTCTTGCCTCGCGATAGGCGTTGGGCCCATGCTTTTGAGTTAACCCAAGTTTGTCATCTATATGCTGCATAGTGCGACA